>NZ_JBHTYZ010000004.1:409738-524365 GCF_042790515.1 Brevibacterium sp. NPDC056726 | reverse complement strand
CTTGGTGGTTGTGGGAGAGTAAGTGACTGCCGCAATTCTTTTTGGTGGGGGCACTCCTTATGGGGGGTGCCCCCACTTTTTGCATTCACGACTGTGGGTGCCGGTGGTCCTGGTTGGGTCGGCTGGTGTGGTGGTGGGGGACCGGTGAGGTCCCCCTTTTCGCATTCACCACCCGATAGGATTTTCACGGTGTGGAATTGATCAACGATTCGCTGTGCCGGCGGTGGTCCTCCCCGTAGCGTGCATGGAGCCGCAGAGAGTCTGCGCTGCACACCTCAACGGTGAGGATCGAGAAGAGATCGAAATGAGTACACATCGGAGTCCTGACCAGTCTGCGTCAGCCTCTTCGTCGCCAGGTGCCAAAGCCGTGCCGATCATGGCGATCTTCGTATCATGGACACTGGTCGTCTCCGACGGATACGACCTCATCGTCTTCGGCACCGTCCAGTCCTCGCTCATCGAGAGCACCGGCTGGGGACTGACGAACGCATCGATCGGCACCCTCGGGTCGCTCGCGTTCGTCGGCATGATGCTCGGCGCCCTGTTCGGGGGCCGCCTCGGTGATCGGTTCGGTCAGAAGCGGACCGTCATCATCTGCACCATCGTCTTCACCTGCCTCAACGCCCTCTGCGGCGCCGTCGACAGCCCCGTCCTCTTCGGGGTGCTCCGATTCCTCGCCGGCGTCGGCCTCGGCGGTCTGCTGCCGAGTTCGAACGCCCTGGTCGCCGGCCTCGTCGCACCGCGCTGGCGGGCCACCGTCGCGACGATCATGATGTCCGGCGTCCCCGTCGGCGGTATCCTCGCCGCACTCACCGGCCTCATCGTCATCCCCACTCTCGGCTGGCGATGGATGTTCTTCCTCACCCTCGTCTCCCTCCTCATCATCCCCTTCGCCCTCAAGTACCTGCCCTCCCGCGGGCCCGAGGAGGCCAGCGCCCGCGCCGATCGGACGAACCGGAGCTCCCTTTTCGCCGGGCCGTATGCGCCCATCTCCGCGCTCTTCGCCATCGCCGCTCTGGCCGTGCTCTTCGTCTGGTTCGGACTCGGCATCTGGCTGCCCCGGCTTCTCGAGACCCAGGGCTACGACCTCGGATCGGCGCTGACTTTCGCCCTTACCCTCAATATCGGCGCGGTCATCGGCTCGATCCTCACCGCCTGGGCGGGAACCCGGTACGGCGCCCTGGCAGCGGCAGCCGTGGCGACCGCACTGACCGGCCTCGCCATGGTCGCGATGATCTCCGACCAGCTGCCCATCGTCGTCACCTACCTGCTGCTCATCGTCGCCGGTATCGGCACGCACGGGTCGATGTGCCTGATCATCGGCGCCATCAACAACACGTACCCCGCTGCGATCCGCGGGACGGCGCTCGGCTGGGCACTCGGGATGGGCCGCCTCGGTGCGGTCCTCGCCCCGCAGGCAGGCGGGCTCCTCATCGGCACCGCAGCAGGTGTCGCTGCCGTCTACGGCGTCTTCGCCGGGGGAGCGATCTTCGCTGCCGCCGTCATGGGGGTGCTCATCCTCGTCATCCGGCGGGCGGCGCTCTCCGTGCCCGATGACACTGCCGCTCTCGCCGGGGCGAGCAGTGCCGGCGCGACCGCTGCGAACACCGCCCACACCTCCTGATGCCACGCGCATCAGCCCGCACCACATCACCCATTCACCTGTCATTGCAGAGGAGCACTGAGACCACCATGAAGAAGATCGCCCTCGAAGAGCACTTCGGCGCCACCGACCCCAACATCGTCGAACAGTCCGCCGAGCACTTCACGCCCGACGCCTGGCCGGAGAGGCGAGCCGCGCTGCTCGACATCCACGAGACGCGCCTGCAGAAGATGGACGAACTCGGCATCGAGAAGGTCATCCTCTCCCTCCTCGCCCCGGGCATCCAATCGCTCTACGAACGCACCGAGGCTGTCGACTGGGCGCACCGGCTCAATGACTACGCAGCGGACCAGGTCGCGGTCAACCCCGAGCGCTTCGCCTCGTTCGCCGCCCTTCCCATGCAGGATCCGGACGCTGCGACGAAGGAGCTCACCCGCGCGGTCAGCGACCTCGGCCTCGTCGGCGCTCTCATCAACGGCTTCTCCCAGGTCGACGACGAGAACACGGTCGTCTACCTCGACGATCCGCGCTACGCGGACTTCTGGTCGACGGTCGCCGAGCTCGACGTCCCGATCTACCTCCACCCCCGCGATCCGCTCGTCTCGAAGAGCCCACAGTACGACGGGCACCCCTGGCTCTACGGCTCGTCGTGGGCGTTCTCCGTCGAAACCGGCACGCACGCCCTGCGGCTCATGGGCTCAGGACTCTTCGATCGGCACCCGGGCATCAGCATCATCATCGGCCACCTCGGCGAGCTGCTGCCCTACAACATCTGGCGCACCGATCATCGTCTCGCCGTCGCCCCGCGCGGTCTCGACGTCGAGCACTCCTTCGGGCACTACCTGCGCAACAACTTCTACCTCACGACGAGCGGGAACTTCCGCACGCCGGCCCTCCTCAACGCGATCCAGGAGGTCGGCGCCGATCGGATCATGTTCTCCGCCGACTACCCGTTCGAGTCGATGGAGGAGGCCTCCGTGTGGTTCGACGACGTCGAACTCAACGACCGTGACAAGGCGAAGATCGCCGCCGGCAATGCGCAGCGCCTGTTCGGATTCAGCCCGAGCGGCGACCCGGCCGATCGCCCGGCCGATCGCCCGGCCGGGCAGAGCGCCGCTCGATCTCCGCAGCACATCGGGCGATAGCCTCCCGGACCCGCGGCGATGAGAGCGTGGCCGCCCTGACCTCCGGGGCGGCCACGCTCAGGGCCACCGGTGCGACACTGTCGCAGCCGCGCAGGGCGAGTCCGATCGCGTCGACCCCGCGTTCGGTGAAGCCGGACACCTGGGCAAAGCCGTCGAAGCGGACCCGCTCCATCATCCGCATGAAGTCCGCCGCCGTGGGAAAGAGGTCGCCCACGGGGGAGGACCGGTCGATCTGCTCGTTGAAGAACACCCGCACGAGCCATTCGTCGGGCAGCTGGGCGAGCAGCGCGAGCCCGCCCGCCGTCGTCGCGGCAGGAAGCACGGCATTCTCCCGGCTGCCCACGTGCGGTTCGGTCGCCCCCGCATAGGAGATGACGACCCGGACGCTGCTGCCGGTCCTCACCATGAGATTGCCCGTCTCCCCGGTCTCATCGACCAGCCGCCGCAGCGGCCGTCGAGCCCGCTGCTGGAGATCGAAGAGCTCGTCGGAGACGTTGAGCGGTGCCGTCACCGCGGTCCCGACCGTGTAGCGGCGGTCATCGAGCTGAGTGGCGAAATCACGATAGACGAGCATCTGAAGCACCCGGTGACACGTCGACGGCGACAGCTCGGCCCGCGCGCTGATCTCCTGGAGAGGCAGCGGAGCGGAGTCCCGCAGGATCCGGAGCACCAGCAGCGCCCGGTCGATCGACTGGATGAACGTGCTCGGCAGTGCCCGGAGGTCGAGGTTCTCCATGATCGTCATCCCGTCGCCGGCCCGCATCAGTGCACCACAACCCTATGCAGCCGCGTCGGGGAGACCAAGAGCCGATGACGTCTCGATTGAGAGGTCCGGGAGATGAATTCTCGCCGAGGCGGTCGCCTGGTTCGCGGTCCCGGTGACCGGTGCGCGGGGCGGCGCTGAGGATGAACTCGGGAAGAATTCGTGACGATCTCAGGGACGTCGTCGAACCGCTCCGATGCCGTCGAACTCGCGGATCGAGGGCCGCCACCTGGGCGTTCTTGATCTGATTGTGACAAGTGAGTTTGTTGTCAATATCGTGATCTTCGGTAACGTGGGCAGGAGTGATCAACGGAAGGTACTGCGCATGCTCACGCGACTGCACGATGCCCTCAGGCTGCGGACGAACCCGGCCATCTTCTTCTCCTCGGCGGCGGTGATCATCCTCTTCGTCGTCGGGACGATCGTCTTCACCGACGCCCTCGACACCGGTGTCTCGGCGGCCTCGGACTGGCTGCTGACGAACTTCGGCTGGTTCTACATCGTCGGCGTCACGGTGTTCCTCGTCTTCCTCATCTACGTTGCGGCCTCCCGGTACGGTCGGGTCAAACTCGGTCCCGACGACGAACCGCCCGAGCACTCCAACGGCGCCTGGTTCGCGATGCTCTTCGCCGCGGGAATCGGCTCCATCCTCATGTTCTGGGGTGTCGCGGAACCGGTCAGCCACCTCGGCGATCCACCGCGGGCGAGCACCGGGATCGAGCCGGGCACGGTCGAGGCCGCGGCCGACGCGATGAACTTCACGTACTACCATTTCACGCTCCACACGTGGACGATCTTCACCCTGCCCGCGCTGTGCTTCGCGTACTTCATCCACAAGCGCAACCTGCCGCCGCGGGTGAGCTCGATCTTCCAGCCCATCCTCGGTGAGCGGATCCACGGGCCGATCGGGAAGACGATCGACGTCATCGCCATCATCGGCACCGTCTTCGGTGTCGCGGTGTCGATCGGGCTGGGCACGCTGCAGATCAACGGCGGGCTCGCCCAGGTCCTCGGGATCCCCGAGAGCGCGCTGTGGCAGCTCATCATCATCGGCGTCGTCTGCGGGCTGGCGACGATCTCCGTCTCGCTCGGCCTCGACAAGGGCATCAAGGTGCTCTCGAACATCAACATCGTCGTCGCGGTCCTGCTCCTCATCCTCATCATCGTCTTCGGACCGACCCTGTTCATGGCGCGGGGGATCTTCGAATCGCTCGGCACGTACATCCAGCAGCTGCCCGAGCTGGCGCTGTGGAACGACACGTTCGCCGACACGGGCTGGCAGAAGACGTGGACGGTCTTCTACTGGGCGTGGACGATCACGTGGTCGCCGTTCGTCGGGATCTTCATCGCCCGAATCTCCCGCGGTCGGACGATCCGACAGTTCGTCATCGGCGTCCTCGCCATTCCCTCGGCGTTCTCGATCCTGTGGTTCGGCGTCTTCGGCTACGCCTCCTTCGACATCGAGTTCAACCAGGGCGGCGGCCTCGTCGACCGCGTCGTCAATCAGGGCGACATCCCTGGCGCGCTCTTCGCGTTCCTCGAGCACTACCCGCTGGCGATCCCCGTGTCGATCGTCGCGATCCTCCTCGTCGTCGTCTTCTTCGTCACCTCGGTCGACTCCGCGGCGCTCGTCGTCGACACGA
The DNA here is from genome assembly GCF_042790515.1 of Brevibacterium sp. NPDC056726. Classification (NCBI taxonomy): domain Bacteria; kingdom Bacillati; phylum Actinomycetota; class Actinomycetes; order Micrococcales; family Brevibacteriaceae; genus Brevibacterium; species Brevibacterium sp. NPDC056726. The sequence goes on along the minus strand of NZ_JBHTYZ010000004.1, from coordinate 519,211 downwards.
TGAACAACGGGCACGAGGACTTCAACCCGCTCCCGCAGAGGATCTTCTGGGCGCTCGCGATCGCCGTCGTCACGGCGACGCTGCTCGTGTTCTCCGGATCGGGCGGGCTCGAGGCGCTCCAATCGACGATCATCCTCATCGGCCTGCCGTTCTTCGTCATCGCGTACTTCCAGATCTACGCCCTGATGAGAGCGCTGCGCGAGGATGCAGGGGCACTGCCGCGGGTGCGCATGCGCCGCTGGAAGAAGGTCCTGCCACCCGAGGAGGTCGAACGCCGCGAGGACGACTCCGACGAGTTCAGCAGCGAGTACGACGATTCGGTCGAGACCGTCGTCGCCCCCGAGGCCGTCGAACCCGCCCCGGAGTTCCGCGACCCCTACGTCGACGAGCCGAAATCGAAGTCCAAGCCGAAGCCCAAGCGGCAGAGCACCCTGGCCAGCCGGACCGGCAGCCGGTCGCCGACGAACGTTGACTGAGGGTCGGCGGGCAGGTCGGACGGGCGGACGGTCGGTGGGGTGACCAGTCGGGTTCGCCCCGTCGGCACCGGCCTCCGTCGAGTTTGCGCCAGTTGAGTCTGAGATGGCCAAGGCAGCCTTGGCCATCTCAGACTCAACTGGCGCAAAGCTGTTCGGGCTCACTCCAGTTTCGGGGGCTCAGGTCCTTATGTGTGCCCTCGAAACTGCGGTGAGCCCGAGTCCCGGGCCGAGGGGCGTCCGGACAATGGGAGCGCGAGGAACCAGTTGGGGAGCGCGAAGGGCCGGCCGCACACCTCGAAAAGTGTGCGACCGGCCCTTGTGCGCTGGGAGTCAGGGGTCCGTCAGACCTGGACCGCCGCCTCGGCGATCATCCAGGCCCCAGCCGACGGGTCACTGACCGTTCTTGATCATCTCCGCGAGCTTCTCGCCCATCATCATCACGGTGATGTTCGGGTTGACGGTGGTGATCTCGGGCATCGCCGAGGCATCGACGACGCGCAGGCGATTGACGCCCTTGACGCGCAGCTGCGGGTCAAGCGGTGCGGAGTCGTCGTCGGCAGCACCCATCTTCACTGTGCCCACCGGGTGGTAGACGGTGTTGTGGGTGCGGACGATGTAGTCCTCGAGCTCCTCGTCGGTCTGCGCCTCGGTGCCGGGGAACAGCTCACGACCCGCCCAGTCCTTCATCGCGTCCTGGGAGACGATCTCGCGGGCCTTGCGGATGCCGGCGATCATCACGCGCATGTCGTGACCATCGGGATCGGTGAAGTAGCGCGGGTCGACGAAGGGCTTGTCACGGAAGTCGCACGACCGCAGCCGCACCGTGCCGCGCGAGCGGGCATGCGTGACGTTCGGGGTCAGGCAGAACGTGTTCTCCGCGGTCGGGTAGCCCTGCCGGACCGTGTGCATGTCGAAGGGCACCGACCCGTAGTGCATCATGAGGTCGGGGCGGTCGAGTCCGTCCTCGGTGGGGGAGAAGATGCCGATCTCCCACCACTGGGTCGAATCCTCGACCATCGGCTGCTTGGCCTCCCAGCTGATGACGCCCTCGGGGTGATCCTGGAGGTTCTCCCCGACTCCCGGCGCATCGACGCGGGCCTCGATCCCCACCTCGGCGAGGTGGTCCTTCGGGCCGATGCCCGAGAGCATGAGCAGCTGCGGGGTGTTGATCGCACCGGCGGAGACGATGACCTCCTTCGTCGCCTCGATCCGGTGGGTCTTGCCGAAGGCGTTGTTGACGACGAGGACGGCGACGGCGTTGCCCTCGTCGTCGAACTCGATCTCCTTGGCCTGGGTGTCGGTGAGGATCGTGAGGTTCTCACGGTCGAGGATCGGGTGGAGATAGGACACCGAGGAGGACGACCGGGTGCCGTCATCCTTGCGGTTGACCTGGAAGAAGTTCGCCCCGTTGATGACGGTCTCGCCCTCGTTGAACTGGACGCGGGGGATGCCCGCCTCCTCGCACGCCTCGAGGAGGGCGACGCCGCACGGATCGACGGGCGGGACATTCATCAGGCGCACGGGACCGTCGTGGCCGTGATGGTCACCGGGCAGCTCGTTGTTCTCGAGCTTCTTGTAGAGGCTGAAGGTCTCCGCCGAACCCCAGCCGGCGGCGCCGTACTTCGACTCCCACTCGTCGAGATCCTCCTTCGGGGCCCAGAAGGCGATGCACGAGTTGTGCGAGGAGCAGCCGCCGAGGACCTTCGCGCGGGCATGGCGCATGAACGAGTTGCCGTGCTCCTGCTTCTCGATCGGGTAGTCCCAGTCGAAGCCGGATTCGAGAAGCTCCATCCACCGGTTGAGGCGGAGGATGACGTCTTCGTCGACGTCGGTGGGGCCCGCCTCGAGGAGGCCGACGGTGACGTTCGGGTCCTCGCTCAGGCGAGCGGCGACGGCAGCGCCGGCCGATCCGCCGCCGACGACGACATAGTCAAAGCTGTGCGTGGTATCCACGGGAACTCTCCTCATTCGCTTTCGGTGTGGACGGGGAACCAGCCGGTGACGGCGGGCTCGAGGTTGTGGTAGATGTGCTTGGCCTCCTGGTATTCGGCCATGCCCGTCGGGCCCAGCTCACGGCCGAAGCCGGACTGCTTGAAGCCGCCCCACTCGGCCTGAGGCAGGTAGGGGTGGAAGTCGTTGATCCAGATCGTGCCGTGGCGCAGCTTCGCCGCGACCTCCTGGCACTTGCCGGCATCCTGCGTCCACACGGCACCCGCGAGACCGTAGATCGTGTCGTTGGCGGTCTCGACCGCCTCGTCGACGGACGAGAACGTCTCGACGGTGACGACGGGTCCGAAGGCCTCATCGGAGACGACCGACATGCCGCGTTCGACGTTGTCGAGGACCGTCGGCAGGTAGTAGTAGCCGTTCTCGAGGTCGCCTTCGCCCCACTTGCCGCCACAGCGCACGCGGGCGCCCTCGGCGACACCCTTCTCCACGTACTTCGTCACCTTGTCGCGGTGCGCGGCGGAGATGAGCGGGCCGGTCTCGGCGTCGGGATCGAAGGGCCCACCGAGGCGGATCTGGGAGGCGCGTTCGACGAGCTTGTCGACGAACTCCTCGGCGATCGAATCCTCGACGATGAGACGGGCACCGGCCGAGCAGACCTGGCCGGAGTGGACGAACGCGCCGTTGAGGGCGTTGTCGAGGGCGGCATCGAGGTCGGCATCGGCGAAGACGACATTGGGGTTCTTGCCGCCGAGTTCGAGCGCGACCTTCTTCACCGTCGCCGCGGCGTTGGCGGCGAGCAGACGACCGGTGACGAGTCCGCCGGTGAACGAGACCATGTCGACGTCCTCGCTCGTCGACAGCGGCGCACCCGCATCGGCTCCGGCGCCGAGGATGAGGTTGCCGACGCCGGCCGGCAGCCCGAGCTCCTCCATGACCTGCATCGTCATGATCGCCGTGTGCGGGGTGAGCTCGGCGGGCTTGAGGATGAAGGTGTTGCCGGCAGCCAGGCACGGCGCGATCTTCCACGCCGCCTGGAGCAGCGGGTAGTTCCACGGGGTGATGAGCGCGCACACGCCCACCGGTTCGTAGGAGATGCGGCTGACGACCGAGTCGGCACCGGCGTCGACGATGCGGCCGGCGTCATTGGCGGCGAGCTTGCCGAAGTAGTCGAAGCAGTTCGCGATGTCGTCCATGTCGATGCGCGACTCGACGATCCGCTTCCCGGTGTCGAGCGACTCGGCGACGGCGAACTCCTCCTTGCGCTCGCGCAGAGCGGCGGCGAAGCGCAGCAGGAAGTCGCCGCGCTCGCTTGCCGGCACGCTCGACCACACGCCGGAGTCGAAGGCGCGGCGGGCCGCGGCGATCGCGAGTTCGGTGTCGGCTGGGCTGGCTTCGTCGACGACGGCCACGAGGCTGTCGTCGGCAGGATTGTGGATCTCCCGGGTTCCGCCGTCCTGGGCCGAGACCCACTGTCCATCGATGAAGAGTGTATTGGGCACGATGTCTCCTGTTCCTGATTCGAATCCGTGGGCTGCGATCAGCGGCGCCGACGACCTGGGGCGGTGTGGGCAGACGCTATGAGTGGGTGTCCTCGTGTCGTTGTCCTGGGCCCCTGCCGGCGGTCACTCCGACCGGCCCGGAGGAGGGGATGATGGATCGCGAACTGGTTCCCGCACGGGGGTGGATTCCGATGCCCCGAGTTCGGCTGCCAGTGCATTCGTCCCGCGATGGCGAGAGTGATGTGAAACCGTGTGCAGGCTCGCAGCTGTCGGTGTGCCTGCGGCCATGAATACCCCACTGTCTGCATGCGCATGGGTGGATGCCCCGGAATCGGGGCGCACTGATCGGTTCGCGAGAGAGTCTAACAGAGCGGGCACCGCGTACCACCTGGTAGGTCTGAGTTTTTCAACCCGCTTTCACTGAACGGAAAACGGCATTCCGACCTGCTCTGACGTGTTCGCGACCACAGGGTGCCGCGACCGGTCGTGGACTAGAATGGATCGGAATCATTGAAAAGTCTTTATAGGGAGAATCGTGGCCCAAGGGGATTCGCGAGACAGCCAGCACAACCGCCGCTCGGGCGACGACAACCGCGGAGGCAGTCGCAATCGTCGACAGGTCTCCCCGTCGTCGCGAGGAGCCCGCGGGCCACGTCAGTCCGATCGCAGAGATGACCGCCGAGGCGGCTACCAAGGCAATCGCCGTGACGACGATCGTCAGGGTGGATTCCGCGGCGGCCGATCCAACGATGGTGAACGTCGTGGCGGCTACCAGGGCAACCGTCGGAACGACGATGATCGCCGAGGTGGCTTCGGCGGAGGTCGTTCCAACGACGGTGAACGTCGGGGCGGCTACCAGGGCAACCGTCGTGACGACGACCGTCGCGGGGGTTACCAGGGCAATCGCCGGAACGACGATGATCGACAGGGCGGATTCCGCGGCGGCCGATCCAACGACGGTGACCGCCGGGGCGGCTACCAGGGCAACCGTCGCGACGACGACCGTCGCGGAGGCTACCAGGGGAACCGCCGGAATGATGATGACCGCCGAGGTGGTTTCGGCGGAGGTCGTTCGAACGACGGTGAACGCCGAGGTGGCTACCAGGGCAACCGCCGCGATGACGATCGTCGAGGTGGCTACCAGGGCAACCGCCGTGACGACGACCGCCGGGGTGGCTACCGCGAAGACCGCCGAGACGACGATCGACGGGGCGGCTACCAGGGCAACCGCCGTGACGACGACCGCCGGGGTGGCTACCGCGGAGACCGCCGAGACGACGATCGACGGGGCGGCTACCAGGGCAACCGCCGAGACGACGATCGACGGGGCGGCTACCGCGGAGACCGCCGTGACGATGACCGTCGCGGTTCCTACCACGGTGACCGCCGCAACGATCGCGGCGGACACGGCCGCAACTCGAACGATCGCCGCGCCTCCCGGGCCACCGACACGGGCGACTACGCACGCGAACAGCGCGCTCGCCGCCCCCGCGTCGAGGAACCCGAGATTCCCGAGGGCATCACCGGTCAGGAACTCGACAAGGAGATCCGCGGTCAGCTGCGCTCGCTCGACAAGGAGAACGCGGAGACCGTTGCGAAGCACCTCGTCGCCACCGGCGCGTTCCTCGACACCGACCCCGAACGCGCTTACGAACACGCGAAAGCCGCCATGGCCCGCGCCGGCCGGGTCGGCCTCGTCCGCGAAGCCCTCGGCATCGCGGCCTACCACGTCGAGAAGTACGACGAGGCCGTCCGCGAACTGCGCACACACCGCCGCATCTCCGGGTCCAACGAGAACATCGCGCTGATCGCCGACGCCGAACGCGGCCGCGGCAAGCCGGAGAAGGCCCTCGAACTCCTCGACTGGGCCAAGGATGCCGACCTCGACAACGACACCCGCACGGAACTCGTCATCGTCGCCGCCGGCGCGAAGTCCGACCAGGGCGACCTCGCCGCCGCCCGCCGACTCATCGAAGCCGAGGACTTCACGCAGCGTCCGACCGGCGCTCTCGTGCGCCTCATGGCCGCCTACGCCGACGTCCTCCGTCTCCACGGCGAGACCGAACTCGCCGATAAGTACGAGGAGCTCTCCCGCCGCACGGCCAAGGCCACGGGAACGCTCTTCGGCGACGAGGAGCCCGACCCGAACTTCGGCGTCGAGATCGAGACCATCGAAGAGATCCCCGACGAAGAGCTCGCCGAGGCGGACGGCGACGCCGCCGCTGAGGACACCGCTGCCGCCGAGGAGGCCCCGGAATCCGACGACAGCGCGGACCCGGCCGCGACGGTCACTCCCGACGACGCCGGCGCTCCGGCCCCGGCCGACGCGACATCGGCAGACGACGCTGAAGGCACTGAGCCGACGCAAGCCGACGATGCGACAGCCACCGAGGCGGCTCCGAAGTCGAAGACCCATGTGTCGGAGAAGGAACTGAAGAAGGTCAAGGTCTCCGACGACGAGATCGAAGCCGAACTCGACGAGATCCTCGCCGACGCTGAATCCGACAGTGCTGACGCAGACAGCGAAAGTGCAGAGTCCGACGCAACCGGCACTGACGCAGCCGACATCGCCGATGAATCCCTGGGATCGGATTCGGCGAACGGAGACCGGTGACACCGGCGGTCGACGTCGCCGGTGAGGTCGGCGTCCCCGCGGGGACGCCGATCGACGGCGTGCTCTTCGACCTCGACGGCGTCGTCTACCACGGCCCCGACGCCATCCCGGGTGCCGTCGACGGTATCGCTGACCTGCACGAACGCGACATCCCCGTCGGCTACGTGACGAACAACGCCACCCGCACCGCCGAGGTCGTCGCCGACCACATCTCCGCTCTCGGCATCCCGACCGCGACTACGGTGGTCATCACCTCGGCGCAAGTGCTCGCGGCACGCCTGTCCGAGGAATTCGGCACCGGCGCACCCATCCTCCTCGTCGGCACCACCGGCCTGCGAGAGGCCCTCGAATCCGAGGGCCTCAAGATCGTCGGCTCACTCGACGACTCACCCGTCGCCCTCGCGCAGGGACTCGACCCCCACATCGACTACGCGGGCATCGTGCGCGCCGCCGAAGCGATCACCGCCGGACTCGACTGGTGGGCGACCAACCCCGACTTCTCGATGGTCGGCCCCGCGAGCCGAGTCCCCGGCAACGGCGCCTTCGTCGACATGCTCGCGCAGTTGACCGGCCGAACCCCGCACATCGTCGGCAAACCCTCACCGGACGTCATGACGCACGCAGGCCACCGCCTCGGCGCGCGTCGCCCCCTCATGGTCGGCGATCGCCTCGACACGGACATCGAAGGCGCAAATCGCGCGGGATTCGACTCCGCGCTCGTCCTCACCGGCGTCCACGACCTCCACGATGCGCTCGCCGCCGACCCGATCCGCCGACCCGCATTCGTGCTGCCGACACTTGCCGGCCTGCCGCGCGTCCTCGAGGCCGCCGTTTGTGGTCACAGAACCGAGGTCGGCGGGCCGAATCCGGCGAATCCGCTCGGTTCGGTGACCACAAACAGGGCAGAGCGCACCGCCGAGCCAGGCCCGGGGACTCACGCTGCCGGCAGGCGAGTGCAGATCGTCGACGGGAAGCTCCAGCTCGCCGAGGCGGCGCTGACGTCCCCGGAGGCGATCGAGGCCGCACTGCGCCTCGCCTGGGCAGCCATCGACTCCGGTGAGAGGATTGCGCCGGGGAACCTGCCGAGGAGGATCGATGACTGACGCCGAGCACGCGACGACGCCGGAACCGCCCACACAAGGTTCCCCGACACCTATCCCGACCGCGGGCACACCAAAGCCGACCCTGGGCGCTCCGAGGCCCACCCCGGGCACCGTCAACAAGGATGTGCCGTCCGAGGCGTGGCGTGCGAACCTCACCGCGACCGCCGACGCCCCGGCCGCGGACCGTCACGCCCGGATCTCCGAGCTCCTCGACGACCTCGAGGGTCAGGTGGGCTCCCTGTGAGCCGACTCGACCGCGAACTCGTCGCCCGCGGTCTCCTCGCCTCCCGCTCCCGCGCGGCGCGTGAGATCGCCGCGGGTCGAGTGAGCGTCAACGGCACCACCGTGACGAAGCCCGCCGCCGAGGTGGCAGCGACCGACACGCTCACCGTGGACGACCCCGACCCGTGGGTCGCCCGCAGCGCCCACAAACTCCTCGGCGCCCTCGACGACTTCGGCATCGAGCGCCTCGACGGCATCCGCGCCCTCGACGCGGGAGCCTCGACCGGCGGGTTCACGCAGGTCCTCCTCAGCAGGGGCGCGGCCGAGGTCTGGGCCGTCGACGTCGGCCACGACCAGCTCGCCCCGACCCTCCGGACCGACCCGCGCGTCCACGTCCGCGAAGGCCTCAACCTCCGCGACCTCGCCGACTCAGACGTCCCCGCCGTCGACCTCGTCGTCGCCGACGTCTCCTTCATCTCCCTGCGCCTCCTCCTCGAGCCGCTGCTGCGCACCGTCCGTCCCGGCGGCGAGCTCCTCCTCATGGTCAAACCCCAGTTCGAACTCGCCCGCTCCGTCCTCGACAAGCACGGCGTCGTCACCCGCACAGCCGACCGGCGGCGCGCGCTCGACTCCGTCCTCACCGCGCTCACCGCCACCGGCGCACACGTCACCGGCATCGCCGCCTCGGCGCTTCCCGGTCCCAGCGGAAACCGCGAGTACTTCCTGCGTGTTCGACCCGAATCGAGTGCACCCCAGTCCGCTAGGCTCGACGAGGCGGCCATCACCGCCCGCCTCGATGAGATCATGGAAGGAGAGTCGTGAGCCGCTACATCATGGTGCTGCTCCACCCCCAGCGCGAGGACTCCGCCGTCGCCGCCGTCCAGGTGTGTCAGGCCCTCCTCGACGCCGGCATCACGCCGGTCGTCCTCGACGAGGAGATCCTCGACATCGCCTCCCGCAGCTCCTATCCCGCGGTTCACCAGGAACTCCTCTCCCGCTGCGTCATCATCAACGCCAGCGACCTGCCCGAATGGCGTGCGAAGTGCGAACTCGTCATCGTCCTCGGCGGTGACGGCACGATCCTCCGCGCCGCCGAGCGCTTCCACGGCTCCGGCGTCCCCCTCATGGGCATCAACCTGGGCCACGTCGGATTCCTCGCCGAGAGCGAGAAGGAGGACCTCGACGAGGCGGTCCACCGTGCCGCAGCGCGTGACTACCTCGTCGAGGAGCGACTCGCCCTCGACGTCGCCGTCTGGCACGAGGGCGAAATCATCTACGAGGCGTGGGCGCTCAACGAGGTGACCGTCGAGAAGACCTCGAAGGCGCGGATGATCGACGTCGTCCTCGGCGTCGACTCCCGACCCGTGTCCTCCTTCGGCTGCGACGGCGTCATCCTCGCCACCCCGACCGGATCGACCGCGTACTCGTTCTCCGCCGGCGGCCCGATCGTGTGGCCCGACGTCGAAGCCCTCCTCCTCGTCCCCATCTCCGCCCACGCCCTCTTCACCGAACCGCTCGTCGTCAACCCCAACTCCCGCCTCGGCGTCGAGATCACCCCGTCCAACCCCGACTTCGCCGCCGTCCTCTGGAGCGACGGACGCCGCGGTCTCGAACTGCCCGCCGGCTCCCGCGTCGAGGCGAAGCGTTCGGAATCCCCGATCAAGCTCGCCCGCCTCCACACCGGACCGTTCACCGACCGGCTCGTCGCGAAGTTCCGCCTGCCCGTCTCCGGTTGGCGGGGACCGATCGAAGGAGGCTGACGTGATCTCCGAACTGCGCATCACCCACCTCGGCGTCATCGCCGAAGCCGAGGTCGAACTCGCCCCCGGCTTCACCGTCGTGACCGGTGAGACCGGTGCCGGCAAGACGATGTTCGTCTCCGCGCTCAGCCTCCTCATGGGGGAGAAGGTCGGCTCCGGAGTCGTCCGGAAGGGCGCGGACAAGGCCGAGGTCGAAGGCATCTTCACCGATGTCCCCGCCCCCGTCCAGGTCCGCATCGAGGAGGCCGGCGGCAGCGCCGACGACGACGCGATCATCTCCCGCACCGTCGCCTCCAAGGGCCGGGCCCGGGCGACCGCGGGCGGCCGGACCGTGCCGATCTCCGTCCTCTCCGAGATCGCCGACGACCTCATCACCCTCCACGGCCAGTCCGAGCAGCTGCGGCTCAAGGGCGCCGGTGCCCAACGCCGGCTCCTCGACGCAGCCGGTGGCACGGAGCTCGCCGAGGCGGCCGCCGCCTATGCGTCCGAGTTCGAGACCTGGCGCGAGACCGTCGCCCGGGTCGCGCGGATCAAGGACTCGACCGCGGCCCGGCGCGAACGCATCCTCTGGCTGCGCGGCTGCCTCGACGCGATCGACGCCGTGCGGCCCGTGCCCGGCGAAGACGAGGCGCTGACGGCGCTCGCGGCGAAGCTCGGGGCAGCAGCGGACATCACCCGCGCCGTCGGCACCGCCCATGACCTCCTGCTGGGCTCCGAGCTCGAGGAGACCGGGGCCGCCGTCGACCGCGTCCACGAGGCGATCAGCAGCCTCGGCGACGTCGAGGCCACCGACCCGGAGCTCGCCCGCATCCGCGAAGGCCTCTCCGACACCGTGCTGCGCCTCTCCGACGCCGCGGCGGAACTGAGCTCCTACCTCTCCGGCTTCGACGAGCTGGGGGAGACCTCGCTCGAGGAGACCGAGGCCCGCCGCGCCGAACTCGGCTCGCTCGCCCCCTACGGCGAGACGGTCGCCGAGGTCCTCGACTTCGAGGCCCGCGCGGCCGCCGAACTCACCGAACTCGAGACCGAGGACGCCGACCTCGACCACCTCGATGCCGAACTCGCCGCCGCCGAAGCGGCGATGCGGGAGAAGGGCCTGGCCCTGCGGGCCCTGCGCGAGGCGACCGCTGAGACGTTCTCGGCCGCGGTCAGCCGCGAGCTCACCGCCCTGTCGATGCCGAAGGCCGCCGTGGCCTTCGAGATCTCCGAACGGGAACCGACGAGTCACGGCATGGACGACATCCGCCTCACCTTCGCCCCGCACGACTCCTCGCCCGGTGACGACATCGGCAAGGTCGCCTCCGGCGGTGAGCTCTCCCGCGTCATGCTCGCCATCGAAGTCGTCCGCGCCGCCGAGGACGGGGTGCCGACCTACGTCTTCGACGAGGTCGACGCCGGCGTCGGCGGCAAGGCCGCCGTCGAGATCGGCCGGCGGCTCGCCGCCCTCGCCCGCCACGCTCAGGTCATCGTCGTCACCCACCTCCCGCAGGTCGCGGCGTGGGCGGACACGCACGTGACGATCGTCAAGGACGACGACGCGGAGACCGTGCGCTCCGGGGTCCGCGAACTGAGCGAGGACGAACGTGTGAGCGAACTCTCGCGGATGCTCGCAGGCATGGAGGACTCCGCCTCGGCGAAGGCCCACGCCGCCGAGCTCCTCGACTCCGCCCGGCAGGTCAAAGCCGGTGCGCCGACGCCTTCGTGAGAGAATGGGCGAACCATGAAAGCGCGCAGAATGAGGGAGACCCCCACGGTCCCGACCCGATCGGACCCGGCTCCGGCCAAACTCGACCGCCGGACGAAGGACCTCACGAAGCGCCTGGCCGCCGGTGACATCGCGGTCATCAAGCACTCCGACATCGACCGCGTCTCCGCCGAGGCCCTCGTCGCCTGCCGCCCCGTCGCCGTCATCAACGCCGACAAGTCGATCTCCGGTCGCTACCCGAACCTCGGGCCCGGGATCATCGTCGACGCCGGCATCCCGCTCATCGACGCCACCGGCGCGGAGATCTTCGACGCGATCACCGAAGGCGATGAGATCAGCATCGACGGCGGCACCGTCTACCTCGACGGCAAGGAGGTCGCCGCAGGCGTCGCACAGACCCCGGAGACGATCGCCGAGGACATGCACGAGGCCGAAGCCGGGATGAACTCCGTGCTCGTCGACTTCGTCGACAACACGATCGAGTACATCCGCAAGGACTCCGACCTCCTCTCCGCCGAACTCGTCGTCCCCGAGGTCCGCACCGACTTCGACGGCCGGCACGCCCTCATCGTCGTCCGCGGCTACCACTACAAAGAGGACCTCGCGATCCTCGCCCCCTACATCCGCGAATACCGGCCCCTGCTCATCGGCGTCGACGGCGGTGCCGACGCGATCCTCGAGGCCGGGTACAAACCCGACATGATCGTCGGCGACATGGACTCCGTGTCCGACTCCGCGCTCACCTCGGGCGCGGAGATCGTCGTCCACGCCTACCGCGACGGCCACGCCCCGGGCACCGAGCGCGTCAAGGCCCTCGGCGTCGACTGCGTCGCCTTCGCCGCCTCGGGCACGAGCGAGGACATCGCGATGCTGCTCGCCGACGACAAGGGCGCCGACCTCATCGTCGCCGTCGGCACCCACGACACGCTCATGGAGTTCCTCGACAAGGGCCGCAAGGGCATGGCCTCGACGTTCCTCACCCGCCTGCGTGTCGGGTCGAAGCTCATCGACGCCAAGGGCGTCTCCCTCCTCTACCGCCAGCGCATCTCGAGCCTCCAGCTCACCGTCCTCATCATCGCCGGCCTCGTCGCCCTCGGCGTCGCGATGGCCGCCACCGCGGCCGGTCAGACCTTCCTCGGTCTCATCGCCGCGCAGCTCGACGGCGTCTTCGGCTGGATCGGCTCCCTCTTCGGCGGCGACCCCACCGCTGCGACAGAATCCTCCGGTGCCCTGCGCGCCGTTCTCGACTCAAGGACTGCCTCGTGATCGATTTCCGCTACCATCTCGTCTCCCTCGTCTCGGTGTTCCTCGCCCTCGCCGTCGGCATCGTCCTCGGCGCCGGCCCCCTCAAGGAGCCCATCGGGGAGTCCCTGCAGAGCCAGGTCGACGCCCTGCGCACCGACCGCGACGACCTGCGCACCCAGCTCGAGGCCGCCGGCGGCAACATCGAGAAGCAGAACGAGTTCGTCTCCGCCGCGGCCCCCGAACTCATCGGCGGCACCCTCAACGACACGCAGATCAGCGTCATCACCGGCCCCGAGGCGAACGCCGAGCAGGTCGAACAGGTGACCAACCGGATCCAGGAGGCCGGCGGTCAGATCGCCGGTGACGTCGCCTTCGTCGTGGACACGCTCACCGTCGACGGCTCCGGTGACTTCCTCACCACCCTGCGCGGCATCGTCCCGGGTCTGCCCGCCGACGATGCGACCGCGCTGCGCTCGGCGCTCGTCATCGCCCTCACCGGCCGGGCCTCGATGATCACCGAAGGCCAGGAGCGCGACGACGCCGAGGCGAAGGCCACCGACCTCTACAACGCCTTCATCGACGCCGGCCGGCTGCGCAGCGACACCGACCACCGCACGACCGAGCTCTTCGTCATCATCGACGACGAGAACTCCCAGCTCGCCGACGAGACGCAGCCGAGCCCCGAGGCGACCGGCGACAAGGCCACCCGCGAGGTCATCACCGACTTCGTCAACGCCCTGACCGCCGAATCGAAGGCCGTCGTCGTCGCCGGTGACGCCGGCTCCGCCCAGAACGGGCTCGTCAACGTCCTGCGCACCGAGAAGTCCCGGGCCTCGACCGTCGACGGCCTCGGCCTCGGCGCCGGACCCATCATCACCGTCCGCGCGATCGCGGCGGCCAACAACGGCACCCACGGCCACTGGGGCTTCGCCTCGGACGCCGAAGCGGTCCTGCCCGGAAAGGTCTGACATGATCCGCACGATCGTCTCCTCCGCCGTCGCCGGACTCCTCGGGTACGGCGTGACGAAGGCCCTGCTGTCCTCCCCGCTGCGCAGGCACCCGCGCGTCGTCCGCACCAACCACGCCGGGGAGGACGTCACCCTCCTCGAAGGCCCCGCCGTGGCCGCAGGCCTGCTCGCCGGCAGCGTCCTCATCGAGGACCCCCGCCAGCGGGCGGCGACCCTGCTCGCCACTGCCGCCTCCGGTGCCCTCGGCGCCGTCGACGACTTCATGGAATCCGGCAGCTCGAAGGGCCTGCGCGGTCACCTCAGCGCTCTGGCCCGCGGGGAGGTCACGACCGGGGCGCTCAAGGTCACCGGCATCCCGGCCGCCGCGATCATCGCCGCGGCCGTCCTCGGCCCCGACGCCCATCGCCGCCGGAACATCGTCGCCGCGGCACTCCCGCAGTGGGCGCAGCCGGCGCACGAGCGCTCGTGGATCGCTGCGACCGTCGACACCGTCGTCACCGGGGGAGTCATCGCCGGATCGGCGAACCTCTTCAACCTCCTCGACCTCCGTCCGGGACGCGCGCTCAAAGCCGGTCTCCTCGTGGCGGGCCTCATGCCGCACCGCCGCGGGGTCACCTGGGTGCCGACCGCCGTCGTCACCGGAACGACCGCAGCGGCCTGGCCCGACGACCTCGGCGGGACCGCGATGCTCGGCGACACCGGCGCCAACGCCCTCGGCGCCGCCCTCGGCACGACGGTCGCGGCGAACTCGACGGCCGGTCAGCGCGCTGTCGTCCTCGGCGTGCTCGTCGGCCTCACCCTGCTCAGCGAGAAGGTCTCGTTCACGTCGATCATCGAATCCACCCCCGGACTGCGGGAGATCGACGCCTTCGGGCGTGAGGTGAAGTGAACAGGCTCGTCCGGCTCTTCGCCTCGGCGGCGCTGCTCGTCTCGATCATCACCCTGATCACCCGGCTCGTCGGGTTCCTCCGCTGGCTCGTCTTCTCGAACTCGGTCGGCGCCGGCACCGTCGGCACCGCCTACCAGACGGCCAACCAGGTCCCGAACATCCTCTTCGAGGTCGTCGCCGGCGGCGCCCTGGCCGGCGCGGTCATCCCCCTGCTCGCCGTGCCCCTGGCCCGGGCGGACCGGGAGACGGCGAGCCGGATCGCCTCGGCGCTGCTGACGTGGGCGGTGAGCGTGACGCTGCCGCTGACGCTCCTCGTCGCCGTCTTCGCCCAGCCGATCGCCGCCGTGCTCATCCCGCCCGGCGACCACGGCGCCGGCACCCAGCAGACGGCGACGGCGGTCCTCCTCCTCATGTTCGCCCCGCAGCTCGTCCTCTACGGCATCGGCGCCGTCCTCACCGGCGTCCTCCAGGCGCACCGGAAGTTCCTCTGGCCCGCGTTCGCCCCGCTGCTCTCCAGCCTCGTCGTCATCGGCTCCTACATCACCTACGCCGGTGTCGGCGGCACGGACGCGACGTGGCAGACCCACATCGGATGGCTCGGCTGGGGAACGACGGCCGGCGTCGCCGCCCTCGCGCTGCCCCTGGCCCTGCCGATGCGCTCGACGGGTCTGCGGATCCGCCCGACGTGGACGTTCCCGCCCGGTGTCGCCCGGCGCGCCCTGCGCCTGGCCGGCGCCGGGATGGCGGCCCTGCTCGCCCAGCAGGGGGCCGTGCTCGTCACGATGCTCCTGTCCAACCGCTCCGGCGGCACCGGCACGTTCGTCCTCTTCAACTACATCAACGCCGTCTACCTCCTGCCCTACGCGGTCCTCGCGATCCCCGTCGTCACGGTGATGTTCCCGACGATCTCGACGTGGGTGGGCCGCGCCGGCGACCCCGCGGCGACCGCGGGCGACCGGGAGGCCGCCCGGACCCGGCTGCACTCGCTCACGGCGACCACCTCGGCGGTCATCATCACCATCGGACTGCTCGGCACCGTCATCCTCATGAGCGCGGCCGGACCGCTCGAGTACTTCTTCACCGCAATCGACGCCGTCGGCGGCGAGGACTCCGCCCCGTTCTCCGCGATGAGCGCGGCGATCGTCGTCATGGCCCTCGCCGTGCCCGGCTGGTCGTTCATCGCGTGGGGCTCGCGGATCTTCTACGCCCTCGAACGCTCCCGCCACGCCGCCGTGGCGACGACGATCGGCTGGGTCCTCGTCATCGTCGGCATGATCGCCGCGATCGCCGTGACGAACGCGCAGGGCAACCCGGACCGCACCCTCGTCGCGATCTGCCTCGGCTACGTCCTCGGCATGACCGCCGCCGCCGTGTCCCTGCTCATCTCGATCCGCCGCGTCCTCGGCCCCGGCGGACTCACCGGGGTGCTGCGCCGCAGCGTCCTCTCCCTCGTCGCGGCCGGCATCGCGTCGGTCATCGGCACGCTCGCCGCCCGCTGGCTCGCCGGGCTCCTCGGCACCACGGCAGCCCCCTCGGTCGTCGTCGGCATCCTCGCCGCCCTCATCGGGTGCCTCGTCTTCGGACTCATCGTCCTCCTCGACCGCAGCTACCTCGCCGAGGTGCGCGGCCTGCTCGCCTCCCGCCGCTCCACCGCGCCCACGCCGCCGGTGACCGGTCCGCCCGCAGGCACCGACCACGTCCCCGGCGCCTCACCGACCCCGAACGAGGAGAACCCATGAGGATCGTCTACGTCATCGGCACCTCGACCGGAGGAGTCGGCACCCACGTGCGGGCCCTGGCCCGCGACGTCGCCGCGGCCGGTCACGAGGTCGGCGTCGTCGGCCCCGCCGCCACCGACGAGCAGTTCGGGTTCTCCGCGCTGCCCGGGGTGCGCTTCGCCGCCCTCGACGTCGGCACCGGGGTCGGCCCCCGCGACACCGGGCTCGTCACCGCGCTGCGAAGGATCCTCCGCCGCTTCGGCCCCGACGTCGTCCACGCGCACGGCTTCCGCGCCGGCCTCCTCGCCCTTCTCGCGACCCGCCTGCTGCGCCCCCGCCCGCGCTTCATCGTCAGCCTCCACAACCAGGCGGCGGGCACGGGACTGCGCGGCCGCATCGAGACCGGGATTGAGCGGCTGCTCGCCCGCGGCGCCGACGTCACGCTGGCCGCGAGTACCGACCTCGTCATCCGCGCCCACGACCTCGGTGCCCGCGACGCCCGGTTCGCGCCCGCCGCCGCACCGCCGGTGCGCGAGGTCAGCACCGCCGAGGCGACCGCGACCCGTGAGGCGCTCGCCGCCGAGTACGGGTTCCCCGCCGACGCCGCCATCGTCCTCGCCGTCGGCCGCGTCGCCCCGCAGAAGAACTACGCCATGCTCGTCCGCGCGCTCGCCCGCCTCGGGAAGCACTCGGGTGACCTCGTCGTCCTCGTCGCCGGTGCCGCCGATGAGACCGTGCTCGCCGAGATCCGCGCACAGTACGCGACCGCGGCGACCGCCTCGGCGCTGCCCGCCCTCCATTTCCTCGGACCCCGCGACGACATCGCCGAACTCATCGCCGCCGCCGACATCTCCGTCCTCACGAGCCGCTGGGAGGCCCGCGCACTCGTCCTCCAGGAGGCTCTGCTCTCCGGGCAGGCGATCATCGCGACCGCCACCGGGGGGACCCCGGAGCTCGTCGGCGACGCCGGGATCCTCATCGCCTCCGACGACGACGCGGCACTGGCCGAGGCGATCGGAGACCTCGCCGCCGACCCCGGCCGGCGCACCGAGCTCGGGGACCGGGCGCGGGCGCGGGGAGCCGAACTCCCCGACGAGGCCGCGGTCGCCGCAGAGATCCTGGCCGTCTACGCTGAAGCGCCCGTCGCCCCAGGTAGGCTTGAAGGCAACTGAGTAGAAAGAGGATGAGGGAATGAGCCACACCGCCGAGATCCAGCCGCTGAGCACCGCCACGAGGATCCTCCACGTGCTCGCCGAGACGACGGGACCCGTCGCCGAGGTCGCGAAGATCGCCGTGATCGGCCATCTCAAGGCCGGTTTCAAGGTCGGACTCGCCGCTCACCCGGACCTCCTCGAGACGATCGACGTGCCAGCGGACCTGCGGGAGAACTACCGGGAGATCCCGCTGACGGCCAAGCGGCGGCTGAGCCCCTCGGACCCGAACTCGGCCTTCATCCTCCACAAGCACTACCCGCACGTCGACATCGTCCACGCCCACGGCCTCCACGCCGCCACCCTGGCCGGTCTCGGCTTCACGGGACTGCCCTCCCGGCTCCACCCGACGGCCGTGGCCACGGTGGAGAACTTCGACCCCGCCGATGTCATCGAGAAGACCGGCGCCGAGGTGGTCGCCCGGACCGCGACCGCCGTGCTCGGCACCACCGAACCCGTCGTCGAATGGTTCGCCGGCTCCGTCCCGCTCGTCGAACGCGCCGAACTCGTCACCCCCGACATCGACACCGACCTCACGGTGACGATGTCCCGGGCGCAGGTGCGCAGGCAGCTGGGCATCAAGGACGGCACGTGGATGATCGCGAGCCCGATCGCGCTCAAGGACCACACGGCACTGGCCACCGTCCTCGACGCCGCCGGCCAGATCAACTCCCGCCGCCGCGACCGCCGCGCCGTCACCGTGCTCACCGGCACCGGCCGGGACCGGAGGACCGTGGCGAACTCGTTCGCCGACCGCGGCGTCATCGTCGCCCCGGCCGACGACCTCGTCGACGTCGTCGCCGCCGCCGATGTCGTCATCGCCGCGGAGTCCATGACCGGGCTCAGCCATGAGGACCTCATGCAGCTGTCGAAGCCGACGATCTTCATCGGCAACGAGCGTCGGGCCGGCATCTGGGGCGATTCGGCGCCGATCGTCGCCCCCGACGACACGGACGGCCTGCTGCGTGAGATCAATCATCTTCTCGACGACCCCGCCGCCCGCGGCGCGCAGGCGATCGCCGCGAAGAAGCGGGTCATCGACGTCGACAACCCCGGTCAGATCGCCTCGAGCCTCCTCGGCGTCTACGCCGAGGCCGACGCCGCGTCGAATTCCCGACAGCCGGTTTGATAGAATCAAATTCCGTGGTGAATCGTATCGGGGCCCAAGAGCCGAACACAGTCAAGCACATCTTCGTCACCGGAGGCGTCGCCTCCTCTCTCGGCAAGGGTCTGACGGCATCGAGCCTCGGACACCTGCTCACTCAGCGCGGCATCAAGGTCGCCATGCAGAAGCTCGACCCCTACCTCAACGTCGACCCGGGAACGATGAATCCGTTCCAGCACGGTGAGGTCTTCGTCACCGAGGATGGAGCGGAGACTGACCTCGACATCGGTCACTACGAGCGCTTCCTCGACATCGACCTCGATGGTGCCGCGAACGTCACCACCGGACAGGTCTACTCCTCGGTCATCGCCAAGGAGCGCCGCGGCGCCTACCTCGGCGACACCGTCCAGGTCATCCCGCACATCACGGACGAGATCAAGTCCCGGATGCGCGCGCAGGCCGAACGTCCCGCCGAGGACCGTCCCGATGTCATCATCACCGAGATCGGCGGCACCGTCGGCGACATCGAGTCCCAGCCGTTCCTCGAGGCCGCCCGCCAGGTCCGCCACGACGTCGGCCGCGACAACGTCTTCTTCATCCATGTCTCCCTCGTGCCCTACCTCGGGCCCTCGGGGGAGCTGAAGACGAAGCCGACCCAGCACTCCGTGGCCGCCCTGCGCTCGATCGGCATCCAGCCCGATTCGATCGTGCTCCGCTCCGACCGCGACCTGCCGGACTCGATCCGGGCGAAGATCGCCTCGGCCAGCGACGTCGACCTCGAAGCCGTCGTTCCCTGCGTCGACGCCTCGAGCATCTACGAGATCCCCAAGGTCCTCCATGACGGCGGTCTCGACGTCTACGTCATCCGCCGTCTCAACCTGCCCTTCCGCGACGTCGACTGGACGAAGTGGGACTGGGTCCTCGAACGCGTCCACAATCCGGCGCACGAAGTGCGCATCGGCGTCGTCGGCAAGTACATCGACCTGCCCGACGCGTACCTCTCCGTCACCGAGGCGCTGCGCCACGGCGGGTTCGCCAACGACGCCCGCGTGAAGATCGAGTGGATCCAGTCCGATGAGTGCGACTCCGAGGCCGGTGCGGCCGCGGCGCTGTCGGGTCTCGACGCGATCTGCATCCCCGGCGGCTTCGGCGTCCGCGGCATCGAGGGCAAGGTCGGTGCGCTCCGCTACGCCCGCGAGAACGGGATTCCGACGCTCGGCCTGTGCCTGGGCCTGCAGTGCATGGTCATCGAGTACGCCCGGAACGCCGCCGGCATCGAGGGCGCGTCGTCGTCGGAGTTCGACCCCGACACGCAGTTCCCCGTCGTCGCGACGATGGCCGAGCAGATGTCGATCGTCGACGGCGAGGGCGACCTCGGCGGCACGATGCGCCTGGGCACGTACCAGGCGAAGCTCACCGAGGGCAGCGTCGCCGCCGGCGCGTACGGGGCGACCGACATCAGCGAACGCCACCGTCACCGCTACGAGGTCAACAACGCCTACCGCGATGAGCTCGCCGAGGCGGGGCTGCAGTTCTCCGGCACCTCACCCAACGGTGAGCTCGTCGAATTCGTCGAGCTGCCCGCCGACGTCCACCCGTACTACGTGTCGACGCAGGCGCACCCCGAGCTGAAGTCGCGCCCGACGAAGCCGCATCCGCTCTTCGCCGGACTCGTCGCCGCCGCCCTGGCCAACCGGTGAGGGACCGCGCCGGTGAATGACCTCCACGACATCCCGTTCACCCCGGAGATCACCGCATCCACCGAGGCGTACCAGGGTGCCGTGTGGTCGATCCGGCGCGAGACCTTCGACCTGCCCGAAGCCACGGGACTCGTGCGCGACCTCATGGTGCACACGGGTGCCGTGGCCGTGGCGTGCCTGAACGAGGACAACGAGATCCTCCTCGTCCAGCAGTACCGCCATCCCGTCCGGGCCCGTCTCTGGGAGGTCCCGGCTGGACTCCTCGACATTCCCGGCGAGGACCCGCTCACGGCCGCCCAGCGGGAGCTCGCCGAGGAGGCCGACCTGCGCGCCGGCTCCTGGCGGGTGCTCTCGGACTCCGTGCTCTCCCCGGGCGGCAGCAGCGAGACGATGCGGCTCTACCTCGCCCGCGACCTCACCCCGGTGCCGACCGCCGACCGGCATGAGCGCAGCGACGAGGAGGCCGGGTTCGTCTACCGCTGGGTCGACCTCGACGAGGCGCTCGCGGCGATCGCCGACGGCCGCCTGACGAACTCCGTGGCCCAGCTCGCGATCCTCCAGGTCGCCGACGTCGTTCGCCGTGAGGCGGCAGGCGAGAACGCGCACACGCGTCCGATCGGCGCGCCCCGGCTCCTCGTCGACGGCCGCGACGCACCTCCGGCCGGGTCGATCTCGGCCCCGCCGTCGGACGCGGCGGCCTCAGGCGCCCCGCCCTCGGCTGAGTCCTGAGCCGGCATGGCCAGGCACGGTGCCGAACTCCTTCCCGAACTGCCCGCGGCGCTCGAGCGCGCCTTCGCCGGCTACCTCGGCGCGCTGCGCTTCGAACGCGGACTCTCGCTCAACTCGATCGACGCCTACGCCCGTGACCTCGGCCGGTACGGGACGTGGCTGGCGACGGCGGGGATCGGCCGCCTCGGCGAGGTGACCCGCACCCATATCGAGGAGTTCGCGCTCCATCTCCAGGATTCGGGTCTCGCCCCGCGGACCCGGGCCCGCGCCCTCGTCGCGGTCCGCCGCTTCCACGCCTTCGCCCACGCCGACGGGCTCACCGACGCCGATCCCGCCTCCGAGGTCAGTCCGCCGCGGGAGGGTCTGCGGCTGCCGAAGGCCCTGTCCGTGTCCGCGGTCGAGGCGATGCTCGCGACGACGGCGGGGGAGGAGCCGGCGCAGCTGCGGGCCGCTGCCCTCCTCGAACTCCTCTACGCGACCGGGGCCCGCATCTCCGAGGCCGTCGGCGCCGACCTCGACGACCTCGACCTCGAGACCGGGCTGATCCGCCTCTACGGCAAGGGCGGGAAGGAGCGGATCGTCCCGTTCGGATCCCATGCCGCCGCCGCCCTCGGGGCCTGGGTGACCCGCGTGCGCCCGACGATGGCGGCGAAGGCGACCTCCGGCGCGCCCGCCGGGGCCCTCTTCCTCAACGCCCGCGGTACGCGGATGTCGCGGCAGACGGCATGGAAGATCGTCGTCGCCGCCGGGGAACTCGCCGGTTTGGAGACCGAGGTCTCCCCGCACACGTTCCGCCACTCCTTCGCCACCCACCTCCTCGACGGCGGGGCGGACATCCGCGTCGTCCAGGAGCTGCTCGGGCACGCCTCGGTGACGACGACGCAGATCTACACGAAGGTGTCGGAGGAAACATTGCGCGAGGTCTACGCCACCTCGCACCCCCGAGCGCGGTAGGGTTATGCACAGCACGCAACGAAAGGTGGCCGACCGAGTGATGAATCCGCAACAGGCGTTGGATCTCCCCACAGCGAAGAGCGTCGACGACTTCGCCGAACCCGCCCCGCTGGACTCGCACGGGCCCGCACGCATCATCGCCATGGTCAACCAGAAGGGCGGTGTCGGGAAGACGACGTCGTCGATCAACCTGGGCGCCTCCCTGGCCGCGTACGGCCGCAAGGTCCTCCTCGTCGACTTCGACCCGCAGGGCGCCCTGTCGGTGGGACTCGGCATCAACCCCTACGACCTCGACATCAGCATCTACAACCTGCTGATGAACCCGCGACTCGATCCGCACGACGTCATCGTCGAGACCGAGTTCGACGACATCGACGTCCTGCCCGCGAACATCGACCTCTCCGCTGCCGAAGTCCAGCTCGTCGGCGAGGTCGCCCGCGAACAGGTCCTCTCCCGCGTCCTTGCGAAGGTCGCCGGCGAGTACGACGTCGTCCTCATCGACTGCCAGCCCTCGCTCGGCCTGCTCACCGTCAACGCGCTCACCGCCTCCCACGGGGTCATCATCCCGCTCGAGACGGAGTTCTTCGCCCTGCGCGGCGTCGCCCTTCTCGTCGAGACGATCGAGAAGGTCCAGGACCGCCTCAACCCCTCCCTCGAGGTCGACGGGATCCTCGCGACGATGTTCGACTCGCGGACCCTGCACTCGAAAGAGGTGATGAGCCGGGTCTCCGAGGCGTTCGAGGACAAGGTCTTCGACACCGTCATCAACCGCACCGTGAAGTTCCCCGACGCCTCCGTCGCGGCCGAGCCGATCACGAGCTTCGCCCCCAAGCACCCCGGATCCGAGGCGTACCGCAGGCTCGCCCGCGAGCTCATCGCCCGCGGAGGCGCGCCCTGAGCGAGACCGTCACCGCGGACGCCGTCCCCGGGGATCACCTCCCCGGGGAAACCGGTGCCGAGGACGCGCCCACGGGCTTCCAGGTGGAGCTGGAGAACTTCTCCGGTCCCTTCGACCTGCTGCTCGGTCTCATCTCGAAGCGCCGTCTCGACATCACGGAGATCGCCCTCGCCGAGGTGACCGATGAGTTCATCGCGTACACGACGAGTCTGCGCTCCGGCGGGGACCGCGACGGGGCCGCCGACCTTGCGGAGATCTCCCAGTTCCTCCTCGTCGCCGCCACCCTGCTCGACCTCAAGACCGCGCGGCTGCTGCCGCACGAGGAGGGAGAGGAGGAGCTCGACCTCGAACTCCTCGAGGCCCGCGACCTCCTCTTCGCCCGGCTCCTCCAGTACCGGGCGTACAAGTCCGTCAGCGCCCACTTAGCCGAGGCGATGACCGCCGGGGCCATCCGCGTGCCCCGCGACGTCGGACTCGACGCGGAGTTCCAGGACGTGCTGCCGCCGCTGGAGATCCGCATCGGTCCCGGTGAGCTCGCCGGACTCTTCGCCACCGTCCTCCAGCGCGACCACACGCCGCCGACGGTCGCCGTCGACCACATCCACCTGCCGCTCGTCAGCGTCTCCGAACAGCGCGGACACATCCTCGGGCTGCTGCGCGCCGGCGAGCTCGACTTCCAGGAGCTCCTCGACACCGCGGAGAACACCCTCGTCGTCGTCGCGCGGTTCCTCGCCCTCCTCGAGCTCTTCAAGGTCGGCCTCTGCGACTTCGAGCAGGACGAACCGCTCGGCCGGCTCCTCATCACCCGCACCGACACACCCGAGGACGGGGTCGACCTGCGCACCGAGGGGACATGGAGCGCCGACGAGGGCGACGAGCCGGGCCCCGCCTCGGCGGACGATGACGAGGACGACGCTGCGGACGAGGCGGACGACGAAGGCGAGGACGAGCAATGATCGACGACGAGATCCTCGGCGGCATCGAAGCCGTCCTCATGGTCAGCGACTCAGCGGTCTCGCCCGCGGAGCTCGCCGCGGCCCTCGGCATCGACGAGGACACCGTGATGACGGCGATCGAGGAGCTCTCGAGCGACTACGACGGCGACGGGCAGCGCCGGCAGCGCGGCTTCGAGATCCGGGCCGTGGCCGGCGGGTTCCGCATCTTCTCCCGCGGGGACTACCACGACGTCGTCAAGGACTTCCTCACCGCCGGGCAGAGCGCGAAGCTCTCCCAGGCCGCCCTCGAGACGCTCGCCGTCATCGCCTACCGGCAGCCGATCTCCCGGCCGCGGATCGCCGCGATCCGCGGGGTCAGCGTCGACGGTGTCATCCGCACCCTGCTGCTGCGCGGACTCATCGTCGAAGCCGGGAAGGAGGCGACCACCTCGGCGCTCCTCTACACGACGACCCACCAGTTCCTCGACGCGCTCGGCATGCAGAGCCTCGACGACCTCCCCGACATCGCCCCGTTCCTGCCCGAGGACTCCGACCTCGAGGAACTCGGCGCCGACGAGACCGAGGTCCTCGCCACAGTCGGCGACGAGATGTCACCAGACGACGTTTGATTTGAGACAATGGACCCCATGAGTCCCTACCGCGATCCCAGGGCGCCCGGCGGGCGCAGCAACCGACCGAGCCGCAAGCAGCGCGCCAGCACCGGCGCGAAGGGCGGCGGGGAGACCTCGGACGCCCATGTCAGCGGGGGAGTGCGGCTGCAGAAGGTCCTCGCCGAGGCGGGGCTGGGGTCCCGGCGCGCGTGCGAGCAGCTCATCCTCGACGGTCGCGTCGAGGTCGACGGCAGCGTCGTCACCGAACTCGGCACCCGCATCGACCCGGACACCCAGTCCGTCTACGTCGACACCCTGCGGATCTCGACGAGCCCGCAGAAGATCTACCTCGCCCTCAACAAGCCCGCAGGCGTCGTCTCGACGATGAAGGACCCCGAAGGGCGGAAGTCCCTGGCCGACTACGTCGGCAACCGCGCCGAGCGGATCTTCCACGTCGGACGCCTCGACACGGACACCGAGGGCCTCATCCTCCTGACGAACGACGGAGAGCTGTCGAACCGGCTCGCCCACCCCCGCTACGAGATCCCCAAGACCTACCTCGCGCAGGTCAAGGGGCAGCTCGCGAAGGACGCCTCGGCCCGGCTCAAGGCCGGCATCGAACTCGACGACGGCATCGTCAAGGTCGACGAGTTCCGTCTCGTCGACTCCACCCCGGGCCGCTCCGTCGTCGAACTCACCCTCCATTCGGGCCGCAACCGCGTCGTCCGCCGCCTGCTCGCGGCGATCGGCAATCCCGTCGAACGGCTCGTGCGCACGAAGTTCGGGCCGATCTCGCTCGCCGAACAGCGGCAGGGGAAGATCCGTCCGCTGCGCTCCGACGAGGTCGGGGAGCTCTTCGAAGCCGTCGACCTGTGAGGATCCACATCATCGGCACCGGGCTGCTCGGTGCGAGCCTCGGCCTTGCCCTGCGCGGGCGCGGGTACAGCGTCACGCTCGAGGACACGTCCCCGACCGCGCAGCAGCTCGCCTCCGACCTCGGCGCCGGTGAGCCGGTCGCACCCGGCACGGCACCCGATCCCGACATCGTCGTCGTCGCCACTCCGCCCGACGTCGCCGCCGGCGTCATCGCCGGGGCGCTGACCGCGTACCCGAGCGCCACCGTCACCGATGTCGCGAGCATCAAGACCCGCCTGCTCGAGACCGTCCGGGAGCTCGTCACCGGCGATGCCCTCGACCGCTACATCGGCTGCCACCCGATGGCCGGGCGGGAGAAGTCCGGGGCGATCGCGGCCCGGCCCGACCTCTTCATCGCCCGTCCGTGGGTCATCTGCTCCGATGAGGACACCCCGGAGAGCCGGCTGACCGCCGTCGAGGAGATGGCCGAGGCGACCGGCGCCTCGGTCACCCACCTCGACCCCCGCATCCACGATGCCGCGGTCGCGAAGGTCTCCCACGTCCCGCAGGTCGTGTCCTCCCTCGTCGCCTCCCAGCTGCGCCACGCCCCGCTCGACGAGGTGGCCCTGGCCGGTCAGGGACTGCGCGACGTCACCCGCATCGCCGCCTCCGACCCGGGCCTGTGGACGCAGATCCTCTCCGGCAACGCCGAGGAGGTCCGGGCCGTGCTCGTCGCCCTGCGCGGCGAACTCGACGCCGTCATCGATGCCCTCGCGCTCGGTCCCGGCTCGACCGGGGTGATCGCGCGGACGATCGCCTTCGGCAACGAAGGTCACGACCGGATCCCCGGCAAGCACGGACAGGCGCCGACCGCATATGCTGTCGTCACGGTCCTCATCCCCGACACCCCGGGGACGCTGGCCTCCCTGTTCAAGGACATCGGGGACCTCGGCATCAACGTCGAGGACTTCCGGATGGACCACGCGCCCGGGCGCCGGCTCGGCATCGTCGACGTCTCGGTGATGCCGGCGAACGCGAACGAACTCGAACACGGACTGCAGTCACTGGGATGGCGGATCCCCGAATCCGCCATCGAGAAGGAAGGAACCACATGAGCGTCGTCGCCATCGACGGACCCAGCGGAGTCGGCAAGTCGAGCACCGCGAAGGAGGTCGCCCGCCGGCTCGGCTACGCCTACCTCGACACCGGTGCGATGTACCGGGCGATGGCGTGGCTGGCGCTCAACCGCGGAGTCACCGATCCCGTCGACGTCCTCGAACAGGTCCGCGGCGCCGATCTCGAGATCTCCACGGACCCCGACGACTTCTCCGTGTCCGTCGACGGCATCGACGTCACCGAGGAGATCCGCAGCCCCGAGGTCTCTGAGAACGTCCAGACAGTCTCCGCCGTCCCCGACGCCCGCAGCGAGCTCATCGAACGGCAGCGCGACATCATCGCGGCCGCGAGCCCGGGCGTCGTCGTCGAGGGCCGTGACATCACGACCGTCGTCGCGCCCGACGCCGCGGTCCGCCTCCTCATGACCGCCCGCGACGACGTCCGCGTCTCCCGCCGGGCCAAGGAGCTCCACGGCAGCGACGACGCCGAGGCGGTCGCCGCGACCCAGTCCCAGGTGACCGGCCGTGACGCGAAGGACTCGGCGACGACGAGCTTCCTCACCGCCGCCGACGGCGTCCACACCCTCGACACGAGCGATCTCGACTTCGAGCAGGTCGTCACGACCGTGCTCGACCTGGTGAAGGAAGCACGATGACCGAAGAGGAATTCCACGAGGCCCCCGACGAGGCACTGGCCGAGCGTCTCGAGCAGATCAGCGACGAGGAGGCCGAGCAGCGGGCGACCGCGCTCGAGGCCGGGCTCGAGGGCTATGAGCTCGAAGACGACGACCGGGCGCTGCTCGACTCCCTCGGCTTCGACATCGAGGAAGAGGAGGAGCGCGGCGCCGATCCCGTCCTCGCGATCGTCGGACGGCCCAACGTCGGGAAGTCGACGCTCGTCAACCGCATCCTCGGCCGGCGCGAAGCCGTCGTCGAGGACGTCCCTGGGGTCACTCGCGACCGGGTGAGCTACCGCGCGGAGTGGAACGGCAAGGACTTCACCCTCGTCGACACCGGCGGCTGGGACTCCGATTCGAAGGGCATGGCCTCGCGGATCGCCATCCAGTCCGAGGTCGCCGTCGACATGGCCGACGCCGTCGTCCTCGTCGTCGACGCCACGACCGGCCCGACGGCCACCGACGAGATGGTCGTGAAGATGCTGCGGAAGAAGAAGAAACCGGTCATCCTCGCCGCGAACAAGGTCGACGACGAGCGCGGCGAGCTCATGGCCGCCGAACTCTGGGGTCTCGGCCTCGGACAGCCGTGGTCGGTCTCGGCCCTCCACGGCCGCGGTGTCGCCGACCTCCTCGACGAGGCGATCGACACCCTCCCCGAGGTCTCCGCCGTCGAGACGCGCGTCGAGGAGGGCGGTCCGCGTCGGGTCGCGCTCGTCGGGCGCCCCAACGTCGGCAAATCCTCCCTGCTCAACAAGCTCGTCGGCTCCGAGCGCGTGCTCGTCGACAACGTCGCGGGCACGACGCGCGACCCCGTCGACGAGCTCATCGAGCTCGGCGGCAAGCAGTGGCGCTTCGTCGACACGGCGGGCATCCGCCGGCGGGCCCACCAGGCCAGCGGGGCCGACTTCTATGCGGCCCTGCGCACGCAGACGGCTCTCGAGCGCGCCGAGGTGGCCGTCGTCCTCCTCGAGGCGCAGGAGCCGCTGAGCGAGCAGGACGTCCGCATCGTCACGACCGCCGCCGAGGCGGGTCGGGCCGTCGTCCTCGCCTTCAACAAGTGGGACCTCCTCGACGAGGAGCGCCGCTACTACCTCGAACGCGAGATCGAACGCGACCTCGCCCATGTCTCGTGGGCGCCGCGGGTCAACATCTCCGCGAAGACCGGACGGCACGCAGAGAAGCTCGTTCCGGCGATGGAGACGGCACTGGAGAACTGGGACAAGCGGATCCCGACCGGACGTCTCAACGCGTTCCTCGGCGAACTCGTCGCCGCGAACCCCCACCCGGTCCGCGGCGGCAAGCAGCCGCGCATCCTCTTCGGCACCCAGGCGCAGTCCCGGCCGCCGAAATTCGTGCTTTTCACCACAGGATTCCTTGAACCGGGGTATCGTCGTTTCATCATCAGGCGACTGCGCGAGACATTCGGCTTCGAGGGAACCCCCATCGAGCTGTCGATGCGCATCAGGGAGAAGAGACGAGGTCGGTAGTTGAGCGATGACACCCAGGCTCGAGGTCAGCAGCAGCCATGGCATGCGCGCCCGCCGGCCAGAGCCCTTGTCATCGCCCTGACGATCGCGGGCATCGCGTACGCCCTGACGTTCTTCCGGGGACTCCAGGACATCGTCGCGCCCGTCTTCCTCGCGCTCAACTTCTACATCGTCGTCTACCCGCTGCAGAAGTTCCTCACCCGGCACCGGGTTCCGGGGGCGATCGGCGCAGTGATCTCCGTCGTCCTCGTCCTCTGCATGATCGTCGCGTTCTTCGGGCTCACGGCCTGGTCGATCGCCGAACTCGTCATGCTCATCCCGAGCTACAGCACGGAGATCACGACGACCTATCACAGCCTCATGTCGCTGCTGTCGCAGCTCGGGGTGACCTCGAACGTCCTCGAAGAGCAGCTGCGGGGATTCAACGCGCGGTCGGTCATCGACGCGGTCACTCCGCTGCTGACGAACGTCTCCGTCGTCGCCGGCCTGCTCACGACCGTCGTCATGGCCGTGTTCTTCGTCGCGATGGATTCGATGGGCATCGGTCAGCGGATGACGATGCTCGCCGACGCCAAGCCGTCCCTGGCCGCCGCACTCGGCGGTTTCGCCAGCGGCGTCCGCCGGTACTGGGTGGTGGCGACGATCTTCGGTCTCATCGTCGCGATCCTCGACGTCGTGGCACTGGCGATCATCGACGTTCCGCTCGTGTGGGTGTGGGGTGTGCTCGCGTTCCTCACGAACTACATCCCCAACATCGGGTTCATCATCGGCCTCGTCCCGCCGGCGCTGCTCGCCCTCGTCGACAGCGGGTGGCAGTCCGCGCTCTGGGTCATCGCCGCGTACTCGGTCCTCAACTTCGTCATCCAGGCGATCATCCAGCCGAAGTTCACGGGCGAATCCGTCGGCGTCACCCCGCTCGTGTCGTTCCTCTCCCTCCTCTTCTGGGTGTGGGTGCTCGGCTGGCTCGGTGCTCTGCTCGCCCTGCCGGCGACCCTGCTCGTCAAGGCCCTCCTCGTCGACGCGGACCCGCGCGCGAAGTGGGTGAACATCCTCCTGGCCTCCGATCCGCACACGGCGAAGGACTCCCACCCCGGCACGGTCATGGGTCCGCGCGCGACCCCGGAGGCAGGCAAGACCCCGAACACGCTGCGGCCGACGGATCCCGGCGCTCGGCTGCTGTCGCGAAAGACCCGGCCCGGTCACTGAACGCCCGCGGGCACTGCACGCCCGCGGATACGGGCAGTCACCTCGGCGCGCGTCGCACCCGGACGGGCAGTGAACGTCCGCGGACACGGGCGACCGCCTCGGCGGGAGTCGCTCCCGGGCGGGCACTGCACGGTCGCGGACATGGGCGGCCTCCTCGGCGGGACTCGCACCCGGACGGGCACTGCACGTCCGCGGATACGGGCAGTCACCTCGGCGGATGGGCATCTCATCGTCGACCGCGCCGTTCACACGGGCGGCCGGCCATGGTTACCATGAAGCATGGCGACACTTCTTGAGATCCATCCTGACAACCCGCAGCCCCGACTCATCGAGCGCGCCGCGCAGGTTCTGCGCGACGGCGGACTCATCGCCTATCCGACGGACTCGTGCTACGCGCTCGGGTGCGCCCTGGAGAACAAGGACGGCATCGAGCGGATCACCCGCATCCGGCAGCTGAACTCCAAGCACCACTTCACGCTCATGTGCCATGACTTCGCGCAGCTCGGGCAGTTCGTCATCGTCGACAACTCGGACTTCCGGGCGATCAAGTCGATGACGCCGGGCCCGTACACGTTCATCATGAAGGCGACGAAAGAGGTGCCGCGGCGGATGATGCACCCGAAGAAGCACTCGGTGGGCGCGCGGATCCCGCAGAACACGACGGCACTCGCGCTCGTCGAGGCGATGGGCGAGCCGATCCTCTCCTCGACCCTGCTCCTGCCCGGTGACGAGGATCCGCTCACCGAGGCCGCCGACGTCATGGACCAGATCGGCCACGAGGTCGACGTCGTCATCGACTCCGGCACCCCCGGTGTCGTGCCCACCTCGGTCATCGACTTCACCGGCAAGCACCCCGAGGTCGCCCGCGTCGGCGCCGGCGACGTCTCCCGCTTCCTCGACGAATAGGCGCGTTCGGCCGGAGCTGGTGGCGGTGGCGTCGCCGTGGCACTGAGCTTCGACGCGGTCAACCGACAAATACGCCCTCTGCTAACGGCGTATTTGTCGGTCGAGGGCGTCGATGGCGTGGCTGCTGTCGGGTGACGGCGTAATTGCCGGGTCGGGGAGTTGGTGGCGGTTCGGTGCGTCGGTCCGGCCGCCTCGGTGCGAGGTGCGGGCCAGTACTGGGCTTCGACGCGGTGAACCGACAAATACGCCCTCTGCTCAGCGCGTATTTGCCGGTTCGGGGCGTCGATGGCGTGGCGGCCGTCGGGTGACGGCGTATTTGTCGGTTCGGGGCGTCGATGGCGTGGCGGCTGTCGGCTGTCGGGTGGCGGCGTAATTGCCGGTCCAGGGCGTCGGTGGGACAGGTGAGCGGTGGGCTCGCGTCGACGTCCTCCACGACCCTGTATGCGCCGAGGTGGTCCACCGGTGAGCAATCATTCGTTCAGTGATGGTCTAGAGTGGGAGGAAGCGGCAGTGAGGTGTGCATCACAGCGCACGATCGCCTCACGCTGCGCCACTGACCGTCCCATGTTCCGTCACTGAAGGAGTCATCCATGGCACGCACAGCAATCGTCACCGGCGGCGGACGCGGCATCGGCGCCGCGATCGCGAAGAAGCTCAGCGCCGACGGACTCAAGGTCGCCGTCCTCGACATGGGGCCGACCGACGAGACCGTCGACGCGATCACCGCAGCCGGGGGCGAGGCGATCGGACTCGCCGCCGACGTCTCGGACGAAGCGTCCGTGAACTCCGCCGTCGCCGAGGTGGCCGACCGCCTCGGCGCACCCACCGTGCTCATCAACAACGCCGGCATCCTCCGCGACAACCTCCTGTTCAAGATGAGCTACGAGGAGTTTCAGAAGGTGCTCTCCGTCCACCTCGGCGGGGCGTTCCTCATGGCCAAGGCGGTTCAGGAGCACATGGTCGCCGAGAAGTTCGGGCGGATCGTGTCGATGTCGTCGACCTCGGCGCTCGGCAACCGCGGCCAGACGAACTACTCCGCGGCGAAGGCCGGCATCCAGGGCATGACGAAGACGTGGGCGATCGAGCTCGGGAAGTTCGGCGTCACCGCCAACGCGATCGCGCCCGGCTTCATCGAGACCGACATGACGAAGGCCACGGCAGAGCGGGTGGGCGTCGACTTCGCCGACTTCAAGAAGGCGGCGATCAGCCAGATCCCCGTCGGCCGCGCCGGCACCCCCGACGACATCGCGAACACCGCGTCGTTCCTCGTCTCCGAGGGTGCGGGATTCGTCTCGGGCCAGGTCATCTACGTCGCCGGCGGCCCCCGGAACTGAGCGGGCACCCGCCACCGCCCGGCAGTCAGAGCACTCGCACAGCAACCGCACCACCCCACCATCCATCGCCACGAGGGAAGCAGGACAGTCATGGTCGACGCCGTCATCGTCTCCACCGCCAGAACCCCGATCGGACGCGCCTACCGCGGCGCCTTCAACGACACGCAGGCCCAGGAGCTCGCCGGCCACGCGATCGCCCACGCCGTCGAGCGCGCCGGCGTCGACGGCGCGGAGGTCGACGACGTCATCATGGGCTCGGCCCTCCAGCAGGGCAGCCAGAGCACGAACATCGGACGCCAGGCCGCCCTGCGCGCGGGCCTGCCCGTCACCGTGGCCGGGATGTCCGTCGACCGCCAGTGCGCCTCCGGGCTCATGGCGATCGCGACCGCGGCCAAGCAGATCATCGTCGACGGGCAGTCGATCGCCGTCGGCGGCGGCGTCGAATCGATCTCGCTCGTCCAGAACGAGCACATGAACACCTTCCGGGCGAAGGATCCGTGGCTCGAGGAGAACGTCCCCGGCATCTACTACCCGATGCTCGCGACCGCGGAGATCGTCGCCGAACGCTACGGGGTCAGCCGTGAGGAGCAGGACGCCTACTCCCTCGAATCGCAGAAGCGCACCGCCGCTGCGCAGGCCGCCGGGCGCTTCGACGCGGAGATCGTGCCGCTGCCGACGACGAAGGTCGTCGTCGACAAGGCGACGGGGGAGACCTCGACCGAGGAGGTCACGCTCACCCAGGACGAGGGCAACCGCCCCGAGACCACCCTCGAAGGGCTCGCCGGACTCAAGCCCGTCCTCGATCCGGGAGTTGCCTCGCAGCATCCGAGCGTCACCGCCGGCAACGCCTCCCAGCTCTCCGACGGCGCCTCGGCGGCCGTCCTCATGTCCGACACCGAGGCGTCCCGGCGCGGACTCAGCCCGCTCGGCATCTACCGGGGCATGGCCGTGGCCGGGGTGGCCCCGGACGAGATGGGCATCGGTCCCGTCTTCGCCGTGCCGAAGCTCCTCGAGCGTCACGGTCTGACGATCGACGACATCGGCCTCTGGGAGCTCAACGAGGCCTTCGCCGTCCAGGCCCTCTACTGCCGGGACAGGCTCGGCATCGACCCGGAGCGCTACAACGTCGACGGCGGCGGCATCTCCGTCGGCCACCCCTACGGGATGACCGGGGCCCGCCTCGTCGGCCATGCCCTCATCGAAGGCAAGCGCCGCGGCGTCAAGTACGTCGTCGTGACGATGTGCATCGGCGGCGGGCAGGGCGCCGCCGGTCTCTTCGAAGTCGTCTGAGGCCGCCCCGTTCATCGCCGCCGCGCCTGCGATTGGATAGACTCGCAGGCGTGGCAGCGATCGACAGGGACATACTTCGGCTGGCGCTGCCGGCTCTCGGCGCGCTCATCGCCGAACCGATCTTCCTGCTCACCGACACGGCCATGGTCGGCCACCTCGGCGCCGATGCCCTCGGGTCGCTCGCGATCGCCTCGACGATCCTCCAGACCGTGCTCGGACTGATGATCTTCCTCGCCTATGCGACGACTCCGCGGGTCGCCAAGCGGATGGGCGCCGGCGACACCCGCGGTGCCGTCGGCGCCGGCTTCGACGGCATCTGGCTCGCCCTCGTCACCTCGGTGCTCCTCCTCGTCGCCGGACTGCCGCTGCTGTCGACCGCGATCGCCGCGTTCGGACCGGGAGCCGCGGTCGCGGCCGGAGCGCAGACGTATCTGGCGATCTCGTGGTGGGGGCTGCCGTTCATGCTCGTCGTCATCGCCGCGACCGGGCTGCTGCGCGGACTCCAGGACACCCGCACCCCACTCGTCGTCGCCGCCGTCGGCTGCATTGCGAACATCGGCCTCAACGCCCTCTTCATCTACGGCCTCGGCCTCGGCGTCGCCGGCTCTGCGCTCGGCACCGTCGTCGCACAGGCGGGCATGTGCGCCGTCTACCTCCTCATCAGCCTGCGCGCGGCCCGCCGCTTCCACGCGAGCTTCCGCCCCCACTGGGCAGGCGTCCTCTCCTCGGCGAAGACCTCCGGCTGGCTGCTCGTGCGCAACGCGAGCCTGCGCGCCTCCCTCATCGTCCTCGTCGTCCTCGCCACCGCGGCCGGTACGACGGAGCTCGCGGCGATCCAGGTCGCCCAGAGCCTCTTCTTCGCCCTCGCGCTCGCCCTCGACTCCCTCGCGATCGCCGGGCAGGCCCTCATCGGCCTCCAACTCGGAGCGCGGAACGTCGACGCCGTCGCCGCGATCAACCGCCGCCTCATCCTCTGGGGCATCGTCTTCGGGATCATCGTCGGGCTCGTCCTCTTCGCCGGCTCCGGCCTCATCCCGCGCGTCTTCTCCTCCGACCCCGCCGTCATCGCGACGCTGACCGGGCTCCTGCCGATCCTCGCCCTCGGCATGCCGATCGCCGGGTACGTCTTCGTCCTCGACGGGGTCCTCATGGGCGCCGAGGACGCCCGCTACCTCGCCCTGGCCCAGCTCCTCGCCGTCATCGGCTACGCCCTCCTCCTCATCCCCGTCACCGCGCTGTGGCCCGGTGCGCTGGGACTGTGGGCGACCTTCTGCCTCGGCTTCATCGGCCTGCGCGCACTCACCCTGGGCTGGCGCGTGCGCAACCACACCTGGATCCGCACCGCGGTAGAGAAGGGACTGACATGAGCGAGCACGATCTGGCCACCCGCATCCGGCCCCTGCCGGCCGACACCCCCGACGAGGTGTTCGTCCCCTTCGTCGACCTCGCCTTCAACTGGTCGATGGACAAGCCGACGATTCCCCGCGCCGACCTCGTCGACCGGCCCGATGCGCGGGCGTACTTCGCGGACTGGGGGCGCCGAGGCGACCTCGCCGTGGCCTGCTACGACGAAGCCGGGGAGGAGATCGTCGGCCTCGCGTGGCTGCGCTATGCCGACCCCGCCGCGATCACCGGCGACGAGGAGGAACCCGCTGACGCGACGTTCATCGCCGGGCTCGAACCGCACTCCACCGTCATCGCCTCGACCGTCGTCGACGAGGAGTCCGCTGACGGGGAGATCGTCGCCGAGGTGGTCGAGGACGAATCCGGGGAGGCTGACTTCGTCGCCGAGGCCGGTGACGAGGCGCCCGCCCCCTTCGCCGGCTACGGGTGGGTCTCCGCCGACATCCCGGAGCTCGCGATCGCCGTGCTCCCCGCCTACCAGGGGCAGGGGATCGGCGGGGCCCTCCTCGACGTCCTCCTCACGCTCGCCCGGCTCTCCGGGGTCCGCGCGGTCAGCCTCGCCGTCGAGGACGGCAACGGGGCCGCCCACCTCTACCGCGGCCGCGGATTCGAACCCGTCGGCCGCAGCGGCGACTCAGACCTGCTCGTGCGGCAGCTGGGGTAGCGGCAGCGGGGGCAGCGCGGTCTCGGTCAGCCAGGGACGGACCACCTCGGCGATGTCACGACCGGAGGTGCGCGAGACGCTGTCGATGAAGTCCCGCGTCGTGACGTTGCCGTGCCGGTGCCGCGTCGTCCATTCGCGCACGCACGCGAAGAACACGTCGTCGCCGAGGGTCAGCCGCAGGGCGTGGAGGGTGAGCGCCCCGCGCTTGTAGACGCGATCGTCGAACATGTCGGGGCCGCCGGGATCGGCGAGGACGATGTCCTGCGGGGAAGCGCTGAGCGCCCGATGCCACGTCCGGGCCCACTCGTCGGCGCTCATCAGCCCCGTCTCCTCCGACCACAGCCACTCGGCGTAGCACGCGAAGCCCTCGTTGAGCCAGATGTCGGACCAGCTGCCGGGGGTGAGCGAATTGCCGAACCACTGGTGGGCCATCTCGTGGGCGACGAGCCGTTCGGCCTCCCATTCGGGGCCGAGGTGATTGGGCCCGAGCACGGACAGCGGCTGCGACTCGAGCGGGATCTCGAGCTCCTCGTTCGTCACGACGACGTCGTAGCGGTCGAACGGGTAGGGCCCGAAGCGATCGACGAAGAGGGTCATCATCGCGTGCTGGACGGGCAGGCGCGCGACGGCGGTGTGCCAGGCCTCACCGGCGAAGACCGTCAGCGGAACGGGACTCGGGGCGACCCCTGGCGGGGCGGGCAGCTCGGCGCTGCGGTACCGGCCGATCTGCACGGTCGCCAGGTAGGTCGCCAGCGGCGTCGTCGACTGGAACGTCCACGCCGTGCGCCCGGCCTTGCGGACCTTCTCGACGAGGTCGCCGTTGGACACGACGGTGTACTCGGACTCCGTGAGCACCCTGATCCGGAACTTCGCCTTGTTCGAGGGATGGTCGTTGCAGGGGAACCACGTCGAGGCGCCGACGGGCTGACCGGCGACGAGGACGCCGTCCTCGAGCTCCTCCCAGCCGATGTCGCCCCACGTGCCGATCGCCGGCTGCGGGTTGCCCTCGTAGGCGATGTCGATGCGCACCGGCTGGTTCTTCCCCAGCGCCTCGGTGCTCAGCCGCAGCTTCTTCCCGCGCAGCGAGTAGCGGACCTTGCGGCCGTTGACGCTCGCCTTCGTCACACGCATCCCCGTGAGGTCGAGGACGATCGTCGACGTCTCCGTGAGCACCCGGCCGGTCAGCCGCGCCTTCCCGGCCAGCCGGTTGGGCCCGATCCGGTAGTCGAGGTCGATGTCGTAGTGGTCGATGAGCAGATCCGCACTGCCGACGCCCGGCGTATAGGGATCAAGCATCGACGGGGTGCTCGACCGGGGCGCGCTCAGGGAGTTCAGGTGCATCCACCCAGGGTATGACAGGATTGCCGCTGAAGTACGCATGGGGCGGCACGAACTCGCCGCGCATGACGAGCGAGGTCGCCCCCACCGTCGCGTTCTCCCCGAGGGTCGCCGCGGGCAGGATGACGCTGTTGGGTCCGAGCGTCGCCCCGGCCTCGAGGGTGACCTCGTCGAGGCTCATCACCCGGTCGTGGAAGAGGTGGGTCTGGACGACGCAGCCGCGGTTGACCGTCGAATTGTCGTCGAGGCGCACGAGGTCGGCCTCGGGCAGCCAGTAGGACTCGCACCACACGCCGTGCCCGATCCACGCCCCCATCGCGCGCAGGTACCACACGATCGCCGGGGTGCCCACGGCGTTGCGGGTGAACCAGGGGGCGGCGACGAGTTCGACGAAGCAGTCGGCGACCTCTCCGCGCCAGATGAACGACGACCACAGCGGGTGGTCCCCGGGGCTGATGCGGCCGACGAAGACCCATTTCGCGATGACCGCCAGGCCCGCGGCGACGGCGCCGGCGACCATCATGACGACCCCGGACGTGAGCAGGGCGAGCCCGACGGAGGCGAGGAAGCCGCCGGCCGGGGAGGCCGGTCCGCCGGGGACGCCGAGGAGGGCGATGATCGTGAGGATGACCGCGGCGACGAGCGCGCCGCCGACCATCACCGAGGTGATCCGCAGCGTCTCGAAGATGCCGCGGGCGATCTTCACGCCGAGCTTCGGGGCGTAGGTGAGCGACTCGTCGGCGTCGACGGCGGCCCGGCGCAGCTGCACCGGGGGAGACCCGAGCCACGAGGAGCCCTTCTTCGCCTTCGCCGGGGCCGCCGAGAGCACGGCGACGAGCGCATTCTTCGGCACCCGCCTGCCCGGTGAGGCGATGCCCGAGTTGCCGAGGAACGCCCGCTTGCCGACCTTCGCCCGGCCCGCGCGCATCCACCCGTGGCCGAGTTCGTAGCTCGCGACCATCGTGTCATCGGCGAGGAACGCGCCGGCGGCGATCGTCGTCATCTTCGGAACGAAGACGACGGTGGAGATCTCCGTGCCGGGACCGACCTTGGCCCCGAGCGCCCGCAGCCACCACGGGGTGAGCATCGAGGCGTAGAGGGGGAAGAGGAGATCGCGGGCGAGGTCGAGGAGCCGCTCGGTCGCCCACACCCGGTAGCCGCGGGCCGACCGGACGGGGAACTCGCCCTCCTCCATGCCGATGGCGAGCACGCGCACGGAGATGAGGATGAACAGGGCGGTGCAGACGAACCACACGCACGCCAGCAGCGGTGACCACGCGAGGACGAGCCACGGGTTCTCGACGACGGCGATCCCGGAGACGGCGACCATGAGAAGGAGCCCGGGCACCGCGGCGAGGTAGGGCAGGGCGGCGTTGAACTGGGAGCCGGCGGCGTAGAAGAGGAACGGCAGGCGACGGCGCTGCGGCGGGGCAGGCCACGTCTTCTTCGCCTTGCCGATGCGCACGGCCGGGGAGCCCGAGTAGATCTGGTTGCGGCGCACCTTGCCCGTCACCGCGGACCCAGCCTCGACGAGCGCCCCGGCGCCGATCTGCGTGCCGGGCATGAGCGTCGACCGAGCACCGACAGTTGCATTCTCCCCGACGACGATCGTGCCGATGCGCAGGAGGTCACCGTCGACCCACCAGCCCTTGAGGTCGACCTCGGGTTCGATCGCCGCACCCCCTTCGAGGGTGAGGAACCCGGTGACCGGCGGGGCGGAGTGGAGGTCGGCGTCGGGTCCGATGCGGTTGCCGAGCAGCTTCGCATACCACCCCACCCAGGGGGCGCTGGCGACGGAGACGGCCGCGGCGAGGTCGGCGATGTGCTCGGCGAGCCACAGCCGCTTGTGCACCCAGCCCGACCGCGGATAGACGCCCGGTTTCAGCCCGGCGAGGAGCAGCCTGGCGGCACCGGCGGAGATGAGCATCCGCCCCCACGCGGTGACGAAGACGAGGAAGAGCGTGATGACGACCGGCCACGGCGTCAGCGGCACGTCGGCCCCGAGGAGGTTCGCGAGGTTGGCGAGGACCATGGCGATGACGACCCACCGCACCCCGCCGAGGATGTGGACGGGGATCGCGAGCAGCGTCTGGAATGCCTGCATGCCCTTCGACGTCCGCCCGATCTCCCGGATCGGTCCGGGGGCGGCGGCCCCGTCATCGCCGAGGCAGAGGGTGGCCAGCGCACCGAAGCGCGGGTGGGCGTAGATGTCGCCGACGGTGACGCTCGGGTGCTGGCCGCGCAGCCGGGAGACGAGCTGGGCGGCGGCGAGGCTGCCGCCGCCGACGGTGAAGAAGTCCGTGTCCGCACCCGGGCGGGACCCGAGGACCGCCGTCCACTGGTCGGCGATCCATTCGGTGGCGGGGTCGAACACCTCGGTGCTGTCCGCGGTCTCCGCTTCCCCGCCCATCGGCCACGGCAGGGCGGCGCGGTCGACCTTGCCCGAGGTCTTCGTCGGCAGCTCGTCGATGAGGGCGAGGCGGGGGACGAGAGCGGCCGGCAGTTCGACGCGCAGAGCCTCCTCCCATGCCGGGATCCGATCCTGCGCGTCGGGGGCGGCGCTCGCGAGGTAGCCGACGAGGATGTCCGTGCCGGCCGGGGTCGTCTTCACCGCGGCCGCCGCGCCCTCGACGCCGGCCAGCGCCTGGAGGGCGGCGTCGATCTCACCGAGTTCGATGCGGCGACCGCCGAGTTTGATCTGCTCGTCGGCGCGGCCGACGAAGATGAGGCCGGCGGGATCGTTGACGACGAGGTCGCCGGACCGGTAGGCCCGCTCCCAGCCGAGGCTCGGCATGGGCGCGTACTTCTCCGCGTCCTTGGCCGGATCGAGGTAGCGGGCCAGGCCGACGCCGCCGATGATGAGCTCGCCGGTCTCACCCTCGGCCACGGGGGTGCCGGCGGCGTCGACGACGGCGAGCGACCAGCCGTCGAGCGGCAGGCCGATGCGGATCGGCTCGGTCCCGTCGAGGAGGGCGGCGCAGGCGACGACGGTCGCCTCGGTGGGGCCGTACGTGTTCCACACCTCGCGGCCCTCGTCGCTGAGGCGGCGGGCGAGTTCGGGGGGACAGGCCTCGCCGCCGAAGATGAGGAGGCGCACGGCGTCGAGGCTTTCGGCCGGCCACAGGGCGGCCAAGGTGGGCACCGTCGAGACGACGGTGATGCCGCGCGAGGACAGCCACGGCCCGAGGTCCATGCCGGACTTGACGAGCGCGCGCGGGGCGGGGACGAGGCAGGCGCCGTGCCGCCACGCCAGCCACATCTCCTCACAGCTGGCATCGAAGGCGACGGAGAGGCCGGCGAGCACGCGGTCGCCGGGACCGAGCGGCTCCTCGGTGAGGAAGAGGGCCGCCTCGGCGTCGACGAACGCGGCAGCCGAGCGGTGGGAGACGGCCACGCCCTTCGGGGTGCCTGTCGACCCGGAGGTGAAGATCACCCAGCAGTCGTCGTCGGGGGTCGGCCCGCGCATCTCGGAGCGCTCGAGCGGCCCCCGCGCGGTGCGGGCCTCGATCGCCCGGCCCTCGGTGATCACTCCGGTCACGGCCGCCTCGGCGAACACGGTGCGGGCCCGCTCATCGGGATCGTCGACGTCGACGGGGACGTAGGCGGCACCGAGCATCATCGTCGCGAGGATCGCGACGTAGAGATCGACGGAGCCCGACGGCACGCGCACCCCGACCTTGTCACCGGGACCGATGCCCGCCTCGGCGAGGCTGAGGGCGAGGTCGCGAATGTCGGTGATGAGCTCGGAGTAGCTGAGCACGGTCCTGCCGTCGTCGATCGCGGGCTGGTCGCCGTGGGCGCCCGCGGTCTCCAGGAGCACATCGATGAGGGTGCGATCCTCGCGGGGGCGGGGCTGGGCAGGGAATTGCGCGGCGTGTTCTGTCACAGTACTTCCGGATCGAGCTGCCAGGTCGACGCCGTGAGCGCCGACTGAGTATTCGCTGATGATCTTAGCCGGAGAAGGTGTCGGGCACGTGAACGCCGGTATGACGTGGCACACGGTGACGTGATAGATGTGAAGGATCACGGGGATCGGTCGGCCGGTCCCGCTGCGACACCCATCCACGATGCTGAGGAGAGCGCCCATGGTCACGGTTTTCACGAACGCGAAGGTCTTCGACGGCACCCGGTTCGTCCCCGGACGGCGCGATGTCGTCGTCGACGGCGATCGGATCACCGCGATCACCGAGGAGGGGCAGGGGTCCCACAACGCCGGCGACGAGTTCGTCGACGCCACCGACCGCACGCTCGTGCCCGGCATCATCGACTGCCACGTCCATCTCATGAGCGCGGGCGCGGCGAATGTCTCGGCATTCCACGACCCGTTCTCCCTCCAGTTCTACAACTCCGTGCGGCACATGGCCGACACGCTCGCCGGCGGGGTGACGACGGTCCGCGACGCCGGGGGCACCGACCTCGGGACGAAGACGGCCGTCGAGACCGGGGTCGTGCCCGGGCCGCGGCTGACGATCGCGGTCAACATCATGTCCCAGACCGGCGGGCACGGGGACAACCACCTCGTCTCCGGCGCCGAGTCCCCGTTCCTCGCCGCCCACCCCGGTCGCCCCTCGGGCGTCGCCGACGGTGTCGAGGGGGTGCAGAGGAAGGCTCGTGAGCTGCTCCGGGCCGGGGCCGACCACATCAAGATCTGCTCGACCGGCGGGGTCCTCTCCCCGCGGGACGATCCGCGCCACTCCCAGTTCTCCGACGCTGAGATCGCGATGATCGTCGCCGAGGCGGCCGCCCAGGGAGCGCACGTCATGTCCCATGCGCAGGGCGCACCGGGCATCAAGGCCGCGGTGCGCGCCGGTGTCCGCTCGATCGAGCACGGCATCTACCTCGACGACGAGGCGATCGACCTCATGCTCGAGCACGGCACGTTCCTCGTCCCCACCCTGCAGGCGCCGCGGGCCGTCATCAAGGCCGCCGAGGCGGGGGCGAACATGCCGCAGTCGGTCATCGACAAGGCGAAGACCGTCATCGACGCCCACCACGATTCGATCGTGCGCGCCCACGAGGCGGGGGTGCGGATCGCGATGGGCACCGACGCCGGAGTCGGCCCGCACGGGGAGAACCTCGAGGAGATCAGCCTGCTCGCCGGGGCCGGGCTCTCCGGGGCCGAGGCGCTCGCCGCCGGCACCTCGGTGGCCGCCGACCTCCTCGGCCACGAGGACCGCGGGCGCATCGCTCCCGACCTCCTCGCCGACCTCGTCCTCATCGACGGGGACCTCAGCACCGACGACGTCCGCGGCATCGAGGACCGGGTCAGCCAGGTGTGGCTCGGCGGCGTGCGCGTGTGAGCGGGTGCGGCTGAGATTCCTCGTCTCGCCGCATCCCAGGTTAGGGCGGACTAACCTGGGATGCCGTAGACTCGAAGGGTGAGCACGAAGAGCACCCGGAACGGTGAGGCGCAGCGCCGATGAACCCCCTCGACTGGTCGTTCCCCGTCGCCGTCACGTGGCTCATCCTCTTCGGCATCATCCTCGCGCGCGCCGGGGGCACCTACCTGCTCGGGCGTCTCGCCCGCAACGGCATCCGCCGCATTGACCGCGTCGACCGGCTCATGTCGGGACGCAAGTACCGCAAGGCGGAGGCGATGATCAACCGCTACGGCTCTCCCGTCATCGCGCTGAGCTTCCTCACGGTCGGGCTCCAGACGGTCCTCAACCTCGCTGCGGGCACCTCGGGGATGAGCGCGCGCCGATACATTCCGGCGCTCATCATCGGCGGCTCGGCGTGGGCGCTCGTCTACTCGACCGTCGGCTTCCTCGGCTTCCAGGCGCTGGCGAAGGCCTACGCGCTCGCCCCCGGCCTGACGGTCGGACTCGTCGCGTGCTTCGCGCTCGCGGTCGCCGGTCTCATCATCGGCCTCAAGCGCAAGGACGACCCTGCTCAGATGGACTATGCCAGCGACCCTGACGCGGCCGACTCCGGTGATGCCGCGGACGCCGACGGTGCCGACGCCGACACTGGTGACGTCGGCGATGCTGATGCCGGTGCCGCCGGCGCCGGTGACGTCGGCGACTTCAGTGACTCCGGCAGCTCCGGTGAGGCGCGCGCCGGGCAGGCACGGTCGTCCCGCGCCTCCGACGACAACGCCTGACCGCCTCGGTGCAGGTGACGCTCCGACCGCCTCGGCGCGGGTGACCACCGACCGCCTACGGCGAGAGGTGAGAGCGGTCGGGTCAGGGCTTGTGGGTGGGGGAGACGTCCTCGCTCATGTCCTCGAGTTCGATGCCCTTCGTCTCCGGAACCTTCCACCACACGAAGAAGAAGGAGAGGACGGCGAAGAACGCGTAGAAGCCGTACGCGAAGGTGAGGCTGATGTCGGCGAAGATCGGGAACGTCGTCGAGATCGCGAAGTTCGCGACCCACTGCGCTGCCGCGGCGACGGCGAGGGCGGCGGCGCGGATCCGGTTGGGGAACATCTCGCCGAGGAGGACCCAGGTCAGCGGACCCCACGTCGCACCGAAGCCGACGACGAAGACGTTCGCGGAGATGAGGGCGATGACCGACCAGGGGGCACCGAGCTCGGCGCTCGTCGTGCCGTCGGCGGCGGTGACGAGTTCGGCGAAGGAGAACGCGATCGCCATCATCGCCAGTGAGACGCCCATGAGCAGGGAGCCGGCGAGGAGCATCTTGCGGCGCCCGACCCTGTCGACGAGGAGGATCGCGACGATCGTCACGACGATGTTCGTCACCGAGGTGATGACGGAGGTGAGCAGGGCGCTCGACTCGTCGAAGCCGACGGACCTCCACAGGGTCGTCGAGTAGTAGAAGATGACGTTGATGCCGACGAACTGCTGGAAGACCGACAGCAGGATGCCGATCCACACGATCGGCTTGAGGCCGAACCGCTTGCCGATGAGGTCGCGGAACGACTCGCGCTCCTCGCGCTTGAGCGATTGGCGGATGCGGTCGATGAGGGCGTCGGTGTCGACGACGCCGGTGAAGTCGCGGAGCACCTTCGCCGCCTCCTCCTCGCGGCCACGGGCGACGAGGAAGCGCGGGGACTCCGGCAGTCCGAGGGCGGAGAGACCGTAGATGAGGGCCGGGATCGCCTCGACCATGAACATCCACCGCCACGTGTCGATGCCGAACCAGAACGGGGCCGAGGCGCCACCGGAGACCGTGGCGAGCAGCGCATTGGACAGCAGTGCGGCGAAGATGCCGGAGACGATCGCGAGCTGCTGGAGGGATCCGAGGCGTCCGCGCACACGGGCGGGGGAGACCTCGGCGATGTAGGCGGGAGCGATGACGGAGGCCGCGCCGACGCCGAGGCCGCCGACCATGCGCCAGATGATGAGGTCGGTGACGCCGAAGGCGAGTCCCGAGCCGATCGCGGAGATGAAGAAGAGGATCGCGGCGACGACCATGACGGGAAGGCGACCGAAGCGGTTGGCGAGCGATCCCGCAAACCATGCACCGACGGCGCAGGCGATGAGCGCCGAGGAGACGGCGAAGCCCTTGAGGAACGCGTCGAGACCGAAGTCGGTGGCCAGGGCGTCGACGGCGCCGTTGATGACCGCCGTGTCGAAACCGAAGAGGAACCCGCCGAGGGCGGCGGCGATCGAGATGCCGATGATGCGGGAGGACACCCGCTCCATTC
The DNA here is from genome assembly GCF_042790515.1 of Brevibacterium sp. NPDC056726. Lineage (NCBI taxonomy): Bacteria > Bacillati > Actinomycetota > Actinomycetes > Micrococcales > Brevibacteriaceae > Brevibacterium > Brevibacterium sp. NPDC056726. Next base: position 475,034 of record NZ_JBHTYZ010000004.1, on the reverse strand, counting down.
CGTGCAGCCGGTTGTCGGCTGGGTTCTGAGACGTGGACACGGGAGGTCTCCTTGGGTGATTCGGTCGCCCGGAACCGATCATCCCGGGTGCTGTGCGTCACCCAGGGTACGCCAGGTCGGCGGGCACGGGCGACTGCCGCGCTGCCGTGTCCGCCGACCTGGCCGCACGCGTGGCTCGCGATCGCGGGCGGACAGGATCGATAGGGTGGGGACCATTGTGCCGGCCGGTGACGGACCGCAGCGACTCGCCCGGCACCGCCGAGGTCCCGGAGGACAGCGTGCCGAGGCACAGCAGGCCGAGGCGCAGCAGTCCGGAGAGCACGGGAGGGAGAGACGATGGGACAGCGGAGCACGCCGGGATTCGCGGGCGTTGCGGGAGCGGGAATCTACTTCTCGTCCAACGGCGCCGCGTTCGCCGCCCTCCTGCCGTGGTACCCGCTCCTCATCACCCGGCTGGGTCTGAGCGCGTGGGAGTTCGGGCTCGTCGTCGCCTCCTTCGCCGTCGGGGCCATCGCCTCCTCCATCCTGCCGGCCCGGCTCATCGGCCGCTTCGGCGCGAACGCGGTCGTCGTCGGCGGCACCGTCCTCCTCGTCGCGTTCGTCGCGCTCACCGGATGGTCGACGAGCGGCTGGATGATGGCCGGCTGCCTCTTCCTCGTCGGAGTCTGCGACGCCATCGTCGATGTCGCACAGAACGTCGTCGGTATCGGCGTCCAGGAGAACCGGTCGCGGATCATCCTCTCCTCGATGCATGCGCTGTGGAGCCTCGGCGGTCTGCTCAGCGGTGCCCTGGCCACAGCGGCCGCGGCGGCGGGCATGGACATCCGGCTGCATCTCCTCCTCGTCGCGGTCGGCTGCCTCGTCCTCGTCATCGTCGGGCGGTGGCTCATCGGGGGAGAGGGCCGGCAGTGGGGCAGGCACATCATCGACGACGCCGAGGCGGCCCGTGCACCGGCCCCGGGACCCGGGCGCAAGCGCCGGATCCTCATCGCCGCGCTGCCGCTGGCGATCGTCGCGGTCTGCGGGACCGCGGTCGAGGACATCGCGAACAACTGGGCGGCGCTCGCCGCCGTCGACATCGCGGGTCTGCCGGTGACGATGGCCGGGATCGGATTCAGCATCGTCATCGGCAGCCAGTGCGTCGGCCGCTTCACCGGCGATGTCCTCGTCGGCCGGTTCGGGGCGGGACGGATCGCCCGCCTCGGCGGCGTCCTCATCGCTCTCGGAGGTCTCGGGGCGGCGACCGCGGTCGAGCCGGTGCAGCTGCTGGTCTCGCTCGCCGCGCTCGGATACGGCTCGGCGACGCTCGTGCCCGGGGCGCTCAGTGCCGCCTCGCGCCTTCCCGGTGCCGGGCGGGCGGCCGGAGTGACGCTCGTCAACTGGATCATGCGCATCGGGTTCATGGCGACGAGTCCGCTCGTCGGGGTCATCGCCACCGCGACCAACCTGCGCTGGGGCCTCGGGCTGCTCGTGGTCATCGGGGCGGCGACCGTCGTCTTCGCCGGCCGCTTCGACGGTGAGCGGCAGCGGGAGGACTGACCGCGCAGGAGAGCTCGTTCGCGGTTCCGGCGACGCCGAGAACGGACCCGGCATCGCTGCGCACACGGCGCCGAGGGGGCACCGGGCGGCGCACCGAGGGCGCACCAGGCGGCGAGGGTGCTGCGGGAATCGAAAGGAAATGAAAAATGTGCCGCGACATCAGTCGCGACACATTCGATCGGTCGGGCTAGCGGGATTTGAACCCACGACCTCTTCACCCCCAGTGAAGCGCGCTACCAAGCTGCGCCATAGCCCGTTGCTCAGCACCCGTGCCGGGGCAACGTGGTCAAGCCTATAACGATCGCTCCCGAACTTCCAAAATTGCGGTTCGTGACCTTCGACAAACTAGTATCATCCCAGGTAGTCACCTGAGAGACAGGGGTCTGCTGACTTGTCGTCAGAGGGTCAGTAACATTTCTGTTTCGTGATTGTTATGTAAGCACTCCAGGCGGCTATGCTTGGAACACCGACAAGCTGGAGGAGTCGACATGGCGGAACTGGATTTTCCAGTCTCTTACCTATACTCACGGGACCACGAGTGGGTCCACACCACGGAGAACAACGTCGTCTACCGTGTGGGTATCACCGATTTCGCCCAGTCCCAGCTGGGCGACGTCGTCTATGTCGACCTGCCCGCAGTCGGAGATTCGATCACCCAGGGCGACTCCTGCGGAGAGGTGGAGAGCACGAAGAGCGTCTCCGATCTCATCGCGCCTCTGTCCGGCACCGTCACCGAGATCAACGAGGCGCTCTCCGACAAACCTGAGACCGTCAACTCCTCTCCCTATGAGGACGGCTGGATGTACCTCGTCGAGGCGAGCGATCCCGAACAGGTGATGGGCCTGTTGGACGAGGAGCAGTACCATAAGCTCGTGCAGAGCGAGGAGGCATAATGTCGCAGAACAATGACCAAGGGCGCCGGAATCCCTCGCAGCCGTGGTACGACAACGGAGAAGTTCCGCAGTCGAAGAAGTTCCCCTTCGGCACCGGAAACGATGGCGCCGACCAGGATCAGGGCCGTGACGGTCGTGGCAACACGCCTGCCTACGGGCAGCCGCCGGTTGAGGATGCGCCTGCCGCGCCGAACTTCGGACAGAACCAGCCGCAGCAGAACCAGGGCGACGGCGGACACGGCCGGCACGCCGATCACCCCACAGGTGAGCAGCCTCCCGGCCGATACGGCCAGCAGGACGACTACACCCAGCAGGGTCAGTATCAGCCGCAGGGCTATGACCAGCAGGGTCAGTACGCTCAGCAGGGTTACGACCAGCAGGGCTATGACCAGCAGAACCAGGGTGGTCAGCAGTACCAGGGCGGCCAGCAGTATCCGGGCGCGCAGAATGCCGGCGACTCGGGTCAGCAGCCGTTCCAGGGAATCCTCGACCCGCACACCGGTGAGATCCACCCCGTGCCGGACCTCGACGGACTCCAGGACACCGACGCCCTCCTCGTCGTTGTGTCGGGACCGGACTCCGGTTCGCAGATCCTCCTCGACACGGATGTCGTCACGGTGGGCCGCAGCCCGAACGCCGACATCTTCCTCGACGACGTCACCGTGTCGCGCAAGCACGCTGAGTTCATTCGCACCCCGAGCGGATTCACCCTGCGCGACACCGGGTCGCTCAACGGCACTTATGTCGGTCGTCAGCTCATCGACTCCATCGAACTGCAGAACGGCGCGGACGTGCAGATCGGGAAGTTCAGAATGATCTTCCAGCAGCGCCCGCGCTCCTGACCGGGGGATAATGTCAAACGTCGAAGTTGAGGTTGTCGGTGTGCGCATCGAAATGCCCGCCAACCAACCGATCCTTTTGCTCAAGGCCAATGAGCCCGCCTACTACCTGCCGATCTGGGTGGGTGCGATCGAAGCGAATGCGCTCTCGATCGCGCAGCGGGGCCTGACCCCGCCGCGGCCGATGGCCCATGCTCTGCTCCTCGACGTGCTCGCCGCCCATGACGACGAACTCGCCGATGTGACCATCACCGGTCGCGACGGACAGATCTTCCTCGCCGAACTCCACACCGAGGACGGCAAGACGATCTCCGCGCGCCCCTCGGACGCCGTGACCCTGGCCCTGACGGCAGAGTGCCCGGTCTACGTCGACTCCGATCTCCTCAAAGACGCCGGCATCGAAGCTCCCGAAGCAGACGAAGAGGAAGTCGCCCAGTTCCGCGACTTCCTCGACAACGTCTCCGCGGAGGACTTCGAGACCGGTGAAGAAACGTAACGAAAGAACTGCAGTGAGCCTTCATATCGATCCGGTCTTCGCCCACACCGACATCGCCGCAGCCGGCACCGACGACCTCAGCGGTCTCGACGACTGGCGGACGATGGATGCGAAGCAGCAGCCGACGTATCTCGATGCCGAAGCGCTCGAAGACTCCCTTGAGAAGCTGCGCAGCTACCCGCCGCTCATCTTCGCCGGAGAAGCCGACGTGCTCAAGCAGCGGATCGCCGCGGCCTCCCGTGGTGAGGCGTTCGTCCTCGCCGGCGGCGACTGCGCCGAATCCTTCGCCGGTGCCCAGGCCGACAAGATCCGTGCCCGCGTCCAGACCGTGCTTCAGATGGCGGCCGTGCTCACGTACGGCGGCTCGATGCCAGTCGTCAAGATCGGCCGCATGGCCGGACAGTTCGCCAAGCCGCGGTCCGCGGACATGGAGACCCGCGACGGCGTCACGCTGCCGTCGTTCCGCGGCGACATCGTCAACGGCTACGAGTTCACCGAGGAGTCGCGCCGGCACGACCCGAACCGCCTGCTCCAGGGCTACCACGTCTCCTCCTCGACGCTCAATCTCATCCGCGCCTTCACGCAGGGCGGCTTCGCCGATCTGCGGCTCGTCCACGAATGGAATCGCGGCTTCCTCACGTCGAACCCCGGCTACCAGCGCTACGAGCAGACCGCGCGGGAGATCGATCGGGCGATCCGGTTCATGGACGCCTGCGGCGCCGACTTCGATGCGCTGCGCACCACGGAGTTCTACTCCGCCCACGAGGCGCTCCTGCTCGAGTACGAACGGGCACTGACCCGCATCGACTCGCGCACCGGACTGCCCTACGACGTCTCCGGCCACTTCCTGTGGATCGGGGAGCGGACCCGGGAGATCGACGGCGCCCACGTCGACTTCCTCTCGAAGGTGCAGAACCCGATCGGCGTCAAGCTCGGCCCGACGGCGACCGCCGCCGACGCCATGGCGCTGGCCGAGAAGCTCGACCCCGACGCAGAGCCCGGACGCCTCACCTTCGTCACCCGCATGGGCGCCGGCAAGATCAACGACGTCCTCCCCGAGCTCCTCGCCGGCATCGGCGACCAGCTGCCGCACGTCACCTGGGTCAGCGACCCGATGCACGGGAACACGATCACCTCGAGCACGGGATACAAGACCCGGCGCTTCGAAGACGTCATGGCCGAGGTCGAGGGCTTCTTCGCCGCTCACCAGGAAGCCGGCACGGTCCCCGGCGGTCTCCACATCGAACTCACCGGTGACGACGTCACCGAGATCATGGGCGGGGCGACGGAGATCGACGACGAAGGCCTGCGCCGCCGCTACGAGACGCTCGTCGACCCGCGCCTCAACCACGACCAGTCGCTCGAGATGGCGTTCCAGGTCGCGGAGTACCTCACGCGCCGGGGCTGAGTCCGCGCGGTCTCGACCGCGGGGCCCAGCCGACGCGGGCCCGTCCCAACCTCAGGTTGCGGGACACAAGGGCGCCCCTCGCAATCACCATCTGCGAGGGGCGCCCTTGTTGTGTCGCCGCCGGATCAGCCCGTGAGCTGTGCCAGGGCTTCGGTCACTTGCCGTCCTTGTCGGCTTCGTCCTGCGGCTTCTCGTCCTTGTTCTCGTCGGCGGGCTTCTCCTCCTTGCCCTTCGAGACGCGGACGATGACGAGGGAGTTGTACGGTTTCGCCTCGGTGCTCTTGGGCCACTGGAAGACGACGTCGCCCTTGGGGACGGTGTCGGAGAAGACCTCTTCCTTGCCGACGCGGAATCCGCGCTTCGTCAGCGTGGCGAAGGCCGCATCGTAAGACAGGCCCTCGACGTTGGGCACGGCGATCGGTTCGGGGCCCTTCGAGACGACGAGGTCGACGGCCGTGTCGTGCGTGAGCTCCTTGCCCTGGTCCTCCGAGGCGCTGATGACGCGCCCCTTGTCGACCGAGTCGCTGTACTCCTCGCTGACGTCGCCGACGGCGAGGCCGGTGTCCTCGAGCGCCGACTTCGCCTCATCGCCGGTCTGGCCGACGAGTTCGGGGACCGCGAACATCTCCACGCCTTTCGAGACGACGAGCGTCACCGTCGATTCGGGGGAGAGCTCCGTGCCTCCGACCGGTTCGGACCCGACGACGGTGCCGGCCGGGACCTGGTCGTCGAAGACCTCCTGCCGCTCCGTCGTCAGCCCGCTGTCCTCGACGGCTGCGGTCGCCTCGGCGACGGGTTTGCCGGCTAGCTGACCGGGAACGATCGACGTCGGGGTCGGCAGGTTGGCGATGACGAGCCAGGCCACGAGGACGATGACCGCTGCGACGGCGACGAGGGTCGTGGCCAGGCGACGGCGCCTGCGGCGCTTCGGATCCGTCGAGGCGGCCGCCGCCGTGACGGGGGCACCCGCCTCGTCCGCGTCGCCCCCGGACGGATCGGCCTGCGCAGACGCGGTGCCGGTGCCGGACCCGGATCCGGCCACAGCGGCGACCGCAGTTCTCGCGCCGGTCTTCGACTTCTTCGTCTTCGACGTGCGGACAGGAGCCGCCGTCGACTCAGCGTCGCGGTCAGGGGTGTCGGCGTCGGAAGTCTCGTGGTCGGGCGTATCGGAGGAGTCCCCAGCGGACGACTCCCCGGAGGCCTCGTCGCCACCGGTCGGCGATTCATCGCGCAGTGCGGTGGCGGTACCGCCGGCACCGGCCGATCCTGCGCTGCCGGATGCGGCGACGGCACCGGCTGCGACTCCGGCACCGACGGCAGTGCGTCGGTTCGCGGTCTCGTCGAATCCGGCCCTCGCCTCGTCGGGTGTCTCCTCTTCGGCGGCCTCGTCGGCTTCGTCGTCTTCGAGGTAGGGGATCTCGTCGGTGCGGGACTTCTTCTCCTTCGGCACATCCGAGCCGAGGTCGATGCTCGCGGTCAGGGCGGGGGAGTGCTCCCCGGCGACCGCCTCGGGGTCACCGAAATCGAGCTCGGCATCGCTCATGTGGGCTCGTGCCTCGGCGAGGGCGCTGCGGAACTCAGCGGCATCCGCGGGCCGGTCGTCGGGGTCCTTCGACGTCGCCCAGAGGACGAGGGCGTCGAGGCGGGGGCTCAGCCCCGGCACCCGTTCCGACGGCGGCGGCACCGTGTCGTGGACGTGCCGGTAGGCGACCTGGATGGGCACGTCGTCGGTGTAGGGCTGCGTCCCGGTGAGCATCTCGTAGAACATGATGCCGACGGTGTAGAGGTCGGTGCGGGCGTCGGCACCGGCGCGGGTGACGAGCTCGGGGGCGACGTAGCCGACGGTGCCGATGAGGGTCTTCGTCGTCGTCGCCGAGGTGACGGCGCGGGCGAGCCCGAAATCGGCGAGCTTGACCTGGCCGTCGGTGCCGAGCAGGACGTTGTCGGGTTTGAGGTCGCGGTGGATGATGCCCGTGGAGTGGACCGCCTCGAGGGCGGCGAGGATCGCGTCGAGGACGACGATCGCCTGCCGCGGGGTGAACGATCCGCGGTGCTTGAGCTCCCGGCGCAGCGTCACCGAGGGCAGGTGCTCCATGACGAGGTAGACGATGTCGCCGTCGCGTGACTGATCGTGGATGGCCACGAGGTTGGGGTGGGTGAGGCGACCGGCGTTGATCGCCTCCCGGCGGAACCGCTCGACGAACGTCTCATCGGAGATGAGGTGCTCGTGCATGACCTTGATCGCGATCTCGCGGTCGAGGCGCAGGTCGGTTCCGCGGTAGACCATCGCCATGCCGCCGCGGGCGATCTTAGCGTCGATCCGGTAGCGGTCGTTGAGGACCACGCCGATGAGCGGATCGGGCAGCGCGTTCATCGTGCCTCCTCCCAGCGGCCCCGCTGCATCTGCACGGCGCGGACGAAGGCCTTCGTCTCCGGCAGCAGTCCGTCCTCGCGCACCGTCCGCAGGTCCTGGTAGTAGCCGGCGAGTGCTTCGGTCTCGGATTCGGCGGTCTCGACGAGCCAGCCGAGGATGACGGTTCCCGCGACGATGTTGTCGGCGATGTCGAGCAGGTCGAGGCTGCGTCCGACGATGTCGCTGGCCCACCGGCCGGAGCGGGGCGTGACCTGCATGATCCCGATCGCGTTCCCGGCCGAGACCGTGGCGTGCTGGAAACCGGACTCCTGGGCGGCGACGGACTGCATGAGGGCCGGGTCGGCGCCGAGCTCCTCGGCGATCTGCGCGACGAGGAACCGCGCCTGCTCCGGGGTCGGATGGGTGCGGGCGAGCAGAGTGGCCTTGTTGAGGCGGGCGGCATGGACGACGCTCGGGCGGATGCCCTCGGCACCGGCGACCTGCGGCAGCGCCTTGGGGACGTCCGGTGCGTGGCGGCGCGGACGCGCTGCGCCGTCGCGCAGGAGGAGCAGTTCGCCGACGCGGATGAGCGAGTCATCGCTCATCGCGTTCGCGCGGCGCAGCGTGCCCGGGGAGATCCCGTGGGTCGCGGCGATCCCGGCAAGCGTCTCGCCCGGGGTGACGACGTGGGACGGGTCGGTGTCGGGCAGTTCGTTCTTCTCCGGCAGGGAGAGGACCTGCCCTTGGCTGAGATTCTGCCGCGGCGAGATCCGGTTGAGGTCGGCCAGGGCGGGCACGGAGACGCCGTGACGGCTCGCGACCGCGTAGAGCGTGTCGCCCTGCTTGACCTTGTAGGTGCGACCGCCGTGGGTGACGGGCACGGTCTCGCTCTGCGTGCCCGCGGTCCACTGCGGTCCCGAAGTCGGCGCTGTCGAAGCCTGTGCTGCGGTGCCCGTCTGGGACGCACCCCGCTGGGACGGCGCTTCCGGGGCAGGCGTCGGGGCCGCCTCGGCGGTGTCGGCATCCGCTCCCGCAGGGCGGGGGATCGGGCCGGTCGAACTCACGCGTGAGGCAGCACGGATGTCAGGGGCGGCGGTGATGGGAATCTGCGATTTCCGTCGCGTGCTAGTCATCTGTCACCTGTTCGGCTTCATTTCTCTGGGGAAGTTTCAACCACCAGCGTATCGAGTACCCCGCTCCGGACCCGGGATTGCCGCCCGCATGGCGGCGTGTTTCTTCCCGATTTTGCTAGGCTTGAGGGGTGAATACGGAAGAACTCGTCCAGGACTGGGAAACCCTGCCGGACATCGCGGAATCAACCGGTCTCGGCATCTCCCAGGTGCGCAGACTCCTCGAAGACGGCGCGATCTGCGGGTACAAGCACGGCGACCCCAAGGTGCTGCGGGTGCCGTCCGCGTTCTTCGTCGACGGCGCGGTGCTCACCCCGCTCAAGGGCACGCTGAGCACTCTCAAGGACGCCGGTTTCGACGCCGAGGAGTCGATCAAATGGCTCTTCACCCCCGACGACTCCCTGCCGGGACGCCCGATCGACCTGCTCCGCGCCGGCAACCGCAAGGAAGTCCGCCGCCGCGCCCAGGCGCTCGCGTTCTGACTGCCTCAGCGCTGCCGATAGCTCAGCTTCGTCGCGAAGTCCTCGAGCCGTTCGACGGCACCCTCGCCGAGGCGGAACGCCGTCCCGGCACCGGTTGACCCTGCGGCGTCGAGCGCCTGCCCATCGTCGGACCACCGGCGCAGCTCGCTCAGCGCCTCCCCGTGCTTGATCGCGATGAGCTCCTCGACGGCGGCGAGTCCGCCCGCCTCGGCGAGCATCGTCACGGTCTCGGCCACCTCGGCGTCGCTGAGGTCGCCGACCCCGAGGCGCGCGGCGAGGATCTCCCGCCGTTCGGCGGGCATCCTGCGCAGGCTCTCGGCGATGAGCACGGTGCGCTTGCCCTCACGGATGTCGTCGCCGGCGGGCTTGCCGGTCGCTGCCGGGTCGCCGAAGATGCCGAGGACGTCGTCGCGCAGCTGGAACGCCTGTCCCAGCGGCAGGCCGAAGCGGGAGAGCGCGGCGAGCTGCTCGTCGCTCGCCCCGCCGAGAGCCGCGCCGAGGAGGAGCGGCTGTTCGACGGAGTACTTCGCCGACTTGAAGCTCAGCACCTCCCACGCCCGTTCGCTGATGCGGTCATCGTCGAGGGGGATCACCTCGGCGCGGACGTCGAGGAACTGTCCGACCATGACGTCCCGGCGCATCTGCGCGCGCAGAGCCTGCGCCGTGACCGACCCGGAGAGGGCGTCGCACGCGGTCTCGTAGATCTCCTCGCTCAGGGCCAGGCAGATGTCGCCGATGACGATCGCCGCGGCGACCCCGAACGGCTCCGCCTCGCCCTGATAGCCCAGCGCCGCGTGGAGGGACTCGAAGCGGCGGTGGAGGGCCGGCTCGCCGCGCCGGGTGTCCGAGTGGTCGATGACATCGTCGTGGATGAGGGCCGCGGCGTGGAGGAGCTCGAGGGAGGCGGCCGCCTCGGCGAGTGCCGAACGCGTGGTGTCCGTCCCGTCACCGAGACGGCGCCCGCCTCCGGTGGCGAGCTGATAGCCCCACCACAGGAGGACCGGGCGGATCCGCTTGCCGCCCCGGGTGAAGTCTATGAGCGCGGTGCCGATCTCCGCCGTATCGGGCGAGATCGCCTCGAACTCAGCCGCCTTCGCGGTGAGGAAGGAGGAGATGCCGGCCGCCACCTCGGCGGCGATGTCCGCGGGAGCGTCGAGGGACTCGACGCGGTCGGGCGAGGTCACGGAGCGATGGTCCCGCCGAGCGACACGATCGAGGCCTTCGGGTCGGCGGGGTCGTCGCTGACGGTGAGGACGAGCATGCCGTCGTTGTCCTTGTGACGGAAGTTCACGACCTGGGCTGCCTTCGTCAGCGACCCGTCGCCGAACGTCTCGAACCCGGCCTGCTCCAGCTTCTCGGTGTAGGACTTGACGATGTCGTCGGGTTCGGCCTCCGCCCGCATGACGATGCTCACCTGGTCGAGCGTGCCGGACTCCGCCTGCGCGCGCGAACTCGAGATCACCTCGGCGCCCTCATAGGGGGCCATGAAGTCGGGGAGCTCGGCCTGCGTGGGGGCCGCCTCGGTGGGGGTCGGGCTCTCGGTTCCCGCATCGCTGGGAGCGGCAGTGGCGTCGGTCTGCGTCGCGGACTCCGATGGGGTCGACGTCGACTGGGACGTCGGGTCGCTGGGTCCCGAACATCCGGCGAGGACAAGGCCGAGGGCAAGCGTCATCGTCGTGACAGTGCTGCGCGATACCATGGTCACAGATTACCCGCAGACCGTGCGGGAGCCGAAAAGTTCGATCCGTGGGTGGGACATGAGCCGCAAGCAGCTGGCCCGTTCCGGCGGTGACCTCGAGCACCTGGGAACGGATGACACGGGAGCGACGATGCTCCATCTCGACATGGATTCGTTCTTCGTCTCCGTCGAGCTGCTCTCGCGTCCCGAACTCGTCGGCAGGCCCGTCATCGTCGGCGGCAGGGCCGGTCGCGGCGTCGTCGTCTCCGCCAGCTACGAGGCCCGTGAGTTCGGGGTCCACGCCGCGATGCCGATGTCCCGGGCCATCGGTCTGTGTCCGATCGCCGAGGTGATCCCCTCCTCCCATGGCCTGTACTCCGCGTATTCGAAGCAGGTCTTCGACCTCGTCGCCGAGGTCACCCCCGATGTCCTCCAGGTCAGCGTCGACGAGGCGTACATCGACGTCTCCGGGGCGGTGCGCAGGCTCGGGTCCCCGGTCCACATCACGACACAGCTGCGCGCGGAGATCGAGGAGCGCACGGGACTGAGCGCATCCGTCGGGATCGCCGGGTCGCGGGTCGTCGCCAAGCTCGCCTCGGCGCGGGCGAAACCGCACGGCCAGCTGCTCGTTCCGCTCGCCGCGACCCGGGACTTCCTCGACCCGATGCCGATCGAGGCGCTGCCCGGCGTGGGGGAGAAGACGCAGGCGGGGTTCGCGAAGTACGGCATCCGCCTCATCGGCGATCTCGCGGCGATGGACGAAGCATGGGTCGGGCGCGTGTTCGGGGCGCATGGGCACCACCTGTGGCGCAGCGCGCACGGACTCGACTCCCACGGCATGGATCGGCAGGTCAAGGACCGGTCGATCAGCGCCGAGCACACGTTCGGCGCTGACGTCTGGGACCTCTCGGAGCTCGAGCATGAGCTGCTGCGGCTCTGCGACAAGGTCGCGCACCGGGTGCGGGCCGAGGGGAAGGTCGCGACGACGCTCGGGCTCAAGTACCGACTCGACGACTTCACGACGCTGTCCCGGTCGATCACCCTCGAAGCTCCCACCGATCTGGCCCGGGAGATGTACGAGGCGCTCGGCCCGGCGCTGCGCGGACTGCGGGCGCAGCGGACCAAGGGCGTCCGGCTGCTCGGAGTCCGCGCTGCCGGGCTCATGGACTTCGCCGTCAGCGGCCGGCAAGCCCGGTTGGACGAACCCGAGCACGCCGGACGCGAAGCAGAGGTGGCCCTCGATGATGTGCGGCGCCGGTTCGGCACCGAGGCGATCTCACAGGCCTCCCTCCTGCGCCGGCACCCCAAGCGCTGACGTTCACGGGAGCCCGGGACGGGGGCGCCGAGGCGCGACCAGCGGGTTTCGGACATGGCGTGAGAGGGAGGTCATCGCCCCTCGCGGGGGCTCTGGCCAGGGCCGTTGTTCGCCCGGAGGGACGGGAGCCGGAGGCTGCGTCACGGACTGCGCACAGGGCGCGCGTTCAGCCGCGCTCAGTGAGTCTGAGGACGGGGTGGGAATACCCCCGCCTGCCCCGTTCCGAAGATGTTTTTTCAGTGTTCAGAGACTATGATTGGGGCAATAGGCCAGAGTAAGGAAACGGGGGTTCGACATGCCACTCTCCGATCACGAACAGCAGCTTCTCGATCAGCTGGAGAAGCAGCTGCGCAGCGAAGACCCCCGATTCGCACGCAACATCTCGGAATCCCAGGCGGCCGTGAGCGGTCCGGGCTTCTCGGCGAAGCGCTTCGTCGTCGGCATCCTCGTCGCCCTCGCCGGCCTCGCCGCGACGATCTTCGCGATCTCGATGGTCAATCAGGCGGTCGCGTGGATCGCCCTCGGCGTCGTCGGTTTCGGCCTCATGGTCGCGGGAATGTACTGGGCGTTCAGCCGTCCCGGACGCGTCGGCGATGGCGCGAAGAGCTCCTCGGGATCGGGGGCGGCGCCGAAGTCGAACGGCAAGAGCTCCGGTGGCTTCATGAGTCGCATGGAGGACCGCTGGGAGAAGCGCCAGCGCGGGGAATGAGCGTCCGGCACCAGTGAGTGTCGTGAGCCTCTGAGTTTCGAAGGGCACTGCGGATGAGCAATCATCCCGGTGCCCTTTCGCATGCCCCCACTCGCCGTCGCCTGCCCTCTCGCATGCAGTTTGACGTGTCGCCGCCCGTGGGCAGATGGACCTACCCGACCCGCCCGCGGTGGAACGCACCGCCGCCAGCGCACAGTGCGTTCCGTCGCCCGGCGCGCACGAATACTCACCGCCCTCATGCAGGTCCCGGCGGACTCGGGCTCTGTCCGGGCCGGAGGGCTCAGGTAAAGAACTGAGCTCTCGAAACGCAGGTGAGCCCAAACGGTGGCGGGAAGCCGGACGGGTCAGGCCGAACCGCGGTGTGCGCCAGTTGAGGCTGAAATGGCCAGTCCTTGTCATGGCCATCTCGGTTTGGCCTGGCGCAAAGTCGAGGTGGGCGAGTCGAGTGGCTGCGGGGAGGTCTCGGAGAGATGCCGCCGACTCCGCGCACAGATGCCGCTGGTCCGACACGCTGACTTTCGTCGGCAGCTCTGTCCGGGCCGGAGGGCTCAGGTAAAGAACTGAGCCCTCGAAACGCAGGTGAGCCCAAACGGTGGCGGGAAGCCGGACGGGGCAGGCCGAACGGCGGGGAGGCGGGCGGCGGCGCGGAAGCGCTGACCCCTACGCGGAGCGGCTTGTCCGCTGCGGAGCGTCGTGGACTCCGCGCGGCTGCGCTTGACCTCCGCGGAGCGCCGAATCATCGCCGTGCACAGGGATGATTCGGCGCTCCGGGTAGTGGTCGATCGCCGTTATGGTCGGTCGACGCGCGGCGGGCGGTCACTTCGGGGGAGTGAAGATGCTCGCCGGCCAGATCTTCGCGGTGATCCGGCTGCCGGGCGTCGCATGCTCGGACAGATCCGTCTGCACCTCGTCGATGACGGCCTGCGCCTCGGCGGGGGAGAGGTCCGTGGCCTGCGCCCCGTAGCGCTGCGCCTCGAGGGCGTCGATGAACGCCGACAGCGCCGTGTCGTCGTGGCGGCGGATGCCGGAAGCTGACGGAACCGGGCTGCGCAGAGCGTCGAGGCCGAGCGCCGACGGGGGCCGTCCCGCAGCCGAGCCGCCGGGCGCGCCTGCGCTGTCCGAACCGGCCGCCGCCTGACTTGCAGGCACGCGCCCGTCCTCGGTGCGGCCGTGACCCGGACCAGACGGTCCCAGCGTCCCGGCACCGGCTCCGACATCGGCACCGGCGCCTGCAGCACCGGCGCTCGAGACCCCGGCAACCCCGGCCCGGTCAAACCCGGTGTCCCCAGCCCCACCGGAAGTCCCGGCACCCGTCTCGCCGCGGGCGGCGCGAGCACCCGCCTCGGCGACGGCAGGACCGCCGGCGAGGACGAGTTCGTTGTGGCGGAGGGTGCGGCTCGGATCGAGGCTCTGACCGTAATCGGTCGCCAGTGCCCTGATCTCCGTCCACACGTTCTCGAGGTCGACCGGAGAACCGGTGCGGCGACGGCGCTGGAGCACCCGCCACAGCGCGGGAATCGCGAGCAGCAGGAGGATGAGGACGGCGATGATGACGGCCCACATCACGGTGCCGAGATTCGAGTTCGCCGGCTCCGCCGCCGCATCCGTCGCCTCGGTGGTCTGTCCCTCCTCGGTCGCCGGGGCGGCCTCGGACGCGCTCTCCGTCGGCTCCGCGGTCGGGGTGGCGGATTCGGTGGTCTCCTCGTTCGCCTCATCGGCGCTGCCGTCGGCGACGGTCCACGCCGGGGGAGCCCCGGCCGGTCCGCCCGGAGTGGGCTCGAAGCGCACCCAGCCGACACCGTCGAAGTAGAGCTCGGGCCACGCGTGGGAATCCTGCATCGAGACCTGGTACTCGCCGCCGTTCTCCGTGCCGGAGGCGAAGCCGACGCCGATCCGGGCGGGAATGCCCAGGGTCCGGGCCATGATCGTCATCGCCGAGGAGAACTGCACGCAGTACCCGCGCTTGTCGACGAGGAAGTCGGAGATCGCGTCCCCGCTGGCCTCCTCCGGGGCGTCGAGCGAGTACTCGAACTCGCCGCTGCGGAAGTACGCCTGGAGCAGCACGGCCGCCTCCCACTGGTTGCTCGCCCCGGCGGTGACCTCGTCGGCGGTGTCGCGCACGCTCTGCGGCAGGGTCTCGGGCACTTCGAGCTCGGTCTCGAACTCCGCGGAGTTGACCGGGGTCGCCGACTGCATGACGCTGACATCGGGTTCGATCGACAGGTAGTCCATCGAGTAGTCGAGCCCGCCCGAGCGTTCCCCGTTGCCGACGATCGTCAGCGAGGACTCGTCGTAGATCCACCGGCGGTCGAGTCCCTCCGGCTGCTGCGGGGCGTAGGGCGTCGGCAGGTACTGCTGATCGTACTGGCCGATCGAGAAGTCGATGCGCTGCTCGGAGTAGCCCTGGTTGCGCGGCAGACCCTGCGGCCACGGCAGGCCCTCGGCGGCGATCGCGAACTGGTCGAGCCCGAACGGCGTCGGCGCCCAGGTCTGCCCGTCGAAGGAGTTGATCGACGTCAGGCGGATCGGCTCGGGGTTCTCCGCCGTCGTCGTGTACGTGAACAGCGTCGAATCGTCCCGGGCGCCGAGGTCGGCGCGCAGGTCGAGGAACGGATTCGTCACCGTGAGGTCGCCCTGGTTGTTCGACGCGCGGTTGGGCAGCGTCGGGACCTGCGGCAGGAGCATCGGCAGGGCGATCCCGAGGATGATCGCGACCGCGCCGGCGACGACGGCGGTCAGCCCACCCCGCCACTTCGCCTGCGGGAAGTAGGGGCTGAGCATGAGGAGGAGGAACGCGGCGAGGATCGCCGCGATGTGCCACCACCGCACCTGGGCGGGGGCGAAGAACACCGGGATCATCCACAGCACGAGGAGGAGGACGCCGCTGACCTTCGGGGCGCCGAGGTCGGAGACGAGTCCGTCGATGAGGATCGTGATGAGCGTGAACGCGATCGTCAGCATCGCCGTGAAGCCGGGCGTGCTCTCCGCCGGCGGGGTCGAGGCGTAGAGGTCGCTCACCCCGGCCGAGAGGAGGTCGATGACGGCGACGAACGACTCACCGGTCGGGATGATCCCTGCGAGCAGTGTGTCGGGCGCGCAGAGGACGAGGACGGCGATGACGCCGACGATGCACTGCGCGATGACCGCGGTGCCGGTGGCCTTGAGCCCCGGGATGCTGCGGAAGACCGCCCCGACGAGGACGATGAGGAAGACGGCGACGAGGACCGGCAGCAGCCAGTCGAAGTCGGAGAAGACCGCGGAGAGCCCGATGGCGGTGAGCACCATGGCGACGAACACCGACAGCGACTCGAGCCACGTCGAGGAGCGCTGCCGCTCCTCCTGCACAGCACCGGGCTGCCCGACGTCGGGCTGCATGACGTCGGCGCTCATCGCACGACCCGCTTCGAGTCGAAGGTCGTCCAGGATTCGGGCAGGTCTTCGCTCAAACCGAGCATCGTCATGTCATCGATCTCCGAGAGGCTGCGGACGGTGATGGGGATCCGGCGCGTGAACTGCGCGGCCATCGCCTGGGCGCGGGCGTCATCGGCGGCGCAGATGACGACGTGGTTGGGGTTGTCGTGGGAGGGCAGGTGGGCCGGTCCCGGTTCGACGAGCGCGGTGAGCAGGCGCAGGCGGTCGACGTCGCGCGGGCCCCGGAACCGGAGCTCATGGCCGGGGGTGATCATGCAGACCTCGTAGTCCGCGCGGAGGAAGGCGACACCGGCGGCGGCCGCCGCGGCGAGGAGGAACTCCTGCTCGAGGTCGTCCGGGGGCTCCTCGGCGCCGACGAGATCGACGACGATGAGCGCGTGGAGCGTCTCCTCCTCGGCTTCGTGGCGGACCATGAGCTCACCCGACTTCGCCGTCGTCGGCCAGTGGACGTGGCGCAGATCGTCGCCGGGCACGTACTCCCGGGTGTGGAAGTCGCGGGTCGTGTGGCCCGAGCGGATCTTGCCCTCGTCGAGGCGCGCCGGTCGGTTCGCGGTGTCCCCGGGGATCCGGGCGCCGAGGGAGGGCACGGCCACGGCGATCGGCTGCGCGCCGAGCACCTTCTTCTTCGCCGTGACGAGGCTGAAGGGACCGGCGACGGTGACGAGCACCGCCTCGATGCCGCTGAGGCCGCGACGGTTCGGGGTGAAGGAGGTGACGACGTTCTGCGAGCGGCCCCCGGCCAGCGGCGGCACCTCGCCGACGGTCGAGTCGCCGAAGCCGTCGGCGGCGACGAAGTCGATCGTCGACGCAGGCACCGCGAGGTGACCGGTGTTGCGGACGACGGCGTCGATCTCGACCTCCTTGCCCTCGGGCGCCAGCGGGTAGCGCTCGTCTCCGGGTTGGAGCCGGACCTCGGGCAGGGGAGTGTGCAGGGTCACCGAGATCCGGCGCGTGCCCCAGCCGATGAGGGCGGCGGAGAGGCCGACGAGCCCGATGAGGAGCAGTCCCGCCGGGAGAAGGCCGGGCAGAGCGAACCGGTAGGCGCCGACGATGAGCGCGGCTCCGGCGATGATGAAGATGATTCCCGAGGTCGAAAGCCGCATGCCGTCACTGATTCGTCGAGACGGGCACTCGCGCGAGCACGCGGGCGATGAGGTCGGCCGCGAGTTCCGAGTCGTCGCCGTCGCGCGGGATGATGCGGTGGGCGAGGATGAAGGGCGCGAGCGCCTGGATGTCGTCGGGCGTGACGAAGGTTCGACCCGACAGGGCGGCCCTGGCCTTCGCGGCGCGCAGCAGGTGGACGCCGCCGCGCGGCGAGGAGCCGAGCACGATCGCCTGGTCATTGCGCGTCGCCTGGAGGATCGCGACGATGTACTCGCGCAGCGCCGGGCTCGCCGAGACGTGGCGGACGATGTCGCGGGCCTGCTTGATCTGCTCGAGGCTCGTCACCGCCTGCGCCGCGGTGAGCGGATCGTGCTCGATCTGGTTGTCGAGCAGGTCGACCTCATCGGCCGTCGACGGGTAGCCGAGCGAGATGCGCGTCATGAAGCGGTCGCGCTGGGCCTCGGGCAGAGCGTACGTGCCCTCCATGTCGATGGGGTTCTGAGTGGCGACGACGATGAACGGCGAGGGCATCATGTGCGTCTCGCCGTCGATCGTCGCCTGGCCCTCGGCCATGCACTCTAGCATCGCCGACTGCGTCTTCGGGGACGCGCGGTTGATCTCGTCGGCGATGATGATGTTGGCGAACACGGGACCGCGGCGGAACTCGAAGTGCCGGGTCTCCTGATTGAAGAGGTTGACGCCGACGACATCGGTGGGCAGCAGGTCCGGAGTGAACTGGATGCGGCGCACCGAGCCGTCGACGACCTTGCCCATCGCCCGCGCGAGCAGGGTCTTGCCGACGCCCGGCACATCCTCGAGCAGCACGTGGCCGCCGGCGAGGAGGGCGATGAGGGAGAGGCCCACGGCCTCGTCCTTGCCCTCGAGCACTGAGTTCATCGCAGTGCGCGCCCGTGATGTCAGCTGCTGTACCCACTCGATGTGCTCGGCACCGATGACTGAATTGGTCTGTGTGGCTTCCTGGCTCGTCGACATGCGTCCATTGTCCCTTATTAGGGGCCCGGTCCGCACACGGGCGCCTCTCAGGATCTCCGGCCTCCCCACTTCCCTCCCCACCGCCCTCCACCACCTCCTCCACTTCGCCCCACCGGATTCCCCACATTCCTCCCCACGTCGCCCCACCTCGGCGACGATCCCCGGATTCTCGGGGCAGAGGTGCGCGCCGAGGCGGTCGTCCGAGTCCGAGATCGCCCAGTTCAGGACCCCCGGAGACGCGCGGACGGGAGATTTCTTCCACTTTCCTCCACGGGTCTGACCTGGGCTTTTATAGGGTTCACAGGCGAAAGTGGGGTCAGGTGCTGGAATGGGTGGAGGGAAGTGGAGTACTGTGGTTGCTATCGGAGCCGATTGGTTTCGAAAGGGGTGAGACGACATGTTCTTGGGCACTCATATGCAGAAGCTCGACGACAAGGGTCGCCTCATCCTGCCCGCGAAGTTCCGCGACGAGCTCTCGCCCGGACTCGTTCTCACACGTGGCCAGGAGAACTGCCTCACCCTGTTCCCCACCACGGAGTTCGAAGCCGAGCACGAGCGGATCCAGAACGCGCCGAAGACGAACAAGGAGGCACGCGACTACCAGCGCGTGTTCCTGTCAGCGGCCTTCGCAGACCAGCCGGACAAGCAGGGACGGATCACCGTTCCGCACATATTGCGGCAGTACGCATCACTCGACCGGGAAGTCGCGGTGATCGGCATGGGAAACCGAGTCGAGATCTGGGATGCCCCGACATGGGAGGAGTACCTCGTCGGCGCGCAGCAGGCCTTCGCCGAACGCGAGAACGAGGTGATCCCCGGAGTGATCTGATTCTGCTCGGGCTCGATCCTTGCCCGCCGTGCATGGGGTTTCGGGGCACTTCCCCGGTTCCGAAGCACACCAGTCCTGACACACTTCCCCGGTGCCAGGGCCACGGCGGACAAGGTTCCGGCTCCAGCAGGACGCCCGGCCGGCAGGCCGGTCGACGCAGCCAG
Organism: Brevibacterium sp. NPDC056726; assembly: GCF_042790515.1. Taxonomy (NCBI): domain Bacteria; kingdom Bacillati; phylum Actinomycetota; class Actinomycetes; order Micrococcales; family Brevibacteriaceae; genus Brevibacterium; species Brevibacterium sp. NPDC056726. The sequence continues at coordinate 455,670 of NZ_JBHTYZ010000004.1, read as the reverse complement.
CCGCCGACGCACACCGACGACCACGCACGAAGGGCCCGACCATGAACGCACAGCATGTGCCAGTGCTCCTGGCCCGCGTGGTCGAGCTCATCGGCGTCGGCGTCGCGGCGGCCCGGGCACAGGGCATCACCCCCGTCGTCGTCGACGGCACGCTCGGCATGGGCGGTCACGCCGAGGCGGTGCTCACGGCCTTCCCCGACGTCCACCTCGTCGGCCTCGACCGCGACCGGGACGCCATCGCGATCGCGAGTGCTCGCCTGCAGCCGTTCGCCGACCGCACCGACATCGTCCACGCCGTCGACGACGAGCTCCCGAGCGTCCTCGACGACCTCGGGATCGAGGCGATCAGCGCGATCCTCCTCGACCTCGGCGTCTCCTCCCTCCAGCTCGACGAGGACGAGCGCGGATTCTCCTACTCCCGTCCGGCGCCGCTGGACATGCGGATGGACCAGACCCAGGCACTGACCGCCGCCGAGGTGCTCGCGACCTACTCCGAAGCCGACCTCCGTCGCATCCTGAAGGACTACGGCGAGGAGAAGATGGCCGGGAAGATCGCGAAGATCATCGTCGCCGACCGCGCGGAGACGCCGTGGACGACCTCGGATCAGCTCGCGGCGATGCTCACCCGCGTCCTGCCCGACACGAAGAAGCGCTCCCACCCGGCCAAGCGGACGTTCCAGGCGCTGCGGATCGAGGTCAACGACGAACTCGGGGTGCTGCGCACCGCGCTGCCGGCAGCGCTCGAGGCCCTCCACCTCGGCGGCGTTGCCGTCATCGAGTCCTACCAGTCGCTCGAGGACACGATCGTCAAGAAGATCTTCCGCGCCGGCACCCACACCCAGGCCCCACCGGACCTGCCCGTCGTGCCCGAGCACATGCAGCCGTGGCTGCGGGAGATCGTGCGCGGCGCCGAAGTCGCCGATGAGGAAGAGGCGGAGAGCAATCCCCGCGCCAAGAGCGTGCGCCTGCGCGCCGTCGAGAAGATCAGGGAGGCACAGCCGTGAGTCACGCCCCAGCCGTCACCCGGCCACAGCACCGCACACCGGCGACGACGACGCCGGCCCCGCGCCTGCGGCTGCTGAAGTTCGAGCTGCCGAAGTCGAAGCTGCCCTTCTCGCTGCTGTGCCTGGGCATCCTCGTCACCGCTCTCGTCGCCGTCCTCCTGCTCAATATCTACATCTCCAACACCTCGTACCAGATCGATCAGCTGGGGGCGCAGAAGGAGCAGCTCGCCGAGGAGAAGGACCGCCTCGTCGAGGACAACTCCTACCGCGAGTCCCCGCAGAACATCGCGAAGGCCGCCGAGGAGCTCGGACTCGTCCGCGACACCTCCCCGGAGTTCCTCGACGCGAAGACCGGGAAGGTCATCGACGCCCCGCCGATCGACGAGAGCGGAGACAAGGAGCCGGCAGTTGTGCCCGGCCCGCGCGCCGATACCAGGGATGACCTCCGGCCCAATCTACGATCGGATGAGACGTTGCCCGTCGTCGGCGGCAGCCCGAGCAAGGACATCGCGCCTCCCGCGCAGGTCGCTCCCAAGTGAGCGGCACGTACGGCAGGCGACGGCAGTGACAGAGATTTGAGCCGATGAGGTAAGGACGAAGTATGGCCCCGCGGACACGCAAGGCGAAGAAGACTCCCAACCTCCGTCGCCGTGTCGCGGTCATCGCAGCCTTCTCGGCTCTCGTCCTCGTCATCACCGGCGTGCGCCTCATCTCGATCCAGGGCATGGATTCGATGAAGCTCGCCGAACAGGCACTCGCCAACCGCCTCGTCACCCGCACCCTGCCCGCCGACCGCGGTCAGATCGTCGCCTCCGACGGCACCGTGCTCGCCGACAGCGTCTCCCGCTACCAGGTCGTCGCCGATCAGCAGAACGTCGCCCAGTACAAGGTCGACGGCAAGCTCGTCGGCGCGTGGGGGGCCGCCGAGGCGCTCGCCGGCCCTCTCGACACCGACCCGGGTCTCCTCTATCCCGAACTCGTCGGGGACAAACGATGGAACCCGGTCGCCAAGGGCCTGACCTCGGAGACGTGGCGGGAGATCGACGACCTCGGCATCCTCGGCATCTCCGCCGAGGAGTACGCGGTGCGCTCGTACCCGTCCGGGGCGATCGCCGGCAACCTCGTCGGGTTCCTCAGCTCCGACGGCCAGGCGCAGGCGGGACTCGAGCTCTCCTTCGACGAGGAGCTCAGCGGCCGCGACGGCAAGCAGCAGTACGAGCGCGGCGCACGCGGGGAGATCATCCCGCTCGGCGACAACAACATCGAGAACGCCGTCGACGGCTCCGGCATCCGCACGACGATCAACCCCGCGGTGCAGTACTACGCCCAGCAGGCGATCGAGGAGCAGGTCAAGGCCCGCAAGGCCGAATCCGGCTCGATCGTCATCGAGGAGATCGGCACCGGCAGGATCATCACCGCCGCCGACGCCCCGACCGTCGACCCGAACAACCCCGGCAAGGTCGACGGGGATGATCGCGGTTCGCGGATCTTCACCGACGTCTTCGAGCCGGGGTCGACGGCGAAGATGGTCACCGCCGCTGCCCTCCTCGACCAGGGACTCGTCACTCCCGACCAGGAGTTCACGGTCCCCGACACGTGGAAGGCGCCCAACGACGAGGAGTTCCGCGACTCCTCCCCGCACCCCGATCAGAAGCTCACGTTCGCCGGCATCCTCGCCGAATCCTCGAACACGGGAACGATCCTCGCCGGTCAGGCGCTCACCGAGGCCCAGCGCTACGAGTACCTGAAGAAGTTCGGCTTCGGCTCGAAGTCCGCGGTCGGCTTCCCGGGCGAGACCGGCGGCATCCTCCACCCCTACGCGGACTGGGACGGACGGACGAAGTACACGGTGATGTTCGGACAGGGCATGGCCGCGAACGCCCTGCAGACCACCTCGGTGATCGCGACGATCGCCAACGGGGGAGTGAGCGTTCCCGCCCGCCTCGTCGACGGCACGATCTCGCCGTCGGGCAGGACCATCCCGGTGCCCGCCGGAGAGCCCACGCGGGTCGTCAGCGAGAAGGCCGCCGACCAGACCCTGGCGATGCTCGAGGGCGTCGTCGCCGAGGGCACCGGCAAGTCGGCGGCCGTGTCCGGCTACCGGGTCGCCGGCAAGACGGGCACCGCCCAGGCACCGGCCGCCGACGGCAGCGGCTACGACGGCTACACGGCCTCGTTCGTCGGCGTCATCCCCGCCGAGGACCCGAAGTTCGCGATCTCCGTGACTTTGCAGCGTCCCCGCGACGGCTACTACGGTGGTACCGCCGCCGCGCCCGTGTTCTCCGACGTCGCCGGCTTCGCGATGCGGCACTACAAGATCCCCCCATCCACGGAACAGCCCCAGCTCCCGCCACGAGAATGGAAATGATGCGCATCTCCCAGCTGCTCCCCGCAGCCCCCGGCACGATCCACGGCGACCCGGAACGCGAGGTCGCCGGGGTCTCCCACGACTCGCGCACCGTCGCCCCGGGCCAGCTCTACGCCGCCCTGCCCGGCGCGAACGTCCACGGCGCCCGGTTCGCCGCCGACCTCGTCGCCCGCGGGGTCACGGCGATCCTCACCGACCCCGCCGGCTGGGAGATCATCGGCACGGACGTGCCCGACGACCAGCTCGCCGAGGTGACCGGGCTCGTCGTCGATGACCCCCGGGGCGTGCTCGGCTACGTCTCCGCCGCGATCTACGGCACCTCGGTGACCCCGGAGCTCCTCGGCGTCACCGGGACGAACGGGAAGACGACGACGACGTACCTGCTCGCCGGTCTGCTCGAGGCGCTCGGCCGGCGCACCGGGGTCATCGGCACCGTCGCGACCCTCATCGCCGGCACCGCGGTGCCGAGCGTCCGCACGACCCCCGAGGCTCCCGAACTCCACGCCCTGTTCGCGAAGATGCGCGCCGCTGACGTCGACACGTGCGCGATGGAGGTCTCCTCGCACGCGCTCACCCAGCACCGCGTCGACGGCGCCCACTTCGCCGTCGCCGGCTTCACGAACCTCTCCCAGGACCACCTCGACTTCCACCATTCGATGGACGAGTACTTCGCGGCCAAGGCCCTGCTCTTCACCCGCGCCTTCTCCGACCGTGCCGTCATCGTCATCGAGGACGCCTGGGGGGAGCGGATGGCCGAGGCCGCGCAGATCCCCGTGCGCACGCTCGGCCGCGACGACCGCAGCGAACTGCGCATCGACCACGTGCCGGGGGAGTCCGACTTCACCCTCCGCCTCGGCGACGGGACGCAGATCCCCCTGCGCTCACCGCTGCCCGGTGACTTCAACGTGACGAACACCGCGTTGGCTGCGGCCATGCTCGTCGAAGCCGGTCTCGCCCCCGCCGACATCGCGGAGATCGGCCGGACCTTCACCGCCGCCGTGCCCGGGCGCATGGAGATCATCGACGTCAACCAGGCACCGGCGACCGGGCTGCCCCGGGCGATCGTCGACTACTCGCACACCCCCGATGCCATCGAGAAGGCCCTGGCCTCCCTCGACGCCGACAGCGATGAGCTCGTCCTCGTCTTCGGCGCCGGCGGCGACCGCGACCCCGGCAAGCGCTACGGCATGGGTGAGGCGGCGGCGCGCGGAGCCGATGTGATCGTTCTCACCGACGACAACCCGCGCACCGAGGATCCCGCCGCGATCCGAGCGGCCGTGCGGGAGGGAATCGATGCGGCTGTCGCGTCCGGCGACGCGCGTGTGAAGAAGGTCATCGAAATCGCCGATCGGGGCGAGGCCATCGACTCGGCGATTGCGACAGCAGACCCTGCAACGACCGTGCTCATCGCGGGCAAGGGGCATGAAACCGGCCAGACCATCGGCGCCGTCGTCACCGAATTCGACGACCGCACCCGGACACGCTCGGCGCTGACTGCGCGACTCGGCGGTCCGGAAACGGGTAAAGTTCACAGTTGATATGAAGCGACTGAGTGCAGCCGACATCGCAACCGCCGTCAACGGCGAGTTGTACGGCGTAGACCCCGAATCCCTGTTGAGTGCCGGAGTCGTCACCGACTCCCGCGAAGTCGGACCCGGCGACATCTACGTGGCCCGCCGCGGCGAGAACGTCGACGGCATCGAGTTCGCCGCCGCTGCCGTCGAGGCCGGCTCCGCACTGATCATCGGCGAATCCGTGCCCACCGTCGACGACCAGCCCCTGCCCACCGTCCTCGTCTCCGACGCCACCGAGGCGCTCGGGCGGCTCGCGAGTGCGAGCGTCGAGGCGCTGCGGGCCTCCGGTGAGCTCACCGTCATCGCGATCACCGGCTCCGTCGGGAAGACGACGGTCAAGGACCTCGCCGCCGATCTCCTCGCCGGTGAGGCCCCGACCGTGTGGCCCCCGAACTCGTACAACAATGAGGTCGGGGTTCCGCTCACGGCCCTGCGCGCCGATGAGGAGACCCGTTTCCTCGTCCTCGAGATGGGCGCCCGCTCGATCGGCAACCTCGCCTACCTCACGAGCCTCGTCCGTCCTGACATCGCCGTCGAGCTCGCCGTGGGCACCGCCCACTCCGGTGTGTTCGGGTCGATCGAGAACACGGCCCGGGCGAAGGCCGAACTCGTCGAATCCCTCATCGCCGGCGGGACGGCCGTGCTCAACGCCGATGACCCCCGGGTCGCGGCGATGCACGAGGTGCTCGCCGCTGACGTCGAGACGCTGTGGTTCTCCCAGCGCGAGTCGCTGCCCGACTGGGTCGGGACCGACGACGCCGTGGTGCGGGCGACGGGAGTCTCCACCGACGCCTCCGGCCACTCCTCGTTCCTCCTCCACCTGCCCGGTGAGGAACCGCAGGAGGTGCGCCTGGCCCTCGTCGGCGAACACCACGTCGGCAACGCCCTGGCCGCTGCGGCCGTCGCGTCCGCCTGCGGCGTCGGCGTGAAGTCGATCGTCACGACGCTCGCGACCTCCTCGGCAGCGAGCCGGTGGCGGATGGAGCTCATCGACTCGCCGACCGGCGTCACCGTGCTCAACGACGCCTACAACGCCAACCCCGAATCGATGCGCGCCTCGCTCAAGGCGCTCGCGGCGATGGGCCGCGGCGACGAGGAGTCCCGCCCCCGGCGGACCTTCGCCGTGCTCGGGGAGATGCTCGAACTCGGCGACGAGTCGATCAGCGCCCACGCCGACATCGGCGAACTCGTCGTCCGTCTCAACATCACCCGCACCATCGTCGTCGGCGAGGGCGCCAAGCCGATCTTCAACGCCGCGAACCTCGAGGGCTCGTGGGGCAACGAGGCGACGTGGGTGGCCACGGTCGCCGAGGCGAAGGACCTGCTCACCGCAGAGCTCGCCGCCGGCGACATCGTTCTGTTCAAGTCCTCACGTGATGCCGGCCTGCGGTATCTCGGGGACGACATCGCCGGCGTCTCGGGGGCCCAATGATCGCGGTGCTGCTCGCGGCCTGTGTCGCACTCGTCCTCGCGCTCGTCGGGACCCCGCTCTTCATCCGGGTCCTCGTCAAGCGCGGCTATGGTCAGTTCGTCCGTGACGACGGTCCGACGACGCACGCGACGAAGCGCGGAACCCCGACGATGGGCGGTGTCGTCATCATCGGCGCCGCGATCATCGCCTACCTGCTCGGCCACCTGGTCACCGGTTCGGTGCCCACCGCCTCGGGACTCCTCGTCCTGTGGCTGGCCGCCGGCCTCGGGATCGTCGGCTTCCTCGACGACTTCATCAAGATCAGGAAGCAGCGCTCCCTCGGTCTGCGCCCCGTGCCGAAGCTGCTCGGCCAGGCCTTCGTCGGCATCTCGTTCGCCGTCATGGCCCTCCAGTTCCCCAACTCGTTCGGGGAGACCCCGGCGTCGACGAAGATCTCCTTCATCCGGGACACGAACCTCGATCTCGCCTTCGCCGGCGGCGCCGTCGGCCTCGTCCTCTTCATCATCTGGGCGAACCTCATCGTCACCGCCGTGTCGAACGCCGTCAACCTCACCGACGGCCTCGACGGCCTCGCTGCCGGCGCCTCGGCCGTCGTCTTCGCCGCCTACGTCGTCATCGGCACGTGGCAGTCGACGCAGAACTGCAATCTCATGTCCGAGGCGACGAACGCGTGCTACTACATGCGCGACCCCCGCGACCTCGCCATGGTCGCCGGCGCCATGGCCGCGGCCTGCTTCGGCTTCCTGTGGTGGAACACCTCTCCCGCGAAGATCTTCATGGGCGACACCGGGTCGCTGGCGATCGGCGGCGCCATCGCCGGCCTGGCGATCATGTCCCGGACCCAGCTGCTCCTCGTCGTCCTCGGTGGCCTCTTCGTCATCATCACCCTCTCGGTGATCATCCAGGTCGCCTCGTTCAAGACCACCGGCAAGCGCGTCTTCCGCATGGCGCCCCTCCAGCACCACTTCGAGCTCAAGGGCTGGGCCGAGGTGACGATCGTCGTCCGGTTCTGGATCATCGCCGCGCTCTTCGTCATCGCCGGAGTCTGCCTCTTCTACGCCGAATGGGTGGCGCGCATTGGCGGATGACCTCGCAGCCGACTACCCGCTGGCCGACCGGATCCCCGCGGCCCTGAGCGGACCGACGTCGTCGCTGGCCGGGCTGCGGATCCTCGTCACCGGCTTCGGCGTCACCGGGTTCCCCGCCGCCGTCCACCTCGCCGAACGCGGCGCCGAGGTGGTGCTGGTCGACGGTGACGCGACGAAGGACATGGCGGAGAAGACCGCGATCCTCGAGGTCTTCGACGTCGACATCCGCCGCGGACCCGAGGCCGTGGCCGGACTGCCCGAGGGCACGTTCGACCTCGTCGTCACCTCACCCGGATGGACCCCGGACCAGCCGGTGCTCGCCGCGGCGATCGCCGCCGGCATCCCCATCATCGGGGAGGTCGAACTCGCGTGGCGGATCCGCGGGACGAACGACGCGGCGTGGCTGGCGATCACCGGCACGAACGGGAAGACCACGACGACGACGATGCTCGAATCGATGCTGCTCGCCGCGGGACTGCGCGCGAAGGCATGCGGCAACATCGGCGCCCCGCTGCTCGAAGCCGTCCTCGAACCCGGACTCGAGGTGCTCGCGATCGAGCTCTCGAGCTTCCAGCTCCACTGGGAGTTCTCGATGTCGGCGACCTCCGCGGTCGTCCTCAACCTCGCCCCCGACCACGTCGACTGGCACGGCAGCGTCGATGCCTACGCCCGCGACAAGGCGAAGATCTACGAGCACGTCCGCGATGCCTGCGTCTACAACGTCGCCGATGCGGCGACGAAGACGATGGTCGAGAACGCCGAGGTGGTCGCCGGGGCCCGGGCGATCGGCTTCACCACCGGGATCCCCGCTCCCGGCGAGCTCGGCGTCGTCGACGACCTCCTCGTCGACCGCGCGTTCATCCCGCAGCGCTACACGGCTGCCGCCGAGATCGCCTCGCTCGCCGACGTCGCCCGGGCCGCAGGCACCCCCGGACAGCGTCCCGCCGACCACCAGATCGCCAATGCGCTGGCCGCCGCCGCCCTCGCCCGCAGCATCGACGTGCCCGGCCAGGCGATCGCCGCGGGCCTTAAGAACCATGCCCTCGGCGCCCACCGCATGGTCACCGTGGCCGAGACCGACGGCGTCCGCTGGGTCGATGACTCGAAGGCGACGAACACCCACGCCGCCGCGGCGTCGCTGGCGAGCTTCGACCCCATCGTGTGGATCGCCGGCGGCCTGCCCAAGGGCGCGGACTTCACCGAGCTCTTCGCCGCCAACGCCGACCGGCTCAAGGCGCTCATCCTCATCGGCGTCGACGACGCGGCGTTCCGCGCGGCCGCCGCCGCAGGCGCCCCCGATCTCGACATCGTCCGCATCGACCCGCTGCCCGAGGACGCGGCGGCCGACCCCGCCGTGCGCGGCGCCGCCGTCATGGACGCCGCGGTCGCCGCCGCCGCGACGATCGCCGTCCCCGGTGACACCGTCCTGCTCGCCCCCGCCGCGGCGAGCATGGACCAGTTCCTCAACTACAGCACCCGAGGCGAGCTCTTCGCCCACGCCGTCGAGCAGCTGCCGGGACGCTGACATGGGACGGCAGAGCACGACGCGACGCCGGCCGAGCGCGGCTTCGGCTCCGGTCGACGCCCCGACCAGGACCGACCCGACGTCCGCGCCGACGACCTCCGCGGGCGGGACGGCGCCGAGCGGGACACCGCGTGCGAAATCGCCTGCCGCGAAGACACCTGCCGCGAAGAAGCCCACAGCCAAGAAGCCCGCCGCGAAGAAGTCTGCCGCGAAGAAGCCCCGAGCGGCGATGCCCTGGGCGAAGAAGTCGAGCGCGAAGAAGTCCAGCGCGAAGACGACCACCGGCGGGCAGGCACACGTGACGGGCGCACCCGTCTCCGGGACCGCCTCGGCGGCGGAGACGACATGGCGACGCGGGATCCCCGGCAAGCAGCTGCTGCGGGCCGTCGTCGCCGAATACCGGACGATCTCCGCGAACCCGCTCGCGACGTACTACCTCATCCTCATCTCCGTCGTGGCGCTGACCGGCCTCGGCCTCGTCATGGTGCTCTCGGCCTCCTCGATCACGTCGTACGACGGGGGAGAGGGCTCCTCGTTCGAGTACTTCAACAAGCAGGCGGGCTTCGCGGCCGTCGGCTTCGCCCTTCTCATCGCCGCGTCCTTCGTGCCGCTGAGCCTGTGGAAGAAGCTCGCGTGGCCGGCGATCGGGCTCGGGGTGCTCATGCAGGCCGCCGTGTTCATCCCGGGCTTCGGCAAGGAGACGAAGGGCAACGCGAACTGGATCCAGATCGGCTCCTTCCAGCTCCAGCCCTCCGAGTTCCTCAAGATCGCCCTGGCCGTGTGGCTCGGCTGCGTGCTCGCGAACAAGTTCGGGAAGATGACGACGTTCACGCACGCGATGATCCCCGTCGTGCCCGGCATCGCCGTGGCCATCGGCCTCGTCGTCGCCGGCAACGACCTCGGCACCGCGCTCGTCCTCATGGCCATCGCCCTGGCCTGCCTCTTCATCGGCGGCTTCCCGATGAAATACTTCCTCCTCCTCATCGGCGGCCTCGGGGCGGTCACCGCGTTCTACGTGCTCAGCTCCGAGAACCGGCTCAATCGCCTCGCCCTTGCGATCACCGGGCACGCCGACCAGGCGGCGATCGACACGACGGGTCAGGCATGGCAGTCCAACCACGGGCTCTTCTCCCTCGCCTCCGGCGGCTGGTTCGGCGTCGGCCTCGGGGCGAGCCGGGAGAAGTGGTCGTGGCTGCCCGAAGCGCACAACGACTTCATCTTCGCCATCATCGGCGAGGAGCTCGGCCTCGTCGGCACGATTCTCGTCCTCCTCGTCTTCACCGTCCTCGCCTTCGGCCTCATCCGCGTCATGCTGCGCGCTGAGAGCCTGTTCGCGAAGATCACCACGGCAGGCCTCTTCGCATGGCTCATCGGCCAGGCGGCCATCAACGTCGGCGTCGTCGCCGGACTCCTGCCCGTCATCGGGCTGCCCCTGCCGTTCGTGTCCTACGGCGGATCCTCGATCATCGCCTCCCTGCTCGCCGTCGGAGTCATCCTCTCCTTCGCGCGCACGGAGAAGGGTGCCGCCGAGGCGATCCGCGCCCACAAGGACCGCGTGCGGTCCTCATTCGCCGTCCTGGCCAGGAGAGCTCCCGGCCGGAAGAAGAAGGAGTGAGATGACGACGAGCATCCTGCTGGCCGGTGGCGGCACCACCGGCCACATCTCGCCGATGCTGGCCATCGGCGAGGAACTGCGGCAGCGCCTCGACGGCGCCGACGTGTTCGCCCTCGGCACCGCCGACGGACTCGAGACCTCGATCGTGCCCGCCGCCGGGTTCGAGCTGCTGACGATCGACAAGGTGCCGATGCCGCGGCGGCTCACCCCCGGTCTCCTGCGCTTCCCGAAGTCGTTCGCCGACAACATCGCCGCCGTGCGCCGGATCATCGCCGAGCGCGGTGTCGACGCCGTCGTCGGCGTCGGCGGCTACGTGTGCCCGCCGGCCTACCTCGCCGCGAAGCAGGCGAAGGTGCCCATCATCATCCACGAGGCGAACGCGAAGCCGGGAATGGCGAACCGCCTCGGCGCGATGCTGACGAAGCCCGGACGGGTCGGGGTGACGTTCCCCGACACGACGCTGAGGAACTCGGCACTCGTCGGGATGCCGATGCCCGCGCAGATCTCCACCCTCGATCGCAGCGACCCCGGCGTCCGCGCCGCCGCCCGGTCGGCGCTCGGCCTGCGGCCCGACCTGCCCGTCCTCGTCGTCACCGGCGGCTCCTCGGGGGCCCAGCGGATCAACGAGGCATTCGAGGAGGCGGCCGCGGCATGCCAGGCCGCCGGCATCCAGGTCCTCCACATCACCGGCGCCGGCAAGGGCGAGGCCCTGCGGCAGGCCACGGCCGAGCTGCCCGACTACCACGTCGTCGACTACGTCGACGGCATGGAGAAGGTCTACGCGGCCGCCGACCTCCTCGTCGCCCGGTCCGGGGCCGCCACGGTCGCCGAGACGACCGTCGTCGGGGTCCCGGCGATCTACGTCCCGCTGCCGATCGGCAACGGCGAACAGCGGCTCAACGCCGCCTCGAGCGCGGCCGCCGGCGGTTCGCAGATCGTCGACAACGCCGACTTCACGGCGGCGACGGTCACCGACGTCGTCCTTCCGCTCATCGCCGATGAGGCGCGCCTTACGCAGATGAGCCGCGCCGCCAGAGGCCTCCATTACCCCACCGACGCCGCGGCCACGATGGCCGACATCACGACCGCCGCCCTGAGAGGATGACCATGAGCCAGACCGAGATCGTCCCCGTCACCGAACTGGGAGCCGTCCACTTCATCGGCATCGGCGGGTCGGGCATGTCCGGGATCGCCCGGATCATGGCGATGAACGGCGTCGCGGTCTCCGGCTCCGACGCCAAGGAGTCCGCCGTCGTCGACATCCTCCGCGCCCTCGGCGCCCGCGTCGACATCGGCCACGATGCCGACCATCTCGGCGATGCCGACACCCTCGTCGTGTCCTCGGCGATCCGGGCCGACAACCCCGAACTCGTCGCCGCCCGCCAGCGGGGCCTGCGGATCCTCCACCGCTCCGGGGCACTGGCCTCCCTCATGGCCGGGCGGACCGCCGTGGCCGTGGCCGGCACCCACGGGAAGACGACGACGACGTCGATGACGACCGTTGCGCTCCAGGCCTGCGGGCTCGACCCCTCGTTCGTCATCGGCGGGGTGCTCTCGACGACGGGCACGAACGCCCACCTCGGCACCGGTGACGTCTTCGTCGCCGAGGCGGACGAATCGGACGGCTCGTTCCTCCTCTACGAACCGGCGATCGGGATCCTCACCAACGTCGAAGCCGACCACCTCGACCACTACGGCACCGCGGAGAACGTCCGGCAGGCCTTCGTCGACTTCACCGCCGGCATCGGCGCCCGCGGCGGCACCGTCATCGCCTGCGCCGACGACCCCGGCTCCCGGGACGTCGCCGAGGAGGCCCGCCGGCAGGGCACCGCCGTCGTCCTCTACGGCACCGCGGACGACGCCGACATCCGCATCGTCGACCTCGTCTCGGGCCTCGGCTCGGAGTTCGGGCTCGTCATCGCCGGTCGGGGGACTCCGCTGCCGATCACCCTGCGCCAGCCCGGCGCCCACAACGCCCGCAACGCGACCGCCGCGGTCGCCGTCGCCCACGCGCTCGGCGCCGACGTCGAGAAGGCCGCCGCCGGACTCGCCGGCTACGGCGGCACCCGCCGCCGCTTCGAGGAGCGGGGGATCGCGGCCGGCGTCCGGGTCATCGACGACTACGCCCACCACCCGACCGAGCTGCGCGCGGTGCTCACCGCCGCCCGCGGGGTCGTCACCGACGAGGGACGCGTGTGGGCGGTGTTTCAGCCCCATCTCTACTCGCGCACCGCGGAGTTCAAGGCCGAGTTCGGGGAGGCCCTCGGACTCGCCGACGAGGTCGTCGTCCTCGACGTCTTCCCGGCCCGGGAGGACCCGGTGCCCGGGGTGACCGGCAACCTCATCGCCGAACGCGTCCCCCACTCGCATGTCACGTTCCTCGAATCCTTCGCCGACGCCGTGCCCTTCGTCGCCGAGCGGGTGCGCCCCGGCGACCTCGTGCTCACCGTCGGCGCCGGCGATGTGACGATCCTCGGCCCCGAGATCCTCGCCGCCCTGGAGAAGTGAGACCCGTGCCGCTCGCACCCCCACGAGTCGGCGACGACTCGACGGCCGACCTCACCGGGATCATCCGCGCCCGCCGCCGGAAGGTGTGGGCCAAACGGCTGACCGCGATCGGCATCGTCGTCGCGGTGCTCGCGCTGGCGGCCGTGGCCTGGTTCTCGCCCGTCCTCGCGTTGTCGACCGTTGAGGTCGAGGACACCGAGCTCGTCACCGGTGCGCAGGTTTCGGACTTCGTCCTGACCGAACACGGCGGCACGCCGCTGCCGCAGCTGCGCCCGGGCACGATCGAGACCGAGGTCGAGACGCAGTTCCCCCGCGCCGAGGACGCCTCCGTCCACTACGCGGGACCGCGGAGCCTGCGGATCACGATCACCGACCGGACCCCGGTCGTCGCGATCTCCTCGGCCGGCGGCTTCGTCCTCTACGACGCCGAGGCGGTCGACCTCGGGTCCGTCGACACGGCCCCTGAGGGTCTCACCGTCCTCGAAGCCGATGCCCCCGACGAGGAGACCGTGAGCGCGGTCATTCGCTTCATGTCGACCCTCGGCGCTGACCTGCGCGGTAGCCTGACGACGGTGCGGGCCGACAGGGAGCAGGGGCTGTCCGGGACGATCGACACCGGAGACACCGAGGCCTCCGTCGTCTTCGGCGACAGCGAGGACGCGAGCCTGAAGATGCGCACCGCGCTCCAGCTCGCCGCCGAGGGCCGCACCGAGATCGACGTCTCCGTGCCCTCGGTGCCCGTCACCGACTGACCCGATTGGCTCCGACACACCGGGGAGGAAACTGGCCGAACTCCGACACTCCGGGGAGAATGGTTGCAGTGTCATCGCCTTGGGCCACTAGCCTGAAGGATGAGAGACGTCGAACAATGCACGCTTGAGACCGCGTGGACGATGCGCGTGAGAAGAGGAACCGACTTGGCTGAATTCCCACAATCCGGAGCGGATATCAAAGTCGCCGGCACAGGCGGCGGCGGTGTCAACGCTGTCCAGAGGATGATCGACGTCGGCCTGCGGGGCGTGGAATTCATCGCGATCAACACCGATGCGCAGGCCCTCGTCCTCTCCGATGCCGACGTCAAGCTCGAGATCGGCCGCGACCAGACCCGCGGGCTCGGCGCCGGCGCGGACCCGGAGATCGGCCGCAAGGCCGCCGAATCGAGTGAGGACGCGATCCGCGACGCCCTCGAGGGCGCGGACATGGTCTTCGTCACCGCCGGTGAGGGCGGCGGCACCGGAACCGGTGCGGCACCCGTCGTCGCCCGGGTCGCCCGCTCGCTCGGCGCCCTGACGATCGGCGTCGTCACCCGCCCCTTCACGTTCGAGGGCCGCCGCCGCTCGGCACAGGCCGAAGCCGGCATCGCCGCGCTGCGCGAAGAGGTCGACACCCTCATCGTCATCCCCAACGACCGCCTGCTCTCGATCTCCGACCGCAGCGTCTCCGTCGTCGAGGCCTTCCGCTCCGCCGACGAGGTCCTGCGCTCCGGTGTCCAGGGCATCACGGACCTCATCTCCGTGCCGGGACTCATCAACCTCGACTTCGCCGACGTCAAGTCCGTCATGCAGGACGCGGGCACCGCGCTCATGGGCATCGGCGCCGCGACCGGCGACGACCGCGCCGTGCAGGCCGCGGAGTCCGCGATCGCCTCGCCGCTGCTCGAAGCGAGCATCGACGGCGCCCACGGTGTGCTCTTCTGCATCCAGGGCGGCGCCGACCTCGGCCTCTTCGAGGTCAACGAGGCTGCGCGCCTCGTCCAGGAGGCCGCCCATCCCGAGGCGAACATCATCTTCGGCGCCGTCATCGACGACAACATCGGCGACGAGTGCCGTGTCACCGTCATCGCCGCCGGCTTCGACAACACCGTGCCCGGCCAGGACGGCAACGTCGTCGAGGCCGTGCCCGCCGGGGTCGGTGCCGTCTCCGGCGGTGCCGCGTCGTCCTCGCCGGTCATCGAATCGGAATCCGAGAGCGTCGAGGTCACCGAGCCCGAGCCCGCCGCCGCTCCCGAGCCGCGTCGTGAGGAGCACCAGATCCCCACGTCGCTGCCGAACGAGCGGAGCACCTCGAGCCTCGACAACGACCTCGACATCCCCGACTTCCTCAAGTAAGCCATGCTGCACTCGAGGTTCGTCGTGCCCGGTCGGCAGACGGCTCACGTCGCCTTCACCGACCGGCACGGCGGATATTCGAGCGGGGACTTCTCCTCCTTCAACCTCGCCCGGCACGTCGGTGACGGCGAGGAGCTCGTCGCCGCCAACCGGTCGGCGCTCGCCCAGGTGCTCGGCCTCAGCGCCGAGCGCCTGAGCTTCGTCTCCCAGGTCCACGGCACCGCCGTCCACGAGGTCGCCGAACTCGCCGACGCCCGCGCCGGCGCCGAGGCGGACGCCCAGGTCACCGCCCAGCCGGGAATCGGGCTCGTCATCATGGTCGCCGACTGCACACCTGTGCTCCTCGCCGACACCGACGCAGGGGTCATCGGTGCCGTCCACGCCGGGCGCCCCGGCATGGCCGCCGGCGTCGTCCCGGAGACGCTCGCGCGGATGCGCGCCCTCGGGGCCGAGACCATCCATGCGATCATCGGGCCCTCGGTCTGCCCGCGCTGTTACGAGGTCCCCGCCGAGCTGCGCGACGCGGTGGCCGCCGTCGAACCCGTGGCCGCCTCGGTGTCGGTGTCGGGGACTCCCGCCCTCGACGTCGCCGGCGCGGTCGCCGAGCAGCTGCGCCGGGAGGGAGCGGTCATCGACCACTTCTCCCGGACGTGCACGAAGGAATCCGAGGACCTCTACTCCTACCGCCGCCAGCAGCGCACCGGTCGGTTCGCGGGAGTCATCTGGCTCCAGTGAGCCGGAAGTCGGGGAGATTTCCCGGCGACACACCGGCGGGGCACCGGGACGCGTGCCCTCCGGTGCGATAGTTTTGCCGCAGATGTGGAACCGCTGAAGGCCGAGGAGCGTTGAGAATGTCAGCAATCAAGAAAACACTCGAGTACCTGGGATTCGTCGAAGAGGACGACGAGACCGTCGAGCGCCAGACCCGGGACGACCGTCGTGAGGAGCGCCGCGGACGCGAGGTCATCGAGACCTTCGAACAGCCCGAGCAGGAGCCCGTCGCCCGGGAGGAGCGGCCGCCGGCACAGGTGACCCCCATTCACCCGACTCCGATTCGTCCAGTCGACACTCCGGCGCCAGGGAGCTCCATGAATCGCATCAAGACCATCCATCCCCGCAGCTACAACGACGCCATGGTCATCGGCGCCGCGTTCCGCGACGGCACGCCCGTGATCATGAACCTCTCCGAGATGGACGAGAACAACTCGAAGCGCCTCGTCGACTTCTCCGCGGGTCTGATCTTCGGACTCCACGGATCGATCGAGCGCGTGACGAACAAGGTGTTCCTCCTCACGCCGGAGAACATCGAAGTCAGCGGTGAGAGCGAAGCCGACGGAGACTCGCAGGCGAGCTTCTTCAACCAGAGCTGACGGATCCGGTCTGAGCGGTTCCTCAGCTGGAGCGTATAGGCTGGGGCCTGCAGTCAGATCAGCAACGACGAAAGACGCGAGGATCCCACGTGGCCATCATCTTCTACATCCTCGGCACGGCGCTCAGCCTCTATGTGTACGTGCTCCTGGCTCGGGTCGTGCTCGACCTCGTCCAGGTGTTCTCCCGCGAGTGGAGGCCCAAGGGCTTCTTCCTCGTGCTCGCCGAGATCGTCTACACGCTCACCGATCCGCCGCTCAAGCTCCTGCGGAAGGTCATTCCGCCGCTGCGCCTGGGCCAGATCTCGCTCGATCTCGGTTTCATCGTCCTCCTCATCGGCATCCAGATCCTCGCCTCGGTCCTCTTCAGCCTCTCGCAGAGCTCCGTCTGAGACTCCCGGGGCCGGCCGTCACGGTCAGCCGCTCCGTCGGTCAGCGACGTGATCTGCGAGGACGCCTCGCGGAATTTCCGCTTCGACCCGGCGTGGCGGAGCATTTCTGCACGACAAATGCTCTGGTGTTACGCTATTGTGACGTTGAAGCCGTCCCGTGCGGACGGCAGTGAAATGAATGCAGATCGACCAAAGGTGACCTCATGGCGCTCACGCCTGAAGACGTAGTAAACAAGCGGTTCCAGCATGTGAAGTTCCGCGACGGATACGACCAGGATGAGGTCGATGACTTCCTCGACGAGGTCGTCGTCGAACTTCGACGCCTCTACCAGGAGAACGACGAACTGCGTCAGAAGCTCTCCGCTGCCGAACAGCGGGTCAAGGAGCTCGAATCCGGTGGCGCCGCGAAGGCCGCCCCCGCCCAGGACATCGACGCCACCCAGGCGATGCCCGCCGCCGTGCCGGCGCCGGACACCTCGAAGGACGCTCCTGCACCGAAGGCCGAGCAGGCCCCCGCTGCCCCGTCCGCCCCTGCCGCCGAGGAGCCCAAGGCTCCCGTCGTCAAGGAAGCGGCTCCCGCTCCGAAGCAGAACGACTCGGCTCCCGCCGTCTCGGCTGCCGTTCCCGCTGCCGGAGCCGGCGCTGCCGCGGCTTCGGCCGGCGAGAACGACTCGCACGGACTCATCGCGCTGGCCCAGCGCGTCCACGACGAGCACGTCGCCGAAGGCGAGCGCAAGCGCGCCGAGCTCATCAAGGGTGCCGAGAAGGAAGCTCAGGACATCGTCGGCAAGGCCGAGGCCAAGCGCGACGAGACCCTGTCGAGCCTCGAGACGCAGAAGTCGCAGCTCGAGCGCTCGATCGACCAGCTCTCGAACTTCGAGCGCCAGTACCGCACGCGCCTGAAGAGCTACCTCAACGATCAGCTCCGCGACCTCGAGAACTCGACGAGCCTCGCCCCCGAGACCCTCGACGGCAACTCGTTCGGATCCTCGAGCAACAAGCTCTGATCTGACGCGCCGCGTCCCACGGGGCCGGAGGACTCATTCGAGTCCTCCGGCCCCGTCGTCGTCGGCGGCCCGGAGGCCGTCGCCGACGCCCCCGGTCACGCGCCCGGTCACGCTACTTGCCGAGGGCACGGCCACGTGCGGTTGACGCCCTGATCGTGCGCCGTTCTTGCGCGTGGAATGGGAATCGCCGCAGTCGCGGTCGGCTAGAATGATCCGAATGAATGAAGACCCGGTACGGCGTCGACCGAAGCTGCTCTGGACACTGTTCGGCATCGCCGCAGCGATCCTCGCGTTCGACCAGCTGACGAAGCAGCTCGCGATCGCCTTCCTCGAAGGCCGGCCCTCGATCCCCGTCATCGGGGACCTCGCCGGATTCGCCTTCTACCGCAACCCCGGGGCCGCCCTCGGCCTCGGCGCGAACATGACGTGGGTCTTCCCGCTCATCGCCGTCGCCGTCTTCATCGCCATCCTCGTCCTCTCCCGCAAGCTCGGCTCGCGGGGGTGGGCGATCGGACTCGGCCTGCTGCTCGGCGGCCTCTTCGGCAACCTCGTCGATCGGCTCTTCCGGCAGCCGGGGTTCCCCAACGGTGCCGTCGTCGACTTCATCGACCTCTCGCTCTTCATCTGCAACTTCGCCGACGTCGCGATCTCCGCCGCCGCGGTGACGCTCATCATCGCCAGCCTGCGCGGCATCGAACTCGACGGTTCGCACCGAGTGGCCGCCACCGCGGAGAAGGAGGATTCCCATGACTGAACGCTCGATCCTCGTTCCCGAGGGGCTCGAGGGCCAGCGCGTCGATGCGGCGCTGTCGAAGCTGCTCGGCCTCTCCCGCACCGCCGCCGCGGACATCTGCGCCGACGGGGGAGTCCAGCTCGACGGCCGCGTCGTCGGCAAATCCGATCGTGTCGTCGCCGGTGCCCGCATCGACGTCATGCTGCCCGAACCCAAACGTCCGCTCGAGGTCGTCGCCGACCCCGTGCCCGGCATGCGCATCGTCTACGACGACGATTCGTTCGTCGTCGTCGACAAGCCCGTCGGGGTCGCCGCGCACCCGGCCATCGGCTGGACCGGACCGACCGTCGTCGGCGGTCTCGCCGCGGCCGGCTACCGGATCGCGACCTCGGGGGCGCCCGAGCGGCAGGGCATCGTCCAGCGTCTCGACGTCGGCACCTCGGGGCTCATGGTCGTCGCGAAGAGCGAATACGCCTACAGCGTGCTCAAGCGGGCGTTCAAGGAGCGCACGGTCGAGAAGACCTACCACGCCCTCGTCCAGGGCCTGCCCGACCCCGTCGTCGGCACGATCGACGCCCCCATCGCCCGCCACCCCCGCCACGACGGCCTCTACGCCGTCCACAGCGAGGGCAAGCACGCGATCACCCACTACGAGGTCATCGAAGCGCACCGCCGCGCCGCCCTCCTCGAGATCCACCTCGAGACCGGCCGCACCCACCAGATCCGCGTGCACTTCTCTGCCCTGGGACGCCCGTGCGCCGGGGACCTGCCCTATGGCGCGGACCCCGTCCTCGCGAAGGAGCTGGGGCTGACCCGACAGTGGCTGCACGCGCTGCGACTCGGTTTCCACCACCCGGAGACGGGGGAGTGGGTCGAGTTCGAAAGCGAGTATCCCGACGACCTCCAGCAGGCCCTCGACCGGATCCGGGAGGGCTGAGCCCATGGTCTAAGCTGAGTGGGCATCGCAGGTCATTGGCAAGGGATCCGCAAGGGAAGGCAGAGCGTGCCGAACGACGATTTCGTCCATCTTCACGTCCACACCGAATACTCCATGCTCGACGGGGCGGCCCGCCTCGGCGACCTCATGGCCGCGACGAAGGCGTCGGGCATGTCGGCGATCGCGACGACCGACCACGGGTACCTCTTCGGTGCCTTCGACTTCTGGTCGCAGGCGACGAAGGCCGACATCAAGCCGATCATCGGCGTCGAGGCCTACGTCACCCCCGGCACCGCCCGCGACGACAAGACCCGCGTGAAGTGGCGGACCGAGGAGTCGCAGAAGAGCGATGACCTCTCCGGCGGCGGCCTCTACACGCACATGACCCTGCTGTCGAAGAACAACACGGGCATGCGCAACCTCTTCAAGGCCTCCTCGGTGGCCTCTCTCGATTCGGTGACGGCGAAGTGGCCGCGCCTCGACCAGGACCTCCTCGAGACCTACTCCGAGGGACTCATCGCCACGACCGGCTGCCCGTCCGGGGAGATCCAGACCCGGCTGCGACTGGGCCAGTACGAGGAGGCGAAGGCCGCGGCCGGGAAGTATCGGGAGATCTTCGGGGCCGAGAACTACTTCTGCGAGCTCATGGACCACGGTCTCTCGATCGAGAGGCGGGTGACGCAGGACCTGCTGCGGCTGGCCAAGGAGATGGACATCCCGCTCGTCGCCACGAACGACCTCCACTACACCCACGAATCCGATGCGAAGGCCCATGAGGCCCTGCTCGCGATCCAGTCGGGGTCGAAGCTCATCGAGCCGACCTACGATCAGGGCGGCTCGCGCTTCGCCTTCTCCGGATCCGGCTACTACCTCAAGACGCCGGCGGAGATGCGGGAGCTCTTCAAGGAGATGCCCGAGGCGTGCGACAACACGCTCGCGATCGCGGAGATGTGCGAGGTCTCCTTCGACACCTCGGCGAACTACATGCCGAAGTTCCCCACCCCGGCCGGGGAGGACGAGACGTCGTGGCTGGTCAAAGAGGTGCAGAAGGGGCTCGAGTACCGGTACCCGAACGGGATCCCCGACGACGTCCGCAAGCAGGCGGACTACGAGCTCGACATCATCATCTCGATGGGCTTCCCCGGCTACTTCCTCGTCGTCGCCGACTTCATCAACTGGTCGAAGGACAACGGCATCCGCGTCGGACCCGGCCGCGGCTCCGGCGCCGGGTCGATGGTCGCGTACGCGATGCGCATCACCGACCTCGACCCGCTTCAGCACGGCCTCTACTTCGAGCGCTTCCTCAACCCCGACCGCGTCTCGATGCCCGACTTCGACGTCGACTTCGATGATCGCCGCCGCGGCGAGGTCATCGAATACGTCACCCGCAAATACGGTGACGAGCGCGTGGCGATGATCGTCACCTACGGCACGATCAAGACGAAGCAGGCGCTCAAGGACTCCGCCCGCGTGCTCGGCAAGCCGTTCTCCCTCGGCGAGCGGCTGACGAAGGCGCTGCCGCCGGCGGAGATGGCCAAGGACATCCCGCTCGCCGACATCGAGAACCCGGACGCGAAGCGGTTCAAGGAGGCCGGAGAGTTCCGGGCGCTCGTCGACTCCGAAGCCGACGCTCGCGAGACCTTCGAAACCGCGAAGGGCCTCGAGGGCCTGAAGCGGCAGTGGGGCGTCCATGCCGCCGGCGTCATCATGTCCTCGGACCCGATCATCGACGTCATCCCGATCATGCGCCGGTTCCAGGACGGGCAGGTCATCACCCAGTTCGACTATCCGACGTCCGAGGGCCTCGGGCTCATCAAGATGGACTTCCTCGGGCTGCGCAACCTGACGATCATCTCCGACGCGGTCGAGAACATCCGGGCCAACCGGGACTTCGAACTCGACCTCGAACACCTCGAACTCGACGACCGCGGCGCGTACGAGCTGCTCACCCGCGGTGACACCCTCGGCGTGTTCCAGCTCGACGGCGGCGGCCTGCGCGCCCTCCTGCGGATGATGAAGCCGGACAACTTCGAGGACATCTCGGCGACCCTGGCCCTCTACCGTCCCGGCCCGATGGGCGCGGACTCGCACACGAACTACGCGCTGCGCAAGAACGGCCTCCAGGAGGTCACGCCGATCCACCCGGAGCTCGCCGAGCCGCTCAGGGAGATCCTCGACACGACCTTCGGTCTCATCATCTACCAGGAGCAGGTGATGGCGATCGCGCAGAAGGTCGCCGGGTACTCGCTCGGTCAGGCCGACATCCTCCGTCGCGCGATGGGCAAGAAGAAGAAGTCCGAGCTCGACAAGCAGCAGGTCGGCTTCTTCGGCGGCATGAAGGAGCGCGGCTACTCCGAGGCCGCAGCGCAGGCGCTGTGGGACATCCTCCTGCCGTTCTCCGACTACGCCTTCAACAAGGCGCACTCGGCCGCGTACGGCGTCGTCTCCTACTGGACGGCCTACCTCAAGGCCCACTACACGGCCGAGTACATGGCCGCCCTGCTCACCTCGGTGGGCGACAACAAGGACAAGCTCGCGATCTACCTCAACGAGTGCCGCCGGCTCGGCATCACCGTGCTGCCGCCCGACGTCAACGACTCCGCGCTCCACTTCACCCCGGTCGGGGAGGACATCCGCTTCGGCATGGGTGCGGTGCGCAACGTCGGGGCCAACGTCGTCGACGGGATCGTCGCGGCCCGCGAGGAGAAGGGCGCGTACACCTCGTTCACGGACTTCCTCGACAAGGTGCCGAGCCACGTGTGCAACAAGCGCACGATCGAATCGCTCATCAAGGCCGGCGGCTTCGACTCCCTCGGACACACCCGCCGCTCCCTCGTCGAGATCCATGAGGAGGCCGTCGACTCCGTCATCGGCGTCAAGCGCAAGGAGGCGATCGGCGAGTTCGATCTCTTCGCCGGCCTCGACGGCGGCGACGACGGTCCGAGCTTCTCCGTGGCGATCCCCGATCGCCCCGAATGGGAGAAGAAGGAGAAGCTCGCGTTCGAACGCGACATGATCGGCCTCTACGTCTCCGACCATCCCCTCAACGGTCTCGAAGGGGTGCTCGCCGCGGAGTCGGATGCCTCGATCGCCGAGGTGGTCGACCCCGAATCGCATCGCCCCGACGGTTCGCAGATCAAGGTCTGCGGGATGATCACGCAGGTCACCCGCAAGGTGTCGAAGAACTCGGGCAAGCCGTACGCGATCGTCACGCTCGAGGACCTCGACGCCGAGGTCGAGGTCATGTTCTTCGGCGACACGTACGAACCCGTGGCGAGCCTGCTCGCAACCGACCTCGTCATCTCCCTGACCGGGCGGATCCGCCAGTCCGATGACCGGCCGACCTCGCTCATGGCGATGTCGATGACGATTCCCGACATCACCGACCCGGGGGATCGTCCGCTCAACCTCATCATGCCGATGGAGAAGGCCACCGAGGAGATGGCGGAGAAGCTGCGTCGCATCCTCGAGGCGAACAAGGGCCAGACCGACGTCCATCTCGTGCTCACCCAGCCGGGCAAGCACACCGTGATGCGGCTCGACCGGTCGATCCGCGTCGACCCCAACCCGAGCCTCTACGGTGATCTCAAGGCCCTGCTGGGGTCGCGCTGCCTGAGCGCCTGAGGCGGGTCCGGGGGGACACGTGCGCCGGGACTAGAATGGTCTGGTGAACATTCTCGACTTCCGCGATGAGACCCTGAGCAGACGATTCCTCCGGCAGCGGCTGCCGCGGGCGGCAGCCACGCATGCCGACGTCGAACGCCGGGTCTCCGACCTCCTCGGCGAGGTGGCCCGCGGAGGATCGTCGACGGTGAAGGACCTCACGGAGCGCTTCGACGGGGTCCGTCCCGATACTCTGCGCGTGCCCGCCGCCGAGCTCGCCCGGGCCGCCGCCGAGCTCGATCCGCAGGTGCGGGCCGCGCTCGTCGAGACGATCGCCCGCACCCGCAAGGTCGCCGAGGATCAGCGTCCCGCCGACGTCGTCACGGAACTCGCCCCCGGCGCCGTCGTGACGACCCGGAGCCTGCCGATCGAGCGCGTCGGGCTCTACGTGCCCGGCGGACTCGCCGTCTACCCGTCGACGGTGATCATGAACGTCGTGCCCGCGCAGGTCGCGGGTGCCCAGTCGCTGGCGATCGCGAGCCCCCCGCAGGAGTCGGGGCTGCCCCATCCGGTCGTCCTCGCCACCGCGCACATCCTCGGCGTCGACGAGGTGTGGGCGATGGGCGGCGCCCAGGCCATCGGAGCCCTGGCGTACGGCTTCGACGACGCCGAGGTGTGCGAGCCGGTCGACCTCATCACCGGACCCGGCAACGCCTATGTCGCCGCCGCGAAGTCCCTTGTGCGCTCGCACGTCGGCATCGACGCGGTCGCCGGTCCCACGGAGATCATCATCCTCGCCGATGCCACGGCGAACCCGGCGTTCGTCGCCGCCGACCTCATCAGCCAGGCCGAACACGACGAACTCGCCGCCTCGGTGCTCGTCACGGACTCACCCGAGCTGCTCGAGGCCGTGGCCGCCGAACTCGACCGTCAGGTGCCCGAAGCCGCGCACGTCGAGCGCATCCGCACCGCACTGGCCGGTGAGCAGTCGGCCCTCGTCCTCGTCGACGACCTCGACGCCGCCGTCACCGTGGTCAACGCTTACGCCGGTGAACACGTCGAGATCCACACCGCCGACGACGCCGCGGTGGCCGAGCGCATCGTCAACGGGGGAGCCGTCTTCGTCGGACCCTATGCGCCCGTCGCCCTCGGCGACTACGCGGCCGGCTCGAACCACGTGCTGCCGACGATGGGCACCGCCGCCCACGGATCGGGACTCGGCGTGCACTCGTTCCTCAAGGTCAGCCAGGTCATCGACTACGGTCGGCCGGCTCTCGGCGACGTCGCCGAGCACATCGTCGCCCTCGCGACGGTCGAACAGCTTCCCGCCCACGGACGTGCCGTGAGCATCCGCTTCGAGGAGTGACATGCGCTGCCCATTCTGCCGTGAGTCCGATTCACGGGTCGTCGATTCGAGAACGAGCGAGGACGGGGCGGCGATCCGCCGCCGGCGGCAGTGCCGCCACTGCGGGCGCCGATTCACGACGATGGAGGCGACGAGCCTCTCCGTCATCAAGCGCTCGGGAGTGACCGAGGAGTTCTCCCGCCAGAAGATCATGTCCGGAGTCCGCAAGGCCTGTCAGGGCCGACCCGTCGGCGACGACGATCTCGCGAAGCTCGCGCAGAAGGTCGAAGAGGACATCCGGTCGAAGGGCATCGCCGAGATCGACGCCGACGAGGTGGGCCTGTCGATCCTCGAGCCGCTGCGCGAACTCGATCAGGTCGCCTACCTGCGCTTCGCGAGCGTCTACCAGGGCTTCGATTCGCTCGAGGACTTCGAGGCCGCGATCGACTCGCTGCGCGCCGATGCCGCGCTGCGCTCCGGGGACTCCCGCGAGGCGACGCCCGAGGACTTCGAGGCCTGAGGGCGGTGGGGCCGAGGGCCAGCGAGGTCTGAGGCCGCTGGGATCGCTCGACGTCGACGTCTGGAGAGGCCCGGACCGGGCGACCTGCGGACTCGGATACCTCGTCGACTGGTGGGCGAGCAGCCTTCGTCCTCGGGTCAGCCGAGGTTGCGGAAATCTTCTCGCGAAAACTTGTCCGAAAGTCGTCGATCACGGCAATAGTTGTGTACCATTATGAGTGCGCGCTTCGGTGCGCGGCCGCTTGCGGTTCGGAGGGGAAGCCGAACCGTCAAGCGGCCTTCGACGTTCCCGGGGACAGTCGCCGAAAGCTCGCCTCGTCGGGTCCGTGCAGGAGGGCGGAATCCGCCCTCCCCAACCGCTCACGACGACCGTGCACGGCAGCTTGTGCACGGCGCACCGGAGGTCCGCTCCCGAAGCCTCCTGCGCCTGCACTGTCGTTCAACAGTTCGCGTGAAATCCACCGGTTCGCCGACTCGACCGTCTCTCATTCAACAGTTGGCGTGAAGATGTCGTCTTCGAAGAGCGCATATTCACGCCAACTGTTGAACGAGCCGCTCAGCCGATGCCGAGGTCCGAGAGCTCCGTGGGAGCCGAGGCGAGGACGCCGAGGCGATCCGTCGTGCGGGTGAGCGCGACATAGAGCGCGCCGACCCCGTCATCCCCGCCGACCGGGGCGATGAGCCCGGGTTCGACGATGAGGACGGAGTCGAACTCGAGTCCCTTCGCCTGCTGCGGCGTGATGACGGCGATCTGATGGTCGAGACCGAGCACCGAGCGTCCGATGTCGAAGCCCGTGAGCGCCTCGGTGACGGGATCGATGAGCTCCTCCGGGGCGATCACGGCGATCTTGCCGCCGCTGACCGCGTCGACCTCAGCCGCCGCGGCGGCCGGCAGCGCGGCGATGACCGCCGCGGAATCGGCGAAGACCTCGAGGGTCGGCGGGGGACCGCCCTGCCGCACCGACTCGACGAGCTCGAGCTGCGGGAAATGCCGGTGGAGGTAGCGGTTGGCCAGGTCCATGACGGCCTGCGGCGTGCGGTAGGAGACCGTGAGCACCTCGAGGGAGAACCGGTCGCCGACGAACTCCGAGAGGATCGACTCCCACGTCCGGGCGCTGTCGCTGTGCGAGGACTGCGCGAGGTCGCCGACGAGCGTCGCCGACTTCGAGGGCACCCGCCGGAAGAGCACTCGCCACTGCATGGGGGAGAGCTCCTGCGCCTCGTCGACGACGAGGTGGCCGTACGTCCATTCGCGGTCCTCGATGGCACGCTCGGCCAGCGTCGTCGCCGGTCCCGCCTCCTCCCACCGGGCCGCGAGCGTCTCAGCGCTGACGATCGCCGAGGTCTCGGTCATGTCGACGACCGCCTCGGCGTACTCTCTGGCCGATTCGTCACGGGCGGCGGTCTGCTGGGGCGTCGATCCGAGCAGTTCGGCGAGTTCGTCGAGCAGCGGCGCATCCTCGATCGTCAGCGGCGCGTTCGCGGGACGGATGAGCAGCTCCTGCTCGGCGGCAGGGAGCACGCGATCCGCCGCGGCGTGGAGCTTGTGCGGCTTCGACAGGAGGGCGCGCAGCGCATCGGCGGGGCTGATGGGGAACCACGCGAGGTTGAGGGCGCGCCGGACGTCGACGCTCGAGCGCAGCTCGTCGAGGAGTTCGGGCAGACGCTCACCGGCGCCGTCGAGGCCCATCTGCCCGGCGAGATCCTCGGCGAGCGTTTTGAGCAGCCCGGCGACGAACCCGGTGCGCGCGGCATTGTGGGCGTCTCCGCTGCGCCGCGCCCGATCTCTCGCCGAGCGCACGTCCTTGCGACGCAGGAGCACCGTGTGGGCGCCGACGCGCAGCCGTTCGTCCTCCTCGGGCACGCGCTCGTAGTTCGCGATGTGGTTGGCGAGCACCGTCGCCATGACCGACCGGCCCTTGATCTCGGCGACCCGCGGATCATCGGAGATCTCCGTGTCGAGACCCGGGTAGAGCTGGCCGGGCGTGAGCAGGAGGGCACCGGTCTCGCCGAGGCTGGGCAGCACCTTCTCGATGTACTTGAGGAACACGGGGGAGGGGCCGACGAGGAGGACGCCGGACTTCGCGATCCGCTCCCGATGCCGGTAGAGAAGGTACGCTGCGCGGTGGAGGGCGACCGCGGTCTTGCCGGTGCCGGGTCCGCCCTGGACGACGAGGACGCCCTGCAGCGGCTGCCGGATGATCGCGTCCTGTTCGGCCTGGATCGTGGCGACGATGTCGCCCATCCGGCCGGTGCGGTGGCTCGTCAGCGCCGCGATGAGCGCCCCCTCGCCCTGCAGGGCCGAGCGCTGGGTGTCATCGAGGGCGTCGAGGTCGAGCACATCGTCCTCGACATCGGTGACCTTCCGGTTCTTCGTCACGAGGTGGCGCCGGCGGACGACGCCCTCGGGGTTCGCCGCGGTCGACTGGTAGAAGGGCTCCGAGGCGGGGGCGCGCCAGTCGATGAGGATCTGCTTGCGGTCGGCATCGGTGAGTCCGATGCGGCCGATGTAGCTCGGTTCGACGTCGTCCTTGAAGTCGAGTCGACCGAAGCACAGCCCCTCCTCGGCGCTGTTGAGGCGGATGAGCTGATCCTCGTAGAGGGTCGCGAAGGCGTCGCGTTCGCTGCGGTGCTGATGGTTGCCGCCGACCTCGGAGATCCTGACGGTTCCCAGTCGGGCACTGGTCTCGTCCCGCAGTTCGTCGAGTCGGGCATAGAGTTCGTCGAGCTTGGCCTGTTCGACGGCGATTTCTGAAGTCTCGGTCATCTCACCTTCTTGGGTCGGCAATCAATTATGCCGAACTTTCCCGGACGGGAGTAGTCGGGCCCGTCACACGGACGGTGCCGATCGAACCGGTCGCGCGCGTCACCAGCCGACACGCTCCGACACGCCACGGGCGGGGCCCACCACGGTGTCCGACTCTCCGGGAGATCGGTCTGTCGGGTCGTCGGTCAGTCAGGTCGCCGGTCTGGCAGGGTCTCGGTCCGTCGAGGTGCGGTCAGCGGCCGAGCCGGGCCGCAAGCGTCTCCCCGGTCAGCCAGGCAGCCATCGTCGGTGCCGTGCGCAGAACCCGATCGAGGGCGGCGTCGGGCAGCGGCCGCGCCGAGGCGGCGACGACGACGTTGCCGCGCCGGCGTCCCTTGAGCACACCGGACTCCGAGGCCGCGGCGAGGTGCGGGAACGCCGAGGCGGCGGCGTCGAGCTCGTCGCGCAGCACCCGGTGGTCGCCGGAATCGGGGACATTGGCGAGGAAGAGCCCGCCGGGTTTGAGCACGCGGGCGCACTCGGCGTAGAACTCGGCCGTCTGGAGTGCGGTGGGCACGGAGTCGTGGGAGAAGGCATCCCGGACGATGGCGTCGGCGGTGTCGTCGCGGAAGCCGGCGATCTCCTCGGCGCCGTCCCCGGCACGCAGCGCCAGGGCCGGAGAGCGCGGGAGGTCGAACCACGTGCGCACGTAGTCGATGAGCAGCGGGTCGATGTCGATGGCCGTCTGCCGCGATCCGGGCCGGCGGGCGTCGAGCGCCCTCGCCAGCGCACAGCCGGCGGCGCCGATGTGGATGGCGCGCACGGTGCCGGCCGGCAGAGTCGCCTCGATGATCCGCGCCATCCAGTCGAGGTATTCGAAGTCGAGGCGGGCGGGATCGCTCAGGGTGATCGACGACGAGGGCACGTCGTTGACATGGAGCACATAGCTGTCGGGTTCTCCGGCGACCTTCTCCAGCCGGGCGGTGCCCGTCGAGATCTCGACGACTTGCGCGCTGGGTGCTGTGAATATCCGTCTCTTCGCCACCACTCACTTCTATGTCAGTTCTCATCTCAGGGCAATTCGTGCGCGGATGCGTGGGGAGAGCGCACGTGACTTGCGCGCCATCGTCCTGTGGACGGATTGGTCCCGTCCACAGGGGCTGCGCGAGGTCTGGCGCGCGGGGGCCGAGGTGGAGTCGACTGGCGGCATGGACACGCCAGCGAAGACCGCAGAGGACATCATCGGAATCGTTCCCCACACCCTGGGCTACACGCCCGCGCACAGTCTCGTCGCGATCCTCGTCGTCACCGACGGACACGGGGCGCAGTCGTGCGCGACGACCCTGCGCGTCGACTTCGACCTCGAGCGGGCGGCGGCGACAGCGGCGGAGGGAGGGGAGTGGCTGTGCGAGCTCGTGTGCCGCGCCTGCCGGCCCTCGGGGGTGTTCCTCGTCCTCTACGACGACGAGTACGCGCCCGACGAGGAGTACGTCTTCGTCGGCCCCGACGACCTCGTCACCCGCGGCGATGCCGAGTATTCGGAGATGCGCCGCAGCCTCATCCGGGCCGCCACCGACGAGATGGCTCGCGCCCTCGGCCGCGCCGGCATCGACACCCTGAGCGCGTGGTGGGTCTCCGACGGGCGCTTCGGCCGTATCGACGACCGCGATGATCCCGGCACCGATCTCGCCGCAGCGCAGTCCTCGGCGTGCGCCACTGAACTCGTCTCGACGGGGTCGGCGCCCGCGGAGGGTCCGAGCGACCTCATCGTCCTGCCGGCCGACGCGGCTAAGAGAGCGGCGTTCTTCACCGATGAGCCGAGCGAACCGACGACGATGACGCAGGCGTTCGACATCCTCGGCGAGGTCTACCCTGGTCTCCTCGCCCAGCGCGGACGCACGGAGGCCTTCGATCGCGAGGAGCTCACCGCGCTGATGACACCGCGGGTGGTCCGCGCCCTCGACCGGATCCTTGCCGAGAAGTGGTCGCGTGACGCACTCGAGATGATCCTCGGCTTCGACCATCCCGATTTCCTGCCGCGTCGGGTGTGCCGGGCTCAATCCGGTGAGCTCGTGCAGTGGGCGCGCCGGGCGGGGAAGTCGCGGGCCGCGGCCGATCAGATGATCGGACTCTCCGACCGCGCGCCCACGCCGTACGACGTCCTGCTCGCGATCGCCTTCCTCAGAAGCTATGTGCCGTGGAGCAGCCCGCGGACTCTGTCGACGGCGTACGCGGTCATCGCCTGGTTCGAATGGTCGCTGGGCGGCTCGACGATGGCCGAGCAGTACGGACTCGCCGCGCTCGCCGTCGATGAGCGCAATTCGCTCGCCGAGCTCCTCGTCTCCGCCGTCGGCCACGGCTACCTGCCACGGTGGCTGATGACGCGGGCGCCGTTCTGAGTCCCTGGTCGCGTCCAGGTGGTGTGTGCGCGCCGAGGTGGGTGCTGGGTCGACCACTACCCGCAGCGTCTCGTCCTACCCGTGCCGGCGTAGGGAGTGCAGCTGCGGGTGCCTCTCGGTGAGCGGAACGGTGCTTGTGCGACTGCGGGTAGTTTTTACGACGCCGAGGTGGCTGCGAGTTGTTCATGCGCGCCGAGGTGGGTGCTGGGTCGACCGCTACCCGCAGCTTCTCGTCCTACCCGTGCAGGCGTGGGGAGTGCAGCTGCGGGTGCCTCTCGGCGAGCGGAACGGTGTGTGTGCGACTGCCGGTAGTTTTTCATGCGCCGAGGTGGCTGCGAGTTGTTCATGCGCGCCGAGGTGGGCGCTGGCTCGATCACTACCCTGAGCGTCACTTCCTACCCGTGCAGGCGTAGGGAGTGCAGCTGCGGGTGCCTCTCGGCGAGTGGAACGGTGCTTGTGCGGCTGGGGGTAGTTTTTCATGCGCCGAGGTGCGCGGGGCGGGGGAGGCAAGAGGACGTCCGGGGAGGGCCGCCGAGGTGGGCGGGGGACGGCGGGAATCTCTGCAACGGTGCCGGCGTTGACCGTGTCCGGACAGGGCGTTTCGGTGCGTGGACGCGGCTTCCCGCCGATTCGCCAAGCGGGGAATAACGTGCCAGACTTGTGCGTTGACCCTGTCATTGCATATTGGGAGAGCTGTGCGCTCGCCCTTGGGCACACGACCCTTGCGCCCCCTTGACAAGGGTCTTAGTAATGTCCTGGTGCAACTGGGAAGTATCAGCGCTCGCGAAAGGTGAACACGTGCCGACAGTCGACAGGAAAACAGTGACTGAGGAGTCGGAGGCCACTTCGTCGGGTGGATCGACGACCACAGCGGCGAAGGGAACGAAGACGAAGACGTCGTCGACCTCGCGTGCCAAGACGACCGCGGCGAAGAAGACGACTGCCGCGAAGAAGACGACGGCGAAGAGGACCACCGCGGCGAAGAGCAAGGCGGCAGAGACGGCCGAGGCCGCGGAGACCCAGGAAACCTCGGAGACCACCGAGAAGAAGACTCCCGCGAAGAAGACGACGGCGAAGAAGACCACCGCAGCCGCGAAGACGACCACGGCGGCGAAGAAGACCGCTGCGAAGAAGACGACGAAGAAGTCCGCCGAAGCCGACGACGCGCCGGCGAGCACGAAGAAGAAGTCCGACTCCGACGTCGACTCGACCGAGGACGTCGAACCGACCGCGGACGCGCTCGCCACCGAGCTCAGCCCCTCCGAGGCGACCGAGACGAAGAACTCCGAGGAGAAGGAGAAGAACGCCGCGGTCACCGAGGCCGGCGGCTTCATCGTCTCCGACGCCGACGAGGACGACGCACCCGCGCAGCAGGTCGTCTCCGCCGGTGCCACGGCCGACCCGGTCAAGGACTACCTCAAGCAGATCGGCAAGGTGGCGCTCCTCAACGCCGCCGAGGAGGTCGACCTCGCCAAGCGCATCGAAGCCGGCATGTACGCCGAGCACCTCCTCGACGAGGGCGAGGTGACCGACCCGCGGCTGACGATGGACTACAAGTGGATCATCCACGACGGGCGGATCGCGAAGAACCACCTCCTCGAGGCGAACCTCCGCCTCGTCGTCTCGCTCGCCAAGCGCTACACGGGTCGCGGCATGCTCTTCCTCGATCTCATCCAGGAGGGCAACCTCGGCCTCATCCGTGCCGTCGAGAAGTTCGACTACACGAAGGGCTTCAAGTTCTCGACCTACGCGACGTGGTGGATCCGTCAGGCCATCACCCGCGCCATGGCCGACCAGGCGCGCACGATCCGCATCCCCGTCCACATGGTCGAGGTCATCAACAAGCTCGCCCGCGTCCAGCGCCAGATGCTCCAGGACCTCGGCCGGGAGCCGAGCCCCGAAGAGCTCGCGAAGGAACTCGACATGACGCCCGAACGCGTCGTCGAGGTGCAGAAGTACGGCCGTGAGCCGATCTCCCTGCACACCCCGCTCGGCGAGGACGGAGACTCCGAGTTCGGCGACCTCATCGAGGACTCCGAAGCGGTCGTGCCCTCGGACTCGGTGAGCTTCACCCTGCTCCAGGAGCAGCTGCACTCGGTGCTCGACACCCTGTCCGAGCGCGAAGC
Organism: Brevibacterium sp. NPDC056726; assembly: GCF_042790515.1. NCBI lineage: Bacteria > Bacillati > Actinomycetota > Actinomycetes > Micrococcales > Brevibacteriaceae > Brevibacterium > Brevibacterium sp. NPDC056726. The sequence goes on along the minus strand of NZ_JBHTYZ010000004.1, from coordinate 423,274 downwards.
CGGTGTCGTCTCGATGCGCTTCGGGCTCAACGACGGACAGCCGAAGACCCTCGACGAGATCGGCAAGGTCTACGGCGTCACCCGTGAGCGGATCCGCCAGATCGAGTCGAAGACGATGGCGAAGCTGCGCCACCCCTCGCGCTCGCAGGTGCTGCGCGACTACCTCGACTGAGACGCCTCACCGACGACGCCGGGCCCGTGGTCATCCGACCGCGGACCCGGCGTCGCTGTCGTCTGCGCTGCGATCCGTGCGGGAGGGCTCAGCCCAGCCAGTCGGCGACCCCGCGGGCGATCGCCTCGGCGTACTCCTTCCGACCGTCCGCGGATTCCATCGCCTTCGCCTCCTCGGGATTGCGCATCTCCCCGCATTCGACGATGACGGCCGGCACCGAGGCGTTGTTGAGTCCCGCCAGATCCGGTCGTGGGCTGATCGCCTCCTTCCCGTACGCGGGGTTCGGGGTGAACGGCCCGGCCAGCGCCGCGCTGATCGCCTCGGCGAGCTCCGTCGACGCGGTCTCGAGCTCCGGTGTCGTCCCGGGGTCGGCGACGATGACGTGGAAGCCCTTCGCCGACGTCGACTCGCTGCCGTTGGCGTGGATGCTCACCAGCGCATCGGCGTCGGCGGCGAACGTGCCGCGCTCGTCGACGCACGGCCCGACTCCGTCGTTGTCGTCGCGACTGAGGACCACCTCGGCGCCGGCGGCCTCGAGATCAGCGGTGAGCAGTCCGCTGACCTCCCACGCGAACTCCGCTTCGGAGTAGTCGGAGTCGGTCGCGGTGCCCGTCGTGTTGCACGCCTTCTCCCCGCCCCGTCCGTCGGGCACAGGGCTCGCGATCGCGGCGGGATCCTTCGCGTTGCCGCCGTTGTGACCGGGGTCGATGGCGATCGTCGTTCCCGTGAGGTCCTCATCGACGACCCGCGCCGAGGTGGGCGGTGCACTTCCGGACGACCCCGGCGGCAGCGGCTCGGCGGCGACCGTCGTCGACCGCTGGCTCGGCGCGGGGTCGGGGGCGGCGCAGGCGCCGAGCAGCACGGCGCCGAGCACGGCGGCTGCGGGCAGGGCTGCGGCGCGCAAAGGGAGACGTGGGCGGGTCATGGGGCCATTGTTCCAGCAAACCTGCCCGACACGGCGACCCCGCACCCGGGCACGGGGGACCACGGCGATTAGAATTCAATCGAACGAGAGGAAGAGTGTGGAAGAGGAAAGCTACGGCGCACGGCATCTGTCCGTGCTCTCAGGGCTCGAGGCGGTGCGCAAGCGTCCGGGCATGTACATCGGAACGACCGACTCGCGCGGGCTCATGCACTGTCTGTGGGAGATCATCGACAACGCCGTCGACGAGGCGCTCGGCGGGTTCGGCTCCTCGATCCTCATCGAACTCGAGGCCGACGGCTCCGTGGCCGTGACCGACCACGGTCGCGGCATCCCCGTCGACATCGAACCGAAGACCGGTCTGACCGGTGTCGAGGTCGTCATGACGAAGCTCCACGCCGGCGGCAAGTTCGGCGGCTCGTCGTATGCCGCCTCCGGCGGACTCCACGGGGTCGGCGCCTCCGTCGTCAACGCGCTGTCCTCACGCCTCGACGTCGAGGTCACCCGCGGCTCGAAGATCCACAAGATGTCGTTCCGGCGCGGGGTGCCCGGTCGCTTCGACGACAAGGGGAAGGCGCCGAGCCCGGACAACCCGTTCGAGGAGTTCCACGAGGCCACCGGCCTCGAGATCGTCGGCAAGGCCAAGCGGGGAGTCACCGGCACGAAGGTCCACTACTGGGCCGACCCGCAGATCTTCCTCGGCAGCGCCCAGTTCGACTACCAGCACCTCGTCGAACGCGCCCGCCAGACGGCGTTCCTCGTCCCCGGCCTCGAACTCACCATCGTCGACCGCCGCGGCGTCGCCCGTGACGAGACCGGCGCCGTCATCGCCGAACGCGTCGAGGACTTCCGCTTCGACGGCGGCATCACCGAGTTCGTCGACCACCTCTCGATCGATCCGCCGATCACCGACACATGGCGGATGCAGAGCACGGGATCGTTCAAGGAGACCGTGCCCGTCCTCGACTCCTCGGGACATCTCGTGTCGAAGGAGGTCGAACGCGAGGTCGGCGTCGATGTCGCCCTGCGCTGGGGCACCGGCTACGACACGAAGATCAAGAGCTTCGTCAACGTCGTCGCCACCCCGCACGGCGGCACCCACCTCGCCGGTTTCGAACAGGCGACGCTCAAGGCGATGCGCAAGGCCGTGGAGGCGAACTCCCGCAAGCTCAAGCTCGGCAAGGACCGCCTCGAGAAGGACGATGTGCTCGCCGGTCTCACCGCCGTCGTCACCGTCCAGCTCGCCGAACCGCAGTTCGAGGGGCAGACGAAGGAGGTCCTCGGCACCGCCGCGGTCCGCCAGATCGTCGCGAAGACCGTCGAAGCCCAGCTCGGCGGCATCCTCTCGTCGACGAAGCGCGCGGAGAAGCAGCAGGCCGCGGTCCTCATGGAGAAGGTCGTCGCGGAGCTGAAGTCGCGGATCTCGGCGCGCACCCACAAGGAGAACCAGCGCCGCAAGACCGCGCTCGAGGCCTCCTCGCTGCCGGCGAAGCTCTACGACTGCCGTGACAGCGGCGTCGCGAACACCGAGCTCTTCATCGTCGAGGGCGATTCGGCGATGGGCACGGCGAAGTCGGCGCGCAACTCCGACCACCAGGCGCTCTTCCCGATCCGCGGCAAGATCCTCAACGTCCAGAAGGCCTCGCTGGCCGACATGCTCGCCAACGTCGAATGCGCCGCCCTCATCCAGGTCATCGGGGCCGGCTCCGGCCGCAGCTTCGACCTCGAGGCGGCCCGCTACGGCAAGGTCATCATCATGACCGACGCCGACGTCGACGGCGCGCACATCCGCACGCTGCTGCTCACGCTCTTCTTCCGCTACATGAAGCCGCTCGTCGAGGAGGGCCGGGTCTTCGCCGCCGTGCCGCCGCTCCACCGCGTCGAGGTCGTGACGAAGCGCGGCACCCCGAACGAGATCGTCTACACGTACTCCGAGGCCGAACTCCACGCGCTGCTGAAGAAGCTCGACAAGTCGAAGAAGACGTACAAGGAGCCGATCCAGCGCTACAAGGGCCTCGGGGAGATGGACGCCGATCAGCTCGCGGAGACGACGATGGATCCCGCCGACCGCACCCTGCGGCGGGTGACGATGGCCGACGCCGAGGCGGCGGAGCGGACCTTCGAACTCCTCATGGGCTCCTCGGTGGGCCCGCGCAAGGAGTTCATCGTCTCCGGCGCCGCCGTGCTCGACGCCGAGCGCATCGACAGCTGAGGACCAACCCGCGCCGGGGCCACCTCGGCACGGGGGACAGCAGTGCTGTGACCGCGCGCGACGCGGTGCCCGGCGGGAAGCGGTGCCGGGCGCGGTGCTCAGCGCAGCTCCCGCGGATCAGTGCAGGGGAGCGACGGGCACGAAGAGGAGCACCGTCGGGATGAGGAGGAGGCCCGCGGCGACGAGGCAGGCGCACAGGCGCACCATCGTGCGCGCGGGATGGCGCGCCTGGGACAGGCGTGCGATGCGCTCGGCGCTCAGACCCTCCCGATGCTCGGGACTGATCGCCGCGGCGGCAGCGACGGCGCGCGCGAGCACCGCCGGGTCGACGGTCTGACGAGCCTGGTCGTCGGCCATGAACTCGATGAGGCGATTGACGGAGTTGAGCCCGATCGCGGTGGCCGAGAAGAACGGCAGCGCCCGATGCCACGCCGCGAACGGGATGACGAGGATGTCGTGGCGGAAGTCGAGATGGGCCTTCTCATGCGCGATGACCGCGGTGCGCTCGGCCTCGCTGAGAACCTCAAGGAGGCCTGTCGACAGCACCGCCGTGCCCTTGCGCGGCCCCTCGGGCAGACAGTAGGCGACGGGCTCGTTCGAGGAGATGATGCGGGTGTCGGGATAATTCTGCGACGGCTCGCTGAGCAGGTGTAAGATCTCGGCATGGCGAAGTCGAGTTCTCCGCGCTGAATAGAACGTCAGCGCGAGGCAGCCGAGGAGGCGCCCGATGAGCACCAGCGCGATGACGAGGAAGACCCACGCGAGGACGGACAGCCGTGCGTGCGATTCGCCGCGGATGAGATCCCACAGTCCGATGGGAAGATTCGGTGCCCCGGGGTCGACGGCGAAGGCCAAGGCAGCGCCGATGAGCGAGAGTCCACCAGAGAGTCCGACGGCCTGCCAGAGGATGACTTCGGAGATCGGGTCGCTGCGGAAGCGGCGCAGCAGTGCGGGAACCGGCCAGGCGAGGAGGAACGCCAACACTCCCAGGAGACACCCGACGATGCTCATGGTGGTACTCGGCCCGCCGTCAGGAGCGCGTCGAGTGGTTGCGCCCCAGAAGGCTGCGCAGGGTCTTCTCGTCGGCTTCCGACACGGTGCCGAGGAAGCGGGCGAGGACGGCCTGACGATCCGGGGCCTGCGAGAGCACCTCGGTCATCAGCTCGGCGACGTGGTCCTCACGGGTCGAGACTGCGAGGTAGCGATGGGGGCGGATGCTCCGATCGCGGGTGACGAAGCCCTTCTTCTCCAGACGCGTGAGCACGGTGTGAACCGTGGTGAGGGCGAGGTCGCGGTCGGCGAGGGCGTCACGCAGCTCAGCGGCGCTGAGGCCGTCGTCGTGCGCCCAGATGGCGTCCATGACGCTGCGTTCGAGTTCGCCCAGAGTTCCCACGATGTCCTTGTCCTCGGTAGTGACCGCGCCGCCTGCGGCGCTGGTCCGGCTGGAGCCTCCATTCTACCTCTACATGGTGTCGAATTCCATGTGAGACGCGCCTCTGCGTCAGTCTCGCCTGATCTCCGGTCTGCGGGTGCTGACCAGCGCGGACACGGATGCCGGGATGGTCCGGGCTGGAATGTGAGACAGTGGCTTTCAGAGTTCTACCAGGCGTAGAATTCTACGTGTTGTAGAAAGTTTCCCCTCGACGACTAGAACGGAGAAGCCCATGGAACTGGATCCGGTGCTCATCGGACGCTGGCAGTTCGGCATCACCACCGTCTATCACTTCTGGATGGTTCCCCTCACGCTCGGGCTCGGCATGCTCGTCGCGATCCTCCAGACGATGTACCACCGCACCGACAACGAGGTCTACCTGCGGGCCACGAAGTTCTTCGGCAAGCTCTACCTCATCAACTTCATCATGGGCGTGGCCACCGGTCTCGTCCAGGAGTTCCAGTTCGGCATGGCATGGAGCGAGTACTCCCGCTTCGTCGGCGACGTCTTCGGCGCACCGCTGGCGATGGAGGCGCTCATCGCGTTCTTCCTCGAATCGACGTTCCTCGGTCTGTGGATCTTCGGCTGGGGCAGGCTCAGCCGGCCCGTCCACCTCACCGTGCTGTGGTGTGCCGTCATCGGCTCGTGGATCTCCGCGTTCTTCATCATCGTCGCGAACTCGTGGATGCAGCACCCCGTCGGCGTCGAACTCGTCGACGGCCGACCGGTGATGACCGACGTCTGGGCGGTGCTCGGCAACAACACGGCCATCGCCGCCTACACCCACACGCTCTTCGGCGCTGTCGCCGTCGGCGGCAGCTTCCTCGTCGGCATCTCGTGGTACCACCTCTACCGGCGCCGCAAGGACGGCATCGACACCGTCGGCAAGGACGGCAAGGTCATCGTCGGCAGCGCCCCCGATGTGCCCGGTCGCGACGCGATCGACTACCGCGTGTGGATCAAGTGCCTGCGCATCGGCGCGATCTCCGGCATCATCGCCTTCGCCGGCGTCTCGATCACCGGTGACATCCAGGCGAAGCTGATGTTCGAGCAGCAGCCGATGAAGATGGCCTCGGCCGAGGGCGCCTGCCACGACGGCACGGAGTTCTCCGTGCTCACCGTCGGCGACCTGCAGTCGAACAACTGCTCCGACGTCCAGTCCGTGCTCGAGGTCCCCGGCCTGCTCTCGTTCCTCGCCAACGGCGACTTCACCACCCCGGTCCACGGCGTCAACACCCTGCTGCCGGAGTACCAGGAGCGGTACGGGACGAACCTGCCCGACGACCCGCGCTACGGCGAGCACGCCGGTGAGCCGATCAACTACCAGCCCATCATGATCGTCACCTACTGGGGCTTCCGCGCGATGATCGGCTTCGGCTTCGTCGCGGTCGGAGTCTGCGCGCTGGCCCTGTGGCTGACGCGCAAGGGCACGGTGCCGGCCTCGCCCTGGATGATGCGCGGTGCGCTTCTGGCGATCACCGCACCGTTCATCGCGAACTCGGCCGGGTGGATCTTCACCGAGATGGGTCGCCAGCCCTTCGTCGTCGCCCCCAACCCGGCACAGCTCGACGGCGTCTACATGTTCACCCAGGCCGCGCTCTCACCGCAGCTGACCCCGGCGATGCTGCTGTTCTCCCTCATCAGCCTCACCCTCGTCTACGGCGGGCTGATGGTCGTCGAACTCAAACTCATCATCAAATACACCAGAGGAGGGGTCGCCTCGGCGATGCCCGAACTCGCCGAGTCCAACAAGAAGCCCACGATCACCGGCAACGACGACGACGTTCTGTCGTTCGCGTACTGAGGAGGAGAAGACAGATGGAAATCCTGGCAACGATCTGGTTCGTCCTCATCGCCGTCCTGTGGATCGGCTACCTGTTCCTCGACGGGTTCGACCTCGGAGTCGGCATGCTCATGCCGATCTTCACGAAGGACGAGCGCGGCAAGCGCGTCCTGCTCAACTCGATCGGACCCGTCTGGGACGGCAACGAGGTGTGGCTGATCACGGCGGCCGGCGCGATGTTCGCGGCGTTCCCGCACTGGTACGCCTCCCTGTTCAGCGCCCTCTACATCCCGCTCACCCTGTGCCTGCTCGGGCTGATCTTCCGCGCCGTGGCCATCGAGTACCGCGGCAAGGGCCACACGCAGCGCTGGCTGACGTTCTGGACCTGGGCGATGGCCATCGGCTCGACCGTCGTCGCGTTCCTCATCGGCGCCCTCCTCGTCATCACGACGACGGGTCTGCCGCTCAACGAGAACGGCGACATGGTCGGCGGTCCCTTCGCGTGGCTCGGCTGGCCCGCCCTCCTCGGCGGACTCGGCGGTGTCGGCTTCAGCTTCGTCCACGGTCTGATGTTCCTCTGCCTCAAGACCGAAGGCGAGCTGCGGGCCAAGGCCCGCCGCTGGGCACTGGCGACGACCCTGCCGTTCGCGATTCCCTTCCTCATCTGGTTCGCCCTCTCGATCCGCCACAGCGCATGGCTGATCGTGCCGGTCGCGATCGCCCTCATCGCGCTCATCGCCTCGTTCGTCGCGCTGCGGGCCGGGGCGGAGAAGAAGGCGTTCTTCCTCCACGGCGTCTTCCTCCTCGCCGGGATGGGCGCGGTCTTCGCCGGCGTGTTCCCGAACGTCCTGCCCTCGACGCTCGACCCGGCGTTCTCGCTGACGATCGCCACCGCATCGTCGTCGGACTACACGCTCGGCGTCATGCTCGTCGTCACCGCGATCTTCTTCCCGATCGTGCTCGGCTACCAGATCTTCAGCTACCGGCAGTACCTCAACCGCCTCACCGAGTCGCACATCCCCGACGCCCACAAGGTGCCGGCGGCGATCCGCTCGTGAGCTCGCCACTGGGGATCCTCCTGTCGCTGCCCGCCGGCAGGAGGGGCCTCGTCCTCTCCGTGACGAGCGCGGCAGCGCGGGCCGTCGGCATCGTCTTCATCGCCGAGGCGCTCGTGCGCACGATCCTCGACCTCGGATCGCTCCCGCTGTGGATCGTCCTCGGGCTCCTCGGCGCCGGACTGCGCGGGGCGAGCCTGTGGGCCGACCACAGCCTCGGCACCGGGCTGGCCGCCGAGGCGAAGCGCGGACTGCGCGCCCGCATCCTCTCCACGCTGCTGGGCAGGCGGGGGATGCCCCGGGCCAAGGCCGCGGTGACGGTGACGCGCGGGGTCGATGACCTCGACGACTACTTCACGACGGTCGTGCCCGCACTCACCCAGGCCGCGGTCGTGCCCGCGGTGCTCCTCGTGCGGATCCTCTTCGCCGACCTCCTCTCGGCGGTCATCATCATCGCGTGCCTGCCGCTCGTGCCGCTGTTCATGGTCCTCATCGGCCGCTACACCGAGGAGACGACGGCAGAGAGCACCCGTGCGCTCGAGCGGATGTCCGACCACCTCGCCGAACTCGCCGAGGGTCTGCCGGTCCTCATCGGGCTCGGCCGGTCCCGGGAGCACGCCCGCACCCTGCGCAGGCTGAGCACCGACTACCACCAGGCGAATCTCGCGACGCTGCGCATCGCGTTCCTCTCGAGCCTCGCCCTCGAACTCATCGCGACGATCTCCGTGGCGCTCGTCGCCGTCGTCATCGGCGTCCGCCTCGTCTACGGCACGATGGACCTGAGCGACGGACTGCTCGCGCTGCTGCTCGCTCCCGAGTGCTTCATGCCGCTGCGCGCCCTCGGCGCCGGGTTCCACGCCAGTGAGAACGGCCGTGAGTCCTACGATCGGGCCCAGGCCCTCCTCGCCGCAGGTGACGACGAGGAAGCCGGTCCCGCCTCGGCGGCTGCGCACGCGGACCACGCCGTGACCTACGCCGACGGAACCACCGTCGCCTGGGACGGCTCCATCCCGACGACCCCGGGCATCACCGCGGTCCTCGGCCCCTCCGGAGCGGGGAAGTCGACGATCCTCGCGGCGCTCTCGGGCAGCCTCGCGGCCGGGGCGACGACGACGCTGGCACCCGCCCGCGCCGCGCTCGTGCCGCAGACCCCGCGGACCTTCGGGGCGACCCTGGGCGAGGAGCTCGCGACCTTCGGACTCACCGGTGGCGCAGCCGAGGCCGCGCTGCTCACCGCGGGCCTTCCGCCCACCCTCGACCTGCCCACCGGCGCGCTCAGCCCCGGGCAGCTGCGCCGTCTCGCCCTCGTGCGGGTGCGCGGCAGGGACACCGACCTCCTCATCCTCGATGAGCCGACGGCCCACCTCGACGACGACAATGCGGAGTTGATCATCGCGATGCTCGCCGAGGCGGCCGCCGCGACCCGCATCGTCCTCGCCAGCCATGACCCGCGGGTGCTCGCGCTCGCGACCGACACGATCACCCCGCGCGTCACCGCGGCCCCGGTCTCCGCCTCCACCGCACCGGTCGAGGAGGGCACTGCGGACACCGCGACGGACGACTCGCATGACACCGCGGGCACGACGACCGCGGGAACGACGGCGACCGTGGCGGCCCCGAACCTGGCCCCGGCCTCAGCTGGTGCCGCGGTGTCAGCTGGTGCCCCAACAGTCGGTGACCGCTCCGGAGACACCGCGGTCGTGTCTCCCGAACGCGGCTCCGGCGACGTGCCCGCACCCGGGAGTCTGCGCCGGCGCGCGGCGACGCTGCGCACCGCGCTGCCGCTCATGCGGTGGACGATGCTCATCGCCCTCCTCACCGCATGCGCCTCGAGCCTCGCGGCGATCTCGCTCACCGCACTCTCCGGGTGGCTCATCGTCGAGGCCTCGTACGGGCCGCCGATCATGACGCTGCTCGTCGCGATCGTCGGGGTGCGCTTCTTCGGTCTCAGCCGCTCGATCTTCCTCTACGTCAGCCGACTCAACCTCCATTCGGCGATCTTCTCCGCGCTCGGGCGCCTGCGCTCGGTGCTGTGGTCGCATTTCGAGCGCGCGGGCATGAGCGACCGCACGATGCTCACCTCGGACACGGCGCTGACGACGATGGTCGCCGACGCCGACGAGGTCCGCGACCTCGTGCCGCGCACCCTCTTCCCGCCAGTCGTCTCCGCCCTCGTCATCGTCGCCGTCATCATCGCCACCGCGATCCTCGATCCGGGGTCGGTGCCCGTCCTCGTCGCGCTCGCGCTCGTCAACCTCGTCGTCGTCCCGCTCGTCTTCGTCCGTGCCGAGGCGCCGTGGGCGCGGCGGATCCGCGCAGGACAGGCACGGATCCTCTCCCTCCTCGCCCGTGCGCTCGGGGCGAAGACCGACCTCAGCGCCAACGGCGCGAACGCCGCCGTCCTCGGCCGGCTCACCGCGGCCGAAGACGACCTCGAGGCCGCGCAGCGCGCCTCGGCGCGGAACTTCGGCGCCGCACAGCTGTGGGTCGAGGTGACGACGGTGCTCGCCGCGATCGTCATCGCCCTCATCTCCCCGGCGCCCACGGAGATCCTCGCCGTCGTCGTCCTCAGCACCTTCGGTCTCGTCGACCCACTGGCCTCGGCGCTCACCGCGTGGCGGCAGATGCCCGCCCTCGGGATCGCCCTCGACCGCCTGCCGCCCGTCACCGCGGACTCCCGCCACGACGACGATGAGGCCGACGACGACCCGGCGGCCGCCTCGGCGCTCACCGCTCTCGAACTCGCCGATGTCACCGTCGGCTGGGACGGCGTGCCCGTGCTCGACGACCTCGACCTCGCTGCGGATGCGGACAGGTGGACGGTCGTGTGCGGGGAGAGCGGCAGCGGGAAGACGACGACGGTGAGCGTCCTCCTGCGGTTCCTCACCCCGTGGCGCGGGCGCTATGACGCACAGGAGCGGAACGGGCAGCGCGTCGACGTTCTCGCGCTCGACCCCGACGAGCTCGCCGGTCGGATCGCGTGGTGCCCGCAGGAGGCGCACGTGTTCCGGTCGACGGTGCGCGGCAACCTCGCCCTGGCGCGCCGGGATGTGCCGGACGAGGAGGAGATGTTCGCCGCGCTCACCGCCGCCGGACTCGGTCACTGGGCGAGCCCCGAGGGCCTCGACCGGTGGGTCGGGGACCACGGGACGGAGATCTCAGGAGGGGAGAGACAGCGCCTCGCCGTCGCGCGCACCCTGCTCAGCGGGGCCGAGGTCATCGTCCTCGACGAACCCACCGCGCACCTCGATGCGGCCACGGCCCACCGCCTCGTCGCGGATCTGCGGGCCAACCTCCCCGATCACACGGTCATCATGGTCACCCACGATGAGAGCCTCATCGACGGAGGCGACCGCGTGCTGCGGTTGGGAACGGACGTCAGTCCCGCTTCGATCCGAACATGATCTCGTCCCAGCTCGGGACCGAGGCGCGGCTGCTCTTCTTCTTCGCCTTCGATTCGGTGTCCTTCGACGTCTCGACCCCGTCGCTCACCCCGGGCTCGTTGAGCAGGGAGAGCTGGTTGTCGTCGTCGAACGTGCCGACCTCCTGAGTCGGCTCCTGCGGTTCGTCAGCGGCATCGGATGAGGCCTCCGCCTGCGCGGGCCCGCGATCGCCGGCCTTCGCCGCGCTGTGACGGCTCGCCGCCTCGGCGATCCTGTCCTCGAATGCGAACACCTCATCGTCGGTGGCATCGGCGGGACGCCCGGGCGCGGTGTGCGCGCCCTGCGGGTGGGTCTCGGGGTCCTCGGTGACGGCGCGGAGGCGACCGCGGGGTTCGTCGTCGTCGCGACGGCGACGACGGAGGTTCTCGAGGATCCGCCCGGTCTCGGCCTGGTGATCGCCGAGCGTCGCGGGCTGCTCGGCCGGCCGCTCCGGCGCCGAAGCCTGCGGGTCAGGGGTGTCGATCTCCTCGGTGGTGCGACGGCTCGAGCTGTAGCCGGGGATCGGACCGGTGTCCGTGGGACCGGAGTCCGCGAGCCACTTCGCCTCATCGTCGAGGGCCGTGAGCGACCCGCGGTAGTAGTTCCACCCGGCGGTGCGCTTGCGGTCGGCGGCGATGAAGCTGAGTTCGATGTACCAGTTGCCGTCCTGCTGCTTCCACGCGTCCCAGTCCATCGTCTCGATGTCGACGTCGCGCATCGCCAGACGGGTCTGGCTGAGTTCGACGAGCGGGGTCGGGTCGCCGTTGGGGTCGTGATCGGAATAGATGGGGTGCCGGCTCGCGGTGTGCGCCATGTGGGCGCGTTCGGCCAGGGCCGGGCGCTCGTACGTGCGCACCTGGTCGGGGTCGGCGCCGGTGGCCGCGATGACCTCCTCGGCGCTCATCCCGCCGCGGATCATCGCCTGGATGTCGCGCGGGCGGATGGGGGAGTCGGAGCGCACGACGGCCCTGTCCTTGCGCACAGCCGCATAGAGGGACTCGTCGAGCTTCAGTCGATACTGTGCCCCGGAGTCATCGCCGAGGAGCAGATGAGTGCCGTCGGCATCGACCCCGTGCAAGATGAGTTCACGCATTTCGCTCCTTTATCGCTTCTCATGAAGAATCGTGTCACGACCGCACCGCTCAGCCCCGCAGATTTGCTCGCGAGTCGCGAATTCGGCAGGCCGGGGCACGCGCGGGCAGCGGTGGGCGGCGAAAGTGAGTCGAACGTGCTCAGGGTGCGGACAACGGGCGAGCGATCTCTACACGCTGTAAAATCTCTGACGTGAATACGACAGCCCCCATTGACACCCTTGTCCTCATGTCCTTCGGCGGACCGGAATCGCCCGAGGAGGTCGTTCCGTTCCTCAAGAACGTCACTGCGGGGCGCGGCATCCCCGACGAGCGCCTCGAGGAGGTCGGGGAGCACTACTACGGATTCGGCGGCAAGTCCCCGATCAACGACCAGAACAAGGCGCTGCTGGCGGCCCTGCGCGCCGAGCTCGAGCGGCGCGGCCTCGACCTCCCGCTCGTGTGGGGCAACCGCAACTGGGAGCCCTACCTCACCGATGTCGCCCGCACCGAGGCGGCGGCCGGACGCTCCCGCTTCCTCGCGATCGACACCTCGGCGTACTCCTCCTACTCCTCGTGCCGGCAGTACCGTGAGGACTTCGCCGGCACGGTCGCAGGACTCGCCGACGAGGGCATCGAGGTGAGCTTCGACAAGGTCCGCCAGTTCTTCAACCATCCCGGCTACGCCGAGGCGTGCGCGACGCTGCTGCGCGAGGGGCTCGACGACTTCCGGGCCCAGGTCGGCGCCCTCGACCCGGCCCGTCACCGGATCCTCTTCGTCACGCATTCGATCCCCGACGTCATGCAGGAGGCCTCGGCGGTGGCGACCGTGGGCTACCAGGCCCAGCATGAGGAGCTCATGGAGTTCCTCCTCGGCGGCCTCACCGAGGCGGACCGGCTGCCCGCGGAGCTCGTCTACTGCTCCCGCTCGGGTGCACCGCACGTGCCGTGGCTCGAACCCGACGTCAACGACCGCATGGAAGAGCTCGCCGCCGAGGGCGTCACCGGTGTCGTCCTCGCCCCGATCGGCTTCATCTCCGACCACATGGAGGTTGCCTTCGACCTCGACACCGAGGCGAAGGAGACGGCGGAGGAGCTCGGCCTCGCGTTCACCCGGGTGGCCACCGTCGGCACGCACCCGACGTTCGTCGCAGGCCTCGTCGACCTCGTCGAGGAGCGCCTCGCACAGCTGTCCGGGCAGACCCCGGAGACGCCGGCGATCCCCGGCACACGCGCGCTGACCCCCGGCAGCGGGGCGTGCAGCATCGACTGCTGCCGGGGCCGGGTCGAGCGCCCGACCCTGCCGAACTGGCCCTCGGTGTAAGCCCGGCGCAGCAGCCCTGCACACACGGACGCGGCCCCTCCCGAAGCGCTTCGGGAGGGGGGCCCGCGGTGTGTGGGTGGGGTGGGTGGGTGGGGGCGGGGGGGCGGGGGGCCGCTTGTGTGGGGTTGGGGGGGTGCCGGCTGG
>NZ_JBHTYZ010000004.1:83680-409728 GCF_042790515.1 Brevibacterium sp. NPDC056726 | reverse complement strand
GCCCCCCACCCTCCTCTCTGGCCCCTCGCTGCACCCGCGGCCCACCACCCCCCCACCCCCCGCCCGGCCCCCCCCCGCAGTCATTGGCGTGCCCCCGCGTCCGTGTGTCTGAGGTCTGTGTGCTTGAGGCGAGGCTGCTCGGGTCAGGATTCTCTGGGTTCGGGGATGACCGGGATGGCGCCGGTCTCGGCCTTGATGACCTCGGCGATCGGGCCGGTGTCGACGTCGTTGCGGTCGGCGAGTTCGAGGAGGTTCTCGAGGTCGTCGATGAGGCTCTCGACGAGGAAGTCGTCGCCGGCATCCCTGGCGTCGTGTAAGCGATGACGGACATCGTCGATTCTGTTATCGAGCTGATCTGCGAATTCACTCATCGTGCATCCGTCCTTCCGACAATAGGCCGCCGGGGATGAGGTCGAGTCATCGCCGACGTGTGGTCGTTTCTCTCCGAGGCCGGCATGCTCGCTCAGCATCGTCTCCTGCATTCTCGCAGAGCTTTTCGAGAGTCGTATGTGTGTCCTTCGTCATCGTGACGAGAATCACCGTGACAGGGTACCATCTGCTCTTGCCAAAGGGTACTGGGCAGTGCACAATGCTGGGGACACGATAGGCGACAGGGGCTGAAACTCCTTTTCAGCACACCCGACAGAGAGCGATGAGGCCATATGGCAACCGACTACGACGCACCTCGCAAGCACGACGACGAAATCAAGAGCGACTCGATCGAGCAGCTCAAGGCGCAGCGCTCGCAGGCGCAGGCCAGCAAGATCGACGAGGACGAGACGGCAGCGGCCGAAGGGTTCGAACTTCCCGGCGCCGACCTGTCGAACGAAGAGCTCTCGGTGCGCGTGCTTCCGAAGCAGAACGACGAATTCACCTGCATGGAGTGCTTCCTCGTCCGTCACCGTTCGCAGCTGGCGAGCGATGAGGGCGGAATCCTCATCTGCACGGACTGCGCAGGCTGAGCGTCGCGACATCCCCACCAAGACGAACGCGCCCCTTCGAGGGCGCGTTTTTCGTTGCTCGGCGTCTGGCGCTGGGCCCGGAGTCGGGCGCTGCGGCCGGCGTCGGGCGGGGTCGTGCTCAGGCGCGCAGGGCGGCGGCGAGCTCCTCGGGGTGCCGGCTCGAGACGAGCCAGTACGGGGTGGGGTCGGAGGCATCGTCGATGTCGATGCGCACTGCGGTCTTCACCCAGGGGCGGAGCACGAGGAAGGCGCGGGCGTCGAGCCCGGTGCCGCGGGCCTCGCGGGCCGCCTCGATGCCGAGGGCCTCGACGCCGCCGAGGAATGCCCGATCGATGTGGGCGTCGCCGACGAAGAGCTGGCGGCCGGTGACGATGATCGTGATCCCCAGCGAGCGCAGCCACCATGCGAGCAGGGCGAAGGTGACGACGGGCAGGATGAAGGCGCCGAGCGTCCAGACGGGGAGGACCATGGCCGCCGTCGAGACGGCGGCGACCGCGATGAGCACCCACATGGCGGGCGAGGGGCTGACCTTCTCCCGGTAGGTCACCTGCGAATCGGTATGAGTCTGAGCCATGTCCTCCATTCTCCCACAGCGCGCATGTTTGAAGCGCTCAGGCTTGGGCACTAGAGTGCAACCTTGTGACAGAAGGCTTGCGCATCGAAATCACCCTCGTCGACGACGGAATGGCCCCGCCGAGCTACGCCCACGCGTCCGACGCCGGCGCGGACCTGTGCTCGGCGATCGACTTCACCCTCGAACCGTTCGAACGGCGCACCGTGCCCACCGGGATCGCGATCGCCCTCCCGCCCGGCCACGCCGGTTTCGTCCACCCCCGCTCGGGACTCTCGAGCAGGCACGGCGTCACCGTCGTCAACGCCCCGGGGACGATCGACTCCGGATACCGCGGCGAGATCAAGGTGCCGCTCATCAACCTCGACCCGACCGTGCCGCTGCGCATCACCCGCGGTGACCGGATCGCCCAGCTCATCATTCAGGAGATCCGACAGGCCGCGTTCACCGTCGTCGACACCCTCGACGACAGCGACCGCGGCACCGGCGGATTCGGCTCCACCGGCGGAGTCGTCTCCGGTCTCAACGCAGAAGTGGAGTGAAGGACAATGGGACTGTTCTCACGTTTTTCGAAGAAGTCAGCGGCCGCGGACGAGGAGTCCGCGACCGACCGCAGCACCGACGAGGAGATCGTCGACGACGAACTCGTTGACGAGGACGTCGCTGACGATCATGACAGCGATGACGACGCCGAGGCGGTCGCCGAGACCGAGGCGGAGACCGAGGACCTCGACGACGAAGCGGTCCTGGAGAAGTCCGCACCGCTCGACCGGGCGGAGAAGGGCCCTTTCGACGCGGCCGAGGACTACCCCGAGCTCAACCGCCTCGACCTCGGTGCGCTCAAGGTGCCCGTCGTCGACGGCATGCAGATCCGCCTCGACACCGACGACGACTCGCAGCGCGTGCTCGCCGTGACCCTCATCCACGACGGTGGGGGAGTCCAGCTCCAGGCGTTCGCCACCCCGCGATCCGAGGGGCTGTGGAACACGGTGCGCCGGCAGCTCACCGAATCCGTCGAATCCCAGGGCGGGGAGTGCACCGAGCTCCACACCGGGCTCGGCCGCGAGCTCGCCGTCGAGGTGCCCGCGAAGACCGAAGACGGACGTCCCGGCAAGCGCGCGATGCGGTTCGCCGGCGTCGACGGTCCGCGCTGGTTCGTCCGCGCCGTGTTCTCCGGCAAGGCCGTCACCGACGCCGAGGTGCGCGCAGAGCTCAGTGCGCTCGTGCGCGGTGTCGTCGTCGACCGCGGCGACGAGGCGATGGCTCCTCGCGAGCTCATCGCCCTCACCGCCCCCGAGGTCGATGCGGCTCCCGAGCCCGAGGACGAGACCGAGGACATCAACCCGTTCGCCCGCGGACCCGAGATCACCGAGGTCCGCTGATCGCCATGCTCGATCTTCTCAGCCGGCTCACGCAGAGCCTCGGCTCCCGCGACGACGACGCCCGCGAGGACCTGCGGATGGCCAGCCGGATTCCCGGCGTCGTGAGCATCGGCGACGTCGCCCCGCGGGCGATGGTCCGCATCGCCGGGGTCGTCAGCGCCGTGACGCGGTCGACGAACGCTGACAACCCGCGCCTGACGATCACCGTCTCCGACGGCACCGGCGACGTCGAGGCGCAGTTCCTCGGCCGCCGCGAGATCAGCGGCATCAGACCCGGCGCGCTTCTCGTCCTCGAAGGCCGGTTCTGCGACCGCGACGGTGTGCTCGCCGCCCACAACCCCGTCTACGAACTCGTCGCCCCCAAGGACGAGCACGAGTGAGCGATCTGCGCCACCGCGAGTGAGCGCGCACTGGTCGTAAGCGCTCGGTTTCCACCGCGTGAGAGCGCTCAGTCCGCGCTGTCGGCCTTGGCCGCGGCCTGGAGCAGGCTGAGCAGCGCCCCCTCCTGATCGGGGGAGGAGAGGAAGAAGAGCTCGTCCCCGCCCTCGATGACGTCATCGGCGCTCGGCGCGAAGGCGCGGGCGTTGCGGATGATCGCGACGAGCACGGTGTCGACGGGGAACGCGATGTTCCCGATCCGGGACGCCACGAGGTCCGAGGACTCGTTGACGGTGAACTCCATGAGCCCGGCCTGACCGCGTTCGAAGCTCATGAGGTGGACGAGACCGCCGACCTCGACGGCCTCCTCGACGAGCGCGGTCATCAGCCGCGGCGTCGACACCGCGACGTCGACGCCCCAGTTGTCGTCGAAGAGCCATTCGTTCTTCGGATTGTTGACCCGCGAGACCGTGCGGGGCACCCCGAACTCCGTCTTCGCAAGGAGGGAGAGGACGAGGTTCGTCTTGTCGTCGCCGGTGGCGGCGACGACGACGTCGGCCTCCTCGAGCTTCGCCTCTCCGAGGCCGGCGAGTTCGCACGCATCGGAGAGCAGCCACTGGGCGCCGGGGATCTTCTCGTGCGCGAGCGCCTCCTTGCTCTGGTCGATGAGGAGGACGGAGTGGTTCTTGTCGAGCAGCTCCCTGGCCACCGAACGGCCCACGGACCCGGCTCCGGCGATGACGACTCTCATTCTTCTTCCTCCCTGGAGGTCACGGGCTTGTCGAGGATGCGCGCGATCTCGTCGAGGCGGTCGACGGGGCACATGAGGTGGACGAGGTCGCCGTCCTGGAGGAGGAGGTCGTCGGTGGCGACGATGCCCTCCGAGAGTCGCGTGACATACGCGACGCGGGCCTGCGTGGCCTCCTCGATCTCCGCGATCGGACGGGCCACCCAGCTGGGATCGAGGTGCACCTCGGCGAGGACGAGGTTGCCCGAGGGCTCCCGGTACTCCGTGATCGACCCCTGCGGGACGAGTTTGCGCATCACCTGCTCGGCCGTCCACCGCACGGTCGGCACCGTCGGAATGCCGAGGCGCTCGAAGACCTGCGCCCGATCGGGATCGTAGATGCGGGCCGCGACATTGGGCACACCGAAGGTCTCCCGGGCGACACGCGCGGCGAGGATGTTGGAATTGTCTCCGCTCGAGACCGCGGCGAACGCGAACGCGTCGGCGGTGCGGGCCTGCGTGAGGGTCTCCCGGTCGAATCCGAGGCCGGTGATCGTCGATCCGGTGAAGTCCGGCCCGAGCTTGAGGAAGGCATCGGGGTCCCGGTCGACGACGGCGACGGAATGGCCGTTGGCATCAAGTGCCCTGGCCAGGGTCGCTCCGACTCGGCCGCAGCCCATGATGACGAAGTGCATGGTCATCCCTTCCGACATTTGCTCTACCATTGGTGCTCGTGGCCAGCAGTTTTTCTGATGCCGTCAAAAGACTACTCGTTGGACGGCCGTTCCGCAGTGAGGACAGGCGTGCCCCTGCGCTGAAGAAGCGCATCGCGATGCCCGTGTTCGCCTCGGACATGCTCTCCTCCGTGGCGTACGCCCCGGACGAGATCCTCCTGGCCCTGTCCCTGACGACTCTCGTCTCGATCACCGCCGCCCCGTGGATCGGCGCGGCCGTCGGCGCGGTCATCCTCGTCATCGTCGCGTGCTACCGCCTCAACGTGCGCGCCTACCCATCCGGAGGCGGCGACTACGAGGTCGCGTCGAAGAACCTCGGCCCTCGTGCCGGCCTCATCGTCGCCGCCGCCCTCCTCGTCGACTACGTCCTGACTCTGGCCGTGTCGATGACGGTCTTCGCCGCCTACATCACGACGGCGTTCCCCCTGCTCGCGCCCTACCGGGTGCCTGTTGCGATCGTCGGCATCCTCGTCATCTGCCTCGCGGGTCTGCGCGGGTCCCGGGCCACCCCGGTGCTCCTGGCGATCCCGACGTACCTCTTCCTCGGCGCGGTGTTCCTCACGATGATCGTCGGCCTCGTCCAGGTCGGACTCGGGGACATCCCGCAGGCGGAGACCGCGAACTACACGATCGTCCACGATGCGGTGACGGATCAGGCGACGCTCGGGCTCGCGACCGTGCTCATCGTCCTCCGCGCGTTCTCCTCCGGGTCGGTTGCCCTCGCCGGCGTCCAGACCGTGGCCACCGCGGTGCCGGCCTTCAAGAAGCCGCGCGGGAAGAACGCCGGCAACACGCTCGTCCTCTCCGGACTGCTCGCCGCCGTCATGCTCACCGGACTGACGTATCTCGCCTCGGTGACCGGAGTGAAGTACGTCGACGACCCGCACCTCTACCTCGTCCGCCCCGACGGCAGTCCCGTCTCGGCCGAATACGAGCAGGAGCCGGTCCTCGGGCAGCTCGCCCACACGATCTTCGCCGACACGCCCCTGATGTTCTTCCTCGTCGTCCTCGTCGCCGCCCTCGTCCTCATCGTCGCCGCGAACACCGCGGTCGAGGGCTTCCCGGGACTCGCCTCCCGGCTCGCCCGCGACGGCTTCCTGCCCCGGCAGCTCGCGACGAAGGGCGACAGGCTGACGTTCTCCAACGGCATCCTCCTCCTCGCCGTCGCCGCGATCGTCCTCGTCGTCGCGACGAACGCCTCGGCGACGACCCTCATCCAGCTCTACCTCGTCGGCGTCTTCGCGAGCTTCGTCGTCGGCCAGCTCGGCATGGTGCTCCACTGGAACAAGCGCCTGCGGCTCGTCATCGACCCCAAGGCGCGGATGCGGATGCGCTTCAACCGGGCGGTCAACACCGTCGGCTGCGTCATCGCCGCCGGTGTCCTCATCGTCGTCATCGTCTCGAAGTTCCTCGCCGGGGCGTGGATCGCGGTGACGGCGATGGCCGGGCTCTTCCTCGTCATGGGTGCCATCCACCGCCACTATTCGCGGGTCGCGAGCGAACTCGCCCCCGAGGCCAACGTCGACTCGCGGACGATCCCGTCGAACACGCACGCGATCGTCGTCGTCAACGAGATCAACAAGCCGACCCTGCGGGCGCTGTCGTATGCGCGGGTGGCCCGGTCGACCCAGCTCGAAGCCGTCACCGTCGCCGTCGACGAGGAGGCGGCGGAGAAGCTGCAGAAGCGGTGGAACGAGATGGAGCTGCCCGTCCCGCTCACGGTCCTCGCCTCGCCCTACCGCGAACTCGTCCGCCCGCTCATCGCCCACGTCCTCGCGATCCGGCGGCGCTCACCGCGCGACCTCGTCATCGTCTACATCCCGCAGTACATCGTCGGACGCTGGTGGGAGCACCTTCTCCACAATCAGATCGCGATCAAGCTGCGCACCCGCCTGCTCCTCGTTCCCAACGTCGTCGTCGTCTCCGTCCCGTGGCGGCTGCGCTCGTACTCGCGCGCCCACAGCGGTGACGGCCCGGACTCGGAGGCCCCGCTCTACGGTCAGGTGCCGAAGCCATGACGTCCGGTTCGCTCGCCCCCGGTGACTCGGTCGAGCTGCGCATCGCCGGACCGGCCGCGGGTGGGACCTTCGTGGCCCGCCTCGACGGTCGCGTCGTCTTCGTCGCCGGCGCCCTGCCCGGTGAGCTGGTCCGCGCCCGGCTCACCGAGACCGGGAAGGTCCTGCGCGCCGAAGTCACCGAGGTGCTCGAGCCGTCGGTGCACCGCGTGCCCGACCGGCGCACCGGCTTCCTCGCCGAAACGGACGACGGGCTCTTCGGCGGCATGGAGTACGCCCACGTCGACCTCGCCCACTGCCGCGAACTCAAGGCCGAGGTCATCGCCGATCAGCTCTCCCGCATCGGCCGCATCGACCGGGACGTCGCCGTCACCGCCGCACCGGGGGAGGAGACCGGGCTCGAGTGGCGCACCCGCATCCAGCTCGCGGTGAGCGGCACCGGCGAGCTCGGGATGCTGCGCTCCCGCAGCCACGACGTCATCCCCGTCACCCGTGCCCCGCTCGCCGTGCCCGCGATCGCCGAGGCGGACCTGAGGTCCCTGCGCCTGCCCGGTGCCGAACGGGTGGAGTTCGCGTGGGCGGGCAGCACCGGCGCGGTCATCGTCCGCGGGGAGACCGACCGAGCCGGACTCGACGCACTCGCCGAGTCCCTGCCCGAGCAGTGGTCGATCCTCGCCGGCCCCGCTGCACCTGCCCGCCCCACGGGTCGGTCCGGTGCCGGTCGCGGTGGAAACGGCCGGGGCCAGGGGAGGGGAGGCCGCCGTCACCGGGGTGCGGGACGGTCGACCGCCTCGGCGCCGGTGCTCGAGGTCATCCGGGGGACCGACCATCTTCTCCAGACCGCGGCGGGACGGGACTTCCGCGTCGCCGCCGACGGCTTCTGGCAGGTGCACGCTCACGCGCCGGACGTCCTCACCGAGGCGGTGCGGGCGGCCGTGCCGGCCGATGCGCGCACGCTCACCGACCTCTACTGCGGGGTCGGGCTGCTCGGCATCACGGCCGCCGAGGCGACCGGGGCGAGGCTCTTCGGCGTCGAAGGAGTCGGTCCGGCTATCGAGAACGCCCGGATCAACGCCGCCGGCATCGACGCGCAGTTCGTCGCCGGTCGCGTCGATACGGCCGACTTCCCGAGCTCCGATGTCCTCCTCCTCGACCCGCCGCGCGCCGGCGCCGGGAAGGCGGTGACCGACCGGCTCATCGCCGACGGTCCCGAGACGATCGTCTACGTCTCGTGCGATGCCGGGACGCTCGCCCGCGATCTCGGGCAGCTGAGCGCCGGCGGCTACGCGATCGAGAGCCTCGTCGGTCACGACCTCTTCCCGCTCACCGCGCACGTCGAGACCGTCACGGTGCTCCGGCGCTGAGCAGACGGTGCTCACAGCGGCACCGAGCGACCGCCTCGGCGCGGTTCAGGCGATCCGGGTCCTCGCGGGCAGGAGGACGAGGACGATGAGGGCGAGGAAGGTCGTGAGGAAGCCGAGCAGGCCCCACCAGCCGGCGGAGCGGCCCTTCTCCTTCGCCAGCGCATTGCAGATGACGGCGAAGATGATGCCGACGAGGAGCGCGCCGAAGCCGAAGCCGGCGCCCAGTGTGAACGGGTCCATGGGGACTCCTTGACGTGGTCCGCGACAGGCGCGGAGATGGGTGATGTCCGCCTCCAGAATAGGATCGCGGACGTCCGCGGCGCTGTGGTGCCAACCGGAGACCGACGGGTGGAAAACCCGAGGCGGTGGGGTGTCGCGGTGGTGGTCAAGCGCGGTCGAATGCGCTAGAATTTATCTTGACGTCAAGATACTTTTGGAAACATTTGTGTCGCGTAAATCGGTGCGCGCGCAGGGCCGAACGCCCGGTTTCTTGGATGAGTGTCGAATGAAACAGGAGAATCACGATGAGCAACGTCGATACGTTCAAATCGAAGAGCACCCTGACCGTGGGCGATACGGACTACGAGATCTATCGCCTCGATCAGGTCGAGGGCTCGGAGAAGCTTCCCTTCAGCCTCAAGGTGCTGCTCGAGAACCTGCTGCGCACCGAAGACGGTGCCAACATCACCGAGGACCACATCAAGGCCCTCGCGAGCTGGGATCCGGGCGCCGATCCGAGCACGGAGATCCAGTTCACCCCCGCCCGCGTCGTCATGCAGGACTTCACCGGTGTGCCCTGCATCGTCGACCTCGCCACGATGCGCGAGAAGGTCGCCGAGCTCGGCGGAGACCCGGACAAGGTCAACCCGCTCGCCCCGGCCGAACTCGTCATCGACCACTCCGTCCAGATCGACTCGTTCGGCACCGCCGATTCGATCGAGCGCAACATGGACATCGAATACCAGCGCAACGGCGAGCGCTACCAGTTCCTCCGCTGGGGCCAGACCGCGTTCGACGACTTCAAGGTCGTTCCCCCCGGCATGGGCATCGTCCACCAGGTCAACATCGAATACCTCGCCCGCGTCGTCATGCCGCGTGAGGTCGGCGGGGTGCTGCGCGCCTACCCCGACACGCTCGTCGGCACCGACTCGCACACGACGATGGTCAACGGCCTCGGCGTCCTCGGCTGGGGCGTCGGCGGCATCGAGGCCGAGGCGGCCATGCTCGGCCAGCCCGTCTCGATGCTCATCCCCCGCGTCGTCGGCTTCAAGCTCACCGGGGAGATCCCCTCGGGCGTGACCGCCACCGACGTCGTCCTCACGATCACCGACATGCTCCGCCAGCACGGTGTCGTCGGCAAGTTCGTCGAGTTCTACGGTGAGGGCGTGGCCTCGGTGCCGCTGGCCAACCGTGCGACGATCGGCAACATGAGCCCCGAGTTCGGCTCAACCGCCGCGATCTTCCCGATCGACGACGTGACGATCGACTACCTCAAGCTCACGGGTCGCTCGCCCGAGCAGATCCAGCTCGTCGAGGACTACGCGAAGACCCAGGGACTCTGGCACGATCCGGCCAACGAGGTCGCCTACTCCGAGTACCTCGAGCTCGACCTCTCCACCGTCGTGCCCTCGATCTCGGGTCCGAAGCGCCCGCAGGACCGCATCGAGCTCTCCGACGCCAAGAGCCAGTTCGCCAAGGACATCCACAACTACGCCGCTCCCGGCGAGGAGTCGAAGTCGGCTCCCGTGTCGACCGGCGACGGACGGAACTTCGAACTTGCCAACGGCGCCGTGGCGATCGCCTCGATCACCTCGTGCACGAACACCTCGAACCCCTCGGTCATGCTCGCCGCGGGTCTGCTCGCCCGCAACGCCCGGGAGCGCGGACTCAACTCGAAGCCGTGGGTGAAGACGTCGATCGCCCCGGGCTCGAAGGTCGTCACCGACTACTACACGAAGGCCGGGCTCATCGAGGACCTCGAGGCGCTCAACTTCTTCGTCGTCGGCTACGGCTGCACGACGTGCATCGGCAACTCGGGCCCCCTCGATGCCGAGATCTCCGAGAGCATCCAGGACAACGACCTCGCCGTCACCGCGGTGCTCTCGGGCAACCGCAACTTCGAGGGCCGCATCAGCCCCGATGTGAAGATGAACTACCTCGCCTCGCCGCCGCTCGTCATCGCCTACGCGCTGGCCGGGACGATGGACTTCGACTTCGAGAACCAGCCCCTGGGCCAAGACAAGGACGGCGTCGACGTCTACCTCAAGGATCTCTGGCCCTCGCCGGAAGAGGTCCAGGCGGTCATCGACTCCTCGATCTCGACCGATATGTTCGACACCGAGTACGGGCGGATCTTCGACGGCGACGAGCGCTGGCAGGCGCTGCAGACGCCCGAGGGCGCGATCTTCGAATGGGACGAGAAGTCGACCTACGTGCGCAAGCCGAACTACTTCGACGGCATGACGCTCGAGACCGTGCCGGTCACCGACATCGAGGGCGCCCGGGTGCTCGCGAAGCTCGGCGACTCGGTGACGACCGACCACATCTCGCCCGCCGGCTCCTTCAAGGCCGACACCCCGGCCGGCAAGTACCTCATCGACCACGGCGTCGAGCGCAAGGACTTCAACTCCTACGGCTCGCGCCGCGGCAACCACGAGGTGATGATCCGCGGCACGTTCGCGAACATCCGCCTGGCCAACCAGCTCCTCGACGGCGTCCAGGGCGGCTTCACGCGTGACTTCACGCAGGAGGGCGCCCCGCAGACGACGATCTACGACGCGTCGGTCAACTACCAGAATGCCGGCATTCCGCTCGTCGTCCTCGGCGGCAAGGAGTACGGTTCGGGATCCTCGCGCGACTGGGCGGCCAAGGGCACGAAGCTGCTCGGCGTCCGCGCGGTCATCGCCGAGAGCTTCGAACGCATCCACCGCTCGAACCTCATCGGCATGGGCGTCCTCCCGCTCCAGTTCCCCGCCGGAGAGTCCGCGGACTCGCTGGGCCTCGACGGCACCGAGACGTTCTCGATCTCCGGTGTCACCGAGCTCAACGAGGGCACCACCCCGAAGACAGTCAAGGTCACCGCGACGAAGGACGACGGCACGACCGTCGACTTCGACGCCGTGGTCCGCATCGACACCCCGGGTGAGGCCGACTACTACCGCAACGGCGGCATCCTGCAGTACGTGCTGCGGCAGCTCGCGACGGCCTGATCTGTCCGCTGGCAGCGTCCCCCGTCCCGACTCCTTCCCGGAGTCGTGACGGGGGACGTTCGCGTCGAGAGCTGTGACCGACGGAACATCCTCACCCACAAGCTGGGTTGCGGCTTGGGAACGCGCTAAAATGTTCCGAGTGGAAACAGCCGTACCCTCGGCGGACGATGCGCATCGTCCGTCGTCACATCCCAAAAGCGAGGCCGCATGACATTCCTTGAGTCGATCGAGAGTCCTGCGGATCTGCGCGGACTCGATGCGGCCGAGTGCGAGGTGCTCGCGAAGGAGATCCGGGACTTCCTCGTCACCACGGTCGCCGGCACGGGAGGCCATCTCGGCCCCAACCTCGGCGTCGTCGAACTCACGATGGGACTGCACCGGGTCTTCGACTCCCCGCGCGACACGATCCTCTTCGACGTCGGCCACCAGACGTACGTCCACAAGCTGCTCACCGGCCGGATGGCCGACTTCGGCACGCTGCGCCAGCGGCACGGCCTCTCCGGGTACCCGAGCCGTGCCGAGAGCGACCACGACGTCATCGAGAACTCCCACGCCTCGGCGTCCCTGTCGTGGGCCGACGGCATCGCCAAGGCCCACCAGCTCAAGGGGGAGAGCGACCGCCACGTCGTCGCCGTCATCGGCGACGGGGCCCTGACCGGCGGCATGGCCTGGGAGGCGCTCAACACGATCGCCGCCGACACCTCGACGCCGCCGCGCAAGCTCATCATCGTCGTCAACGACAACGGGCGCTCCTACGCCCCGACCGTCGGCGGATTCGCCGCCCACCTCGACGACCTGCGGACGATGACGAGCTACGAGAAGCTCCTCTCGTGGGGCAAGTCGACGCTCCAGCAGTCCGGTGCACCCGGCCGCGCCGCCTACTCCGCGATCCACGGCGTCAAGCGCGGCCTCAAGGACATGGTCAGCGCCGAGCAGACGGGCATGTTCGACGAACTCGGCATCAAATACCTCGGCCCCGTCGACGGTCACGACCTCGCCGGCGTCGAGAAGGCCCTGGCCCGGGCCAAGCAGTACGAGGGCGGTCCCGTCATCGTCCATATGATCACGCAGAAGGGGCAGGGCTACGACCCGGCCGTCAACGACGACGCCGACCAGTTCCACTCCGTCGGGGTCATCGATCCCGTGACCGGCCGCTCGACCCCGTCGAAGCAGACCTCGTGGACCTCCGTCTTCGGTGACGAGGTCCTCGAGATCGCCCGCGACCGCGACGACGTCGTCGCCGTCACCGCCGCGATGCTCCTGCCGGTGGGACTCGCGAAGTTCGCCGAAACCTACCCCGAGCGCGTCTTCGACGTCGGGATCGCCGAACAGCACGCCGTCACCTCGGCGGCGGGACTCGCGTACGGCGGACTCCACCCCATCGTCTGCATCTACGCGACGTTCCTCAACCGCGCCTTCGACCAGATCCTCATGGACGTCGCCCTCCACGGACAGGGCGTGACCTTTGTCCTCGACCGGGCCGGCATCACCGGACCCGACGGGGCGAGCCACCACGGGGTGTGGGACATGGCGATGCTGCGCATCGTCCCCGGCCTCCAGCTCGCCGCCCCCCGCGACGGCGCCCGGCTGACCGAGGAGCTGCGCGAAGCCGTCGCCGTCTCCGACGCACCGACCGTCATCCGCTTCCCCCGCGGCAGCGTCGGCGCCGACGTGCCCGCGGTGCGCCGGACCACAGGCGGCGTCGACGTCCTCCGCGAGATCCCCGAGGGCGAGCCCAAGGACGTCCTCATCGTCTCCGTCGGCCCCTTCGCCTCCCGCGCCCATGAGGTCGCCGAGGCGCTGGCCGCCGAGGGCATCACCGCGACGATCATCGACCCCCGCTGGGTCCTGCCGGTGCCCACCGACGTCATCGACCTCGCGATGGAGCACTCCCAGGTCGCCGTCATCGAGGACGGAGTGCGCCTCGGCGGCATCGGCTCCCGCATCCGCAGCGACCTGCGGGCTGCGGACTCCCGGATCGGCGTCGTCGAACTCGGGGCCCCGGACGAATTCCTGCCGCAGGGCACCCGCGACGAGATCCTCGAATACGTCGGCCTCGACGTCGATTCGATGGTCGCCGAGATCGTCAACATCCTCCCCGCCGAGGTGCGCAGTCGGGCAGAACGGGGCACCCGCCGAGGCGCGTGAGCCGACCCGCTAGACCTCGGCGAGGGCGCTCGGCCACTTCCGGGCGATCCAGTCGCCCCAGTCCGCTGTCGCCCGCGGTCCGAAATCGCCGGCGGCCTCGGCCGGGGTGGGCTCCTCGAGCAGAGTCCGCCACTCATCGAGCGCGTCCTGCGTGACCGGCCACGCGGTGCTGTCGCTCCTGCCGCGCTCCGCGACGCGGGCCGCCTGCTGCGCGGGATCGATGGCGAGGTACTCCGTGCGAGTCCGTGCCCCGACGGTGCCGGCAAGCCAGCTCAGCGCGATCCGCTCGTCACGGGTCCACAGTCCGAAGTCGAGGACGACGGAGGCCCCGGCGCGCAGGATCTCGACGGCCGTGGTGATGAGTCGGCCTTCGACGACGGTGCGCATCCCGTCGGCCTCCGGGTCGCCGAAGAGCGGTCGCATCCACTCATCGGGGGTCAGCCGCACCGCCGGCAGCGCCGCCGCGAGCTCCTTGGCCCGTGTCGTCTTCCCGGCCCCGACCTGCCCGACCATGAGGACGAGCTCGGGTGCGCTCACGGCAGCGGAAGCGCTGCGAGCGCCGCGCTCAGCGCGGGAGTCGTCAGCTCGACCTGCCACGGCCGCGCCCCGTGCTCCGTGAGGAACTCCGCGACGTCGGTGCGGCCCGAGGCCGCGAGCGACTTGACGATCGCCGGCTGGAGGAGCACCTCGTGGGGCATCGTGTGTGCCGCGGCCACCTCGGCGACAGCGGTCCGCAGGGCGGCGGTGCGCTCCTTGAGCTCCGTGTGGCTGAACGGCGAACGCGGCAGGCTGCTCCGCTCCCGCTTCGGCGGCAGCTCCTCCGGGGTCAGCTGTCCGGCCCGGCGCAGCGCGCGGAAGAGGCGCACCGACTCCGTGCGGGACAGGCGCGGCCAGCGGTCGAGGATGTCATCGCTCGAGCGCACCCGCGCCCGTGCGAGATCGATGAGCTCACGGTCGCGGAGCACCTTCGACGGGGCGAGATCGGTCTCGGCGGCCATCGCGTCCCGGGCCTCCCAGAGGGCGCGCACCTTCGCGAGCTCCGCCCGGGACCCCAGCTTCGCGACGCCGCTCGTGCGCCGCCACGGCTCGGCGTGGACCTTCGGCGTGAACGACAGCAGGTGTGCGAACTCCTGCTGCGCGAACTCCCACTTGCCCGCCTGCCGCAGCTCCTCGGCGAGGATGTCGCGGATCGGCACGAGCACCTCGACATCGAGGGCGGCGTAGTTGAGCCATTCCTCCGGCAAAGGGCGCGTCGACCAGTCCGCCGCGGAGTGCTCCTTGGCCAACCGGATCCCCAGGGTGGCCTCGGCGACCGCGGCGAGGCCGAACTTCTCCCACCCGAGGAGACGGGCGGCGAGCTCGGTGTCGAAGAGGGCGGCGGGCACCATGCCCCGCTCCTGGAGGCACGGCAGATCCTGGGTGACGGAGTGGATGACCCACTCATCGGATCCGAGCGCGGGGTTGAGCGAGGAGAGGTCGCCGAGGACCTCGGAGTCGAGGAGGAACGTGCCCGCACCCTCGCGGCGCAGCTGGACGAGGAAGGCGCGCTGGCCATAGCGGATCCCCGAGGCGCGTTCGGCGTCGATGGCGATCGGCCCGGTCACCGCTGACAGCGCGGTCGCGGCATCGGCGAGTCCCGCGGCGGTGTCGGTGAGCGGGGGGACCCCGTGGGCGGGGGCGGTCAGGAGCGGTGGTTCGGTAGTCATCGACGGCGCCCGGGCAGGGCTGATACTCCTTCAGGCAGAGGCGGCAGTCCGGCGACTGTGCACAGCAGATCGATCCACGCCTCGAGGTGGTTGCCGATCTCATCGGGGCGGCCGATGATCGGGGTCCACGAGGCGCGCAGCTCCAAGTCTATCGTCGCCGGCCTCGTCGCCAGGGTGCCGAAGCTCTCCGAGAGCACTCGCGTCGTCGTCCCGCCCGCCGCGACGACCTCGCAGTCATTGGAATCGAGCGCGTCCTCGAGCCATGACCAGGCGACATGGCCGAGCATCGTCTCATTGCCGAGTTCGTGTTCGAGCTCCGCCCGGATGTAGGACACGATCCGGAACTTGCCTTCCCATTCCGCGGGGGACTCGGGATCGAAGAGGACGACGATGCGTCCGGTCGCAAGCTCCTCGATGGACTCCCCGCTCGCGGAGAGGAAGGTCTCATCGGCGGTGACCTCGGCGCCGAGGGCGTACGAGTACGGCGCGAGCTTCGCCGGCGCGGGGATCTCCGAGATCGAGACGTTGTTCGTGTTCCGCGCTTCGCGCAGGACCGCTGTCACGGCGGAGAACTCCGCCGGAATCCGGTTGAGAGGTGAGGTGTTGACCACACTGGTCACGATAGAACAGCGGATGCTGTGGGGGAATCATCCACGCCGCGCAGGCGGCGAAGAATCCGCAAGACGCGCCGTCTTGAAACCGTTCCCGGTTGGGCGTGCGGGGCACGGGAATGGGAGGATGGGCCCATGACCTCAACCTTGCTCGCCGCTCTCCGGGGAGAGCCTGTCGACCACACCCCCGTCTGGTTCATGCGTCAGGCCGGGCGGTCGCTGCCCGAGTACCGTGAGCTGCGCCAGGGCACCTCGATGCTCGCCTCGTGCCGCGACCCGGAACTCGTCACGGAGATCACGCTGCAGCCGGTGCGCCGGCACGGAGTCGACGCCGCGATCTTCTTCTCCGACATCGTCGTGCCGCTCCAGGCCGCCGGCGTCGACGTCGAGATCGTCGCCGGGCGCGGGCCCGTCCTCGCCTCGCCGATCCGTTCGCGCGCCGATGTCGACGCGCTGCCGGAGCTCGATCCGGCCGACATTCCCGACATCGCCGAATCGATCGGGCGCATCACCGCCGAACTCGGGGAGGCGACGCCGCTCATCGGTTTCGCCGGCGCCCCCTTCACTCTCGCGAGCTATCTCATCGAGGGCGGCCCGAGCAAGAACCATGAGAAGACGAAGTCGCTGATGATCTCCGACCCGGAGACGTTCTCCCGGCTGCTGGAGAAGCTCGCCCGCATCTCCGCGACGTTCATCGACGTCCAGCTGTCCGCCGGGGCCAGTGCCTTCCAGCTCTTCGACTCGTGGGCGGGCTACCTCAGCCGCCGCGACTACGTCGACCACGTCCTCGAGCACTCGACCGCAGTGTTCTCCGCCCTGGCCGCCCACGAGGTCCCGAGCATCCACTTCGGCGTCCAGACCGGTGAGCTGCTCTCCTCGATGGCCGAGGCCGGGTCGAGTGCGATGGGCGTCGACTTCCGCGTCGACCTCGCCGATGCCGCGACCCGGGTGCGTCCCGGCCAGGCCCTCCAGGGCAACCTCGACCCGGCGCTGCTCTTCGCTCCGTGGGAGGCCCTGGCCCCGCGGGTCGAGGACATCGTCCGCGCCGGTCTCGCCCACGATGCGGGCTTCGTCTTCAACCTCGGGCACGGGGTCCTGCCCGACACCGACCCGGAGGTGCCCGGTCGGATCGTCGCCGAGGTGCACCGTCTCTCGCAGCAGCTCATCGCCGAGGAGGCGGCAGGCACCCGATGAGCAGGATGACGATCGTCGGCGGGGGCATCTCCGGGCTCGCCGTCGCTCACCGCCTTGCCGCCGCACATGAGGTCACCGTGCTCGAGGCCGGCGACCGCCTCGGCGGATGCCTGAAGTCGACGACGCTCGGCGGCCACGTCGGGGTCGGTCTCGACCTCGGCGCCGAGGCGAGCCTCGTCCGCCGTCCCGAGACCCGGGAGCTCGCCGCCGAACTCGGCCTCGACCTCGAGTTCCCCTCGCCCCACCACTCCTCGCAGGTGCTCGCCGCCGGTCGCCTCCAGGCGATCCCGAAGCGCACGATCATGGGCGTGCCCGGTGACCCCGAGGTCGTCCGCGACCTCCTCGGCGACGCCGCCACCGCGCGCATCGCCGCCGAAGTTCTCACCCCCGCGCTGGCCGACCCCGACACCTCGGTGGGGGAGTTCCTCGCCGCCCGCCTCGGCGACGACCTCGTCGACACGCTCGTCGATCCGCTGCTCAGCGGGGTCTATGCCGGCCGGTGCCGCGACCTGTCGCTGGCCGCCACGGTGCCCGCGCTCCTGCCCGCGGCCGCCGCGGGCACCTCGGTGCTCGATCTCGTCACCGCCCTGCTTGCCGCCCGCGACGAGCAGGCCGCGGCGTCCGACGCCGCCGCACCGGTGTTCATGTCCCTCGTCGGCGGCATCAGCCGCCTCATCCCCGCCCTCGAGTCTGCGATCACCGCGGCCGGCGGGCGGATCCGCACGCACTCCCCGGTCACCGCCGTGGAGCGCCGCGACGACGGGACCTGGACGGTGACGACACCGGACGGTGCACACACCGCCGACACCGTCGTCCTCGCCACGCCCGCGCCGGTCACGGCCGGACTGCTCGCCGAGGCGGCCCCCGGTCCCGCCCGCCGGCTCCGTGCGGTGCCCTACGCCTCGACCGCGCTCGTCGTCGCCCTCCTCGACCTCGGCGACGGACCGCTGACGGGCTCGGGATTCCTCGTGCCGGCGGCGGCGGACACGTTCATCAAGGCCTCGACGTTCGCGTCGAACAAATGGCCGTGGCTCGCCGACCGCCTCCCCGAGGGCACCGCGCTCATCCGGATGAGCGTCGGACGCTTCGGCGACGCCCCCGGCACGTGGCAGGAGCTCGACGACACGGCGCTGCGCGACCGCGCCTTCGCCGACTGGCAGGAGATCACCGGACGCTCCGGCGATCGGATCATCGTCAGCCAGGTGCAGCGCTGGGACGATGCGCTGCCGCAGTACCTGCCGGGCCACCTCGGCGCGATGGCGGACCTCGACGCCGATATCGGGACGATCCCCGGCCTCGAAGTCGTCGGCTCGACGTACGCCGGAGTCGGCATCCCCGCCTGCCTCGCCCG
This sequence comes from Brevibacterium sp. NPDC056726, assembly GCF_042790515.1. Taxonomy (NCBI): domain Bacteria; kingdom Bacillati; phylum Actinomycetota; class Actinomycetes; order Micrococcales; family Brevibacteriaceae; genus Brevibacterium; species Brevibacterium sp. NPDC056726. The sequence continues at coordinate 391,376 of NZ_JBHTYZ010000004.1, read as the reverse complement.
CGCCGAGACCGTCGCGCAGAGGCTGAGCCGGCCAGCAGACCACCACCCAACCGAGACGAAGGAGACGCTGTGAGCGACTACACGCAACCCACCGAGGAACAGATCGAGCAGGCCAACCAGGAGATCCGCTACATCGCGTACTCGGTCTTCGCCGCCGCCGGTGAGCTCGGCGACGCCGACCGGGCGCCGCTGGCCGCCGAGGTCGACGAGGCGCTCGCCCCGCTCATCGAGCAGGGGCTCGTCGTCCGCGGCGTCTACGACGTCTCCGCCCTGCGCGCCGACGCCGACGTCATGTTCTGGTACCACGCCCCGACGATCGAGCTCATCCAGGCCGCGTACTCGGCGATCCGCCGGACCCTGCTCGGCGGGATCCTCGAACCCGTGTGGTCGGTCGTCGGACTCCACCGTCCCGCCGAGTTCAACAAGGCCCACCTGCCGGCCCTCCTCACCGACGACCAGCCCGGCTCCTACATCTGCGTCTACCCGTTCGTCCGGTCCTACGACTGGTACCTCCTCGACCCGGGCGAGCGGTCGACGATGCTGCGCGACCACGGGATCGCGGCGGCCGGCTACAAGGACATCAAGGCGAACACGATCTCGGCCTTCGCCCTCGGCGACTACGAATGGCTGCTCTCCTTCGAGGCCGAGGAGCTCCACCGCATCGTCGACCTCATGCGCGACCTGCGCAACACCGAGGCGCGGCGGCACGTGCGCGAGGAGATCCCGTTCTACACGGGACCGCGCCGCGAGCTCGTCGACATCATCACCGACTGGCGCTGAGCACCGCAGACGCGCATGAGGCCGACACTCGATAGGAGTGTCGGCCTCATGCGCGTCGGTGTTTGTGCGCTTGTTTGCTTGAGCGCTTATGCGCGTCGGTGCGGGGGAGCGTTGGCGCGGGGGCAGGCGGGGAGCGGCGCCGTGTGCGCGCCGGGCTGGCGGGGGAGCCGGGCCTCAGTCGTCGGTCGGCGGCTGCGGGGTCTTCGCGACGACGTAGGAGTGACCGGCGGCGTCGGTGCGCATCTCGAGGCCGAGGGCGTCGAGGCGCTCATGGCGCAGGTGCTCGTCCTCGAAGTACCCGCCGGGGCGCGAGCTGTCGACCTGCGCAGGGCCGACGATGCGGCGGAAGAAGGAGTTGAGCCAGGCGACGCGGCGCTGGGGATCGTGGTGCTCGGTCATGGAGGTCCTCCTCGACAGGATCGCGCCGGGACGGTCCCGGTGGATGCGACGAAACTGATAACTCAATAGTACACTGAAGATTAGTGCGCTAACTAATTGTGGGAGGACACTCATGGACCTGGACGATCCGCTGGCTCTCGAGAGCCAGATCTGCTTCGCACTCGCCGTCGCCTCGCGCGGGGTGATCTCCGCGTATCGGTCGGTGCTCGAGCCGCTGCGCCTCACCCACCCGCAGTACCTCGTCATGCTCGCCCTCTGGCAGCACGGCAGCTTGCCGGTCCGCCGCATCGCCGAGCTGCTCCGCCTCGAACCGGCGACGGTCTCACCGCTCGTCAAGCGACTCGAGGCCCTCGACTACGTCACGCGTGCGCGCAGCGCCAGCGACGAGCGCGTCGTCGAGGTCACGCTCACCCCGACCGGTGCCGATCTGCGCCGGGCCGCCGAGGCGATTCCCGGCCAGATGATGGCCAAGCTCGACATCGACGAGGCGGGGGTGCGCGATCTCCATGCGACGATGACCCGGATCATCGCCGCCGTCGACGCCTCGAACGCGAGGGATTCCTCAGCGGCCTCGTAGACTTCCGGCCCGGGCGGTCCAGGGCCCCAGGGCGACGAACCGTCAGTGAGCCGGGGTCTGAGGCCGCGACATCGGCGTGTGCTCGATGCCGTCCTCGTCGAAGCGGGGACCGTTCGGGGCGAAGCCGAACTCGGTGTAGAACCCCTCGAGATGGGACTGGGCGTTGAGCGTGAGCGGCAGATGCGCGAACTCGGCGACCACCTCGGCGATGAGCCGCCTGCCCCACCCCTGACCGCGGGCGGCCGGATCCGTGACGACCCGGCCGATGCTGCGCGCCCCCGGCACCGCGGCCGGCCCGTCGGCGAATCCCTCCGGGAGGATGCGGGCGTACGCGCGCGGCATCAGGCTCACCCCCGCCTCGGCGCCGTGGGAGTCGGGGACCGTCCCGCCGTCGCCGGGATGGAACGCATGGAGCGTGCCCGGCAGGGTGTCGACCCCGTCGAGGTCGAGGAACACGCAGTCCTGCTCGACGACGAAGACCTGGGAGCGCAGCTGGAGGATGCCGTAGAGCTCGGCCGTCGTCAGCTCCGCGAACGGCTTGATGACGAGCCCGCTCACTTACGCGTCCTGCGCGTCCTCGTTGAGCCGCAGCGAGATCGAGTTGATGCAGTAGCGCTGATCGGTGGGGGTGTCGTAGCCCTCACCGGAGAACACGTGGCCCAAGTGGGAGTCGCAGTTCGCGCAGCGGACCTCGACGCGCTCCATGCCCATCGAGGTGTCCCTGATGTAGCGGACCCGATCCTCGGCGAGCGGAGCGTAGAACGAGGGCCACCCGCAGTGCGAGGCGAACTTCGTGTCCGAGGGGAACAGGTCGGCCCCGCACGCCCGACACTGGTACATGCCCACCGTCGTCGTGTCGTTGTACTCGCCGGTGAACGGACGCTCCGTGGCACCCTGACGGAGGACGGCGAACTCCTCGGGGGTGAGCACGTCCTGCCAGCGGACCTCCTCGGTGCCGTCAGCGGCGGGGGTGGGAGTGTGGCTCATGGTGACCTCCGGTCTCATTGCTCGGTGCGGTGGTGTCCATTGTCCCACCACCGGGACGGTCCGGGCCCGACGCTGCGGCGCCCACGACTCTTCCATGAGGTCAACAGCGTTTGGAGAGATCTCATTCCGTGGGAGAGAATGACACCATGGCACGCGACTCTCAGTTCCCCACGCGCCTGCTGCTGGCCGCAGTCGGCGTCGGCGCCGGCATCGGCGCTGTGATCTCAGTGGCTTCCTCGGGACTCGCCGCGTACTTCGCCCGTCGCATCGTCGTTCCCGAGAACGCCCCCGAAGAGCTCGACATCCTCCACATCGACGGCTTCTCCCCGAACATGCGCATCCACCTCCCGGCCGACGAGGAGACGACGGTGCCGGGCCTCTACGGCCTCTACTTCAACCAGGGGGCCGGGCACGCGGTGATCGGCGACATCGTCGAATACGATCCGCGCTCGCGCACCGTCTCCCGTGAGGTCGTCAGCGTGACCAAGGGCGACATCCGCCGCGCCCGGCACGGCCGCTGGACGGGCGTCGTCTACCCGGACCCGCTCGCGGCGGGGGTGAAGTTCGAGGACATCGACCTCGAATCCGACGCCGGGACGCTGCCGGCCTGGCACCTTCCCACCGACCATCCCGAACCCCGCGACACGTGGGCGATCCTCATCCACGGGCGCGCAAGCACGCGCGCCGAGGGCCTGCGGGCGGCCCCCGTGCTCAACACGCTCGGCGTGCCGGCGATCGCGATGTCCTACCGCAACGACGCCGAGGTGCGCATCGAGTCCTCCTCGCGCTACGGCCTCGGCGACACCGAATGGATCGACGTCGACGCCGCGATCGACTTCGCGCTCGCCCACGGCGCCCGCAACGTCGTCCTCTTCGGCTGGTCGATGGGCGGGGCGATCGCCTTCCAGGCGGCCTCGCGCGGACGCAACCGCGAGCACATCGCCGCCCTCGTCCTCGACGGTCCCGTCGTCGACTGGATCAACGTCCTCGACGGCCAGGCGAAGAAGAACATGCTCCCGACCCCGGTCGCGAAGCTCACGCTCGAGATGATCACTCAGCCGTGGGCGCGCCCGATCACCGGCCTCGAGACTCCGCTCGACCTCGGGCGGATGGACTGGGTGACCCGGGCCGCGGAACTCGATGTGCCCGTCCTCCTCATCCACTCCGACGACGACGAGTTCGTTCCGTCCTCACCCTCGCACGCCCTCGCCTCCGTCCGGCGCGACCTCGTGACGATGCCCCCGTACGTCAAGGCCCGGCACACGAAGGAATGGAACGTCGACCCCGTCCGCTGGGAGGACGATGTCGCGAACTTCCTCGAGACGAAGGTCCTCCCGCACGACTGAGGGCCACGACTGGGGGCACCTCACCGGCACCCGTCACGGCGTGAGGACGAGCGTGTCCTCCGCGGCTGCGGCCACCGCCGCCGGTGAGTACGCCCACCGCCGGGTCCGATTCGCCGCCCAGTCCTCCGTCTGATCGGCGTAGTTCGGGTTGAAGGCATGACCCGAGGCCCCGGTGAGATTGATCCACCGCGAGCGGTCGAAGTCCCCGACGTCGATGATCTGCCGCATCGACGGCACCCAGTCCGTCTCGAAGCCGACCGCGGCGTCCCACCCGGTGGCGTTGACGACGCCCGAGCCGCCGGAGACCTCGAAGGGCCCGCGGTTGAAGAGCTTCTCCACCGCGGTGATCCCCGATTCGCCGAGGCTGGCGTTCTTGATCGTCAGCTCGTGCAGGGTGCCCCATCGCCAGGTCACCGGTTCGGGCCCGAGGAGGTCGGCGGTCCGGGTCCACGCCGACCCGAGCGCCCGGGTGAGCGCTTCGTCCCGGCCGGTGACGTCGGCGTCCGTCCACCACGGCGACTCCGGTTCGGCGAGCAGATCGTCGATGACGAGATACCAGCGGCTGCCCCCGGAGGGACGGACCTCCGCCGGCAGCTTTGGGGCGAACACCTCGGCGAGGATCGTCGAGACGACGACGTTGAAGTACGCGGCCCCCGCGCTGTCTGCGGAATCCCGGCCGTCCCAGGTCCGCAGCATCTCCTGGGCGGCTTCGATGTCGGGGTCGCCGTTCGCCTCGAGCGCGAGCAGCCGGGGCACGAGCGTGTCGGCGAGGGGATTGCGATCATCGCCCTGGATCGCCGCGAAGTCGTCGGCGCTCACCGGGCCCGCCGCGATCGCCTCGGTGAGGAGATCGGTGATCCGGGTCGCCCGGTCCCCGTCGTCGTAGTCGTCGCCGAGGCGCACGGATTCGCCCGGTCGGGTGACGGGGTTGTTCGCGGTGACGATCCACCCGCGCTCGGGGTTGAGGGCCGAGGGCAGCTCGTCGAAGCCGATCCAGCCCTGCCAGTCCTGGTCCGAGTCCCACCCCTGGCGGGGGAGCATGCCGTCGGCGGTGCCGCGGCGGGGGATCTTCCCCGGCGCCTGGTAACCGATGTTGCCTTCGACGTCGGCGTAGACGAGGTTCTGGGAGGGCACGTCGAAGAGTTCGGCGGCGGCCCGGAACTCCTCCCAGTTCGTCGCCTTGTTGAGCGCGAAGATCGCCGAGGCGGTGCGGCCGGGGGTGAGCGCCGTCCATTCGAGGGCGAGCTGGTAGCGGGCACCGGCCAACCCGCTGTCGGCCGACGGGGACTCCGCTCCGGTCGTCGAGTCGAGGACCGTGCGATAAGTGTCGTCGAGGCCGGAGACGATCGGGCCGTGCTTCGTCTCCCAGATCGTCATCGTCCGCGGCTCCTCCTTCGCGATCCGGATCGTCTCCTGTCGCGTGACGACGCGCTCCCTCTCATCGTCGTAGATCGCGTCGGCGTCGTCGATCTTCTCGACGACGAGGTCCGTGACATCGGGGCCGAGATTCGTCATGCCCCACGCGATCGACTGATTGTGCCCGATGACGACCCCGGGCAGACCCGAGAACGAGAATCCCGAGACGTCGAACGGGCACGCGGGCGTGACCTGGGAGCACCTCAGCCCGACCTGGTACCAGACCGAGGGCATCGCCGGGGACAGGTGCGGATCGTTGGCGAGCAGGGGCGCACCCGTGTCCGTGAGCGCACCGGAGACCACCCACGAGTTCGATCCGATGTCGCGGCTGTTCATCCCCAGCAGGCCCGGGATCTCCCGCAGGCGGGCATCGAGTTCGCCGAGGTCCTCCGGCAGGGTGCCGTTGGACGCGGGGCCGTTGGACGCGGGGCCGGCGTTGGGCCCGCTGTCAGGGGTGAGGGACCCGCCGGCCTTCGGGGCGCTGTCGTTTCCCGCCGAGGTGGTGGCCGGGTCGTCGGATCTCCCCGCCGAGGTGGTGGTCGGGTCCCCGGATCGTCCCGCCGAGGTGGTGGTCGGGTCCCCGGATCGTCCCGCCGAGGTGGTGGTCGGGTCCCCGGATCGTCCCGCCGAGGTGGTGGCTGGGTCGTCGCCGGAGTCTGTGGTCCCGCCGGTTGCGGACTGGCCGTCGGGGGGATCGTCGGCGGGGGCCGCCGGGGCGTCACCGGGCGGGCCGTCGATGATCGTCGGTCGCTCGTCGTACGGGTAGTCAGGGTAGATGTCGGCCATCTGCTCCTCGGTGAGCGCCGCGCTGGTGATCGCCCGGTCGATCTCGTCCTCGAGGTTCGACCGCAGGTCCCACGCCATCGCCTTGAGCCAGGCGACGCTGTCGGCCGGGGTCCACTCCTCGATCTCGATCGGTCCGGCCTGGAGACCGAGGATCCCGTATTCGAGGGAGACCTCGGTGGGGGAGCGATCCTTGAGGTAGGCGTTGACCCCCTCGGCGTAGGCCTCGTAATAGCCGAGCGTCGTCGCATCGAGCTGGGCGACCTCCTCCTCGGCGACCTTGCGCCAGCCGAGCGTGCGGATGAAGGCATCCGTGCCGTACTGCGAGGGACCGAAGTACTCCGAGAGCCGCCCCGCCGTGACCTTGCGACGGAAGTCCATCTCCCAGAACCGGTCCTGGGCGTGGACGAATCCCTGGGCGAGGAAGAGGTCGTGGGAGGTCGAGGCCTCGATCGTCGGGATGCCGCTGCCGTCGCGGGTCACGGTGACCTGCGCGTCGAGACCCGGCAGGCTGATCTCACCGTCGGTCGTGGGAAAGGAACGGCGGACGACGACGATGCCGAGGAGGACGGCGAGGAGGGCGAGGACGACGAGACCGGCGAGGACGCGGAGGACGATTCTCCTGCTCAGGTGAAGATAGGTGCCCGACGGCGGGCGCATGGCCGATTCGAGTGCGCTCGGCGCGTCCGGTTCCGCGGCAGCCATGAAGTCCCCTTCGACGTCGTTGGTCCCGAGTATAGGTGCTCACCGGGCCGGCGGCGCTGATCAGGAGGGGCGGTCGGCGGAACCGCGGTGCGCCGTCGTCTCCGGGGGCCGGGGCGGGTAGACGAACGTGACGAGGACGACGGAGATCATCATGAGGAGGAACCACGCGACGAGCTTCGTCACGGGCACGAGCTCCCAGCCCTCGGCCTGCGAGGGGTAGAGCCACGCGCCGGCCGCGGTGCCGATGTTCTCCGCGATCCAGATGAAGAACGCGACGAGGACGAAGGCGAGGAGGATCGGCATGCGCAGGGTGCGGGTGTGGACGCGGAAGTGCATGACGCAGCGGAAGTAGACGATGACGGTGGCCGCGACGAGGAACAGGCGGATGTCGATGACGAAGTGGTGGGCGAAGAAGTTGACGTAGATGGCCACGGCGATGAGAGCGGTGATCCACCTCGGCGGGTAGTGGCTGAACCGGAGGTCGAAGAGCCGGTACACGCGGACGATGTAGGAGCCGACGGCCGCGTACATGAACCCCGTGAACAGCGGCACCGCGCCGATGTGGAGGACGCCGCCGGGGGCGTAGTTCCACGAGCCCACCGCGGTCTTGAAGAGCTCCATGACCGTGCCGAAGATGTGGAAGAGGACGATGACGAGGAACTCGCGACCGGTCTCGAGCCGGAAGGCGAGCATCCCGATCTGGATGAGCACGGCGATGATGACGAGGACGTCGTTGCGGGCGACCGGCGCATCGGCGGGATACCACCACGAGGTGAGGATGATGGCGGTCAGCATGAGCGCCCCGAAGAGACACGCCCAGGCCTGCTTGATCCCGAAGGCGAGGAACTCGCGCAGCCCCGCGGGGACACGGATGAGCCAGCGATTGGCGACGGTGTCGAGGAGCGCTTCGAGCCGCGTGAGCTCACGACTGCGCTGAGGGTCGCTGGGCTGGGGCATGGAGGACTCTCACGGATCGGGCGGGAGGGGACCACAGAAGCCTACCGCGCGGTCATTTCGGGCGGCGAACCTGCGCGGATTCGGTGTGAGAGGGTTCACAAGTCACTCTCAGCTGAGGTATCGTCGCAGCCGTGACCGAGCGAGGAAGCAGGATGCCCATGAGAGCTCTCTCCCTGACCGTGACCGCCGTGACCACCACCCTCATCGCCGCGTCGATCGGCGTGCCGGCGCTCGCCGCCGACGCCCCCGATCCCGGACTCGGCTCCGCGCCGTCGAGCAGTGCGCCGCCGAGCAGTGCTCCGGCGGGCGGCGAGGACGACTCCGCGCCATCTCCCGACCCCACATCCGCGCCGTCCTCGGCGCCCGCCTCGGCGCCGGATGCATCCTCCCCGGACTCCTCCACCGGCTCCACGGCAGGCGGGGGAACGGCCGTCGACACGTACTCCGCTGCCGTCAGCGACGTCGAACGGATCGCCCTCGACCCCGCCGAGGTGACGATCCTCGGCGCCCGCTGGAACGGTGAGGACCCCGGACTCGAGTTCCGTTCGGAGACGAACGGAGCCTGGACCGGCTGGGAGGACCTGCCGGCCGCAGATGACCCGGGCCCCGATGAGTCCTCGCCGGAGGCCGCACAGTCCACCGACGCGGCCGGGGAGTCCGAGGCCGTTCCCGTCCTCGACTCGACCGCGGTCGAGGTCCGCGCCTCCGCCGCCGGTGCGGCGACGACGGATCTGACGATCACGACCGCCGCGACCCCGGTCACCGACGCCGACGAATCGCTGGCGAAGCGACCCGATCCGGGATCGCCGTCGGGCCTGTCCCCGCAGAAGTACAACGAGGGGCTCAAGGCCAACATCATCACCCGCGCCGAATGGGGTGCGGATGAGAGCCTCGTGCGCTGCCAGTCGGATCAGACGTCGAGCGCGAAGGGCGTCTTCGTCCACCACACCGCCGGGTCGAACTCGTACTCCGAGGCCGAGGCGCCGGGCATCATCCGCGGCTATCTCGCCTACCACACGCAGTCGCGGGGCTGGTGCGACATCGGCTACAACTTCCTCGTCGACCGGTTCGGCAACATCTACGAAGGCCGGGCCGGCAGCATCGACAAGGCGATCACCGGAGCGCACGCGTCCGGGTTCAACTCCTCGACGATCGGGGTGAGCGTGCTCGGCACGTACACGGGATCGGCGCCGAGCTCGGCCGCGCAGAAGGCCGTCGAGCGCGTCATCGCGTGGAAGGCGAACACGTACGGATTCTCCCCGACCGGATCGATGACCCTGACCTCCGGCGGAGGCGGGACGGCCAAGTACCCGGCAGGGCAGAAGGTCACGCTCAAGACCGTCTCCGGGCATCGGGACACGAGCTACACGGACTGTCCGGGCGGGGCGTTCTACTCCCGGCTCGGGGCGATGAGAACGAATGCCGCGGCGCTCCAGGACGACCTCGGCTACTCCGTCGGCGGGGCGATCGGGTCGTACTACCGCGCCAACAAGGCCGCCACCGGTGAGCCCACGGGCCCCGAGCGGTCCCTGTCGAACCCCGACGGGGCGTACCAGTTCTTCCAGAAGGGCGTCGTCTACTGGTCGAAGTCGACCGGCGCCCACCTCAACAAGGGCGGCATCCGCTCCGCGTACGCGGCGCTGAAGTACGAGAAGGGGCTGCTCGGATTCCCCACGACCGACGAGGTGACGTTCACGTACCGCTCCGATGCCGTCTACCAGGGGTTCGAGCACGGCATCATCACGTACTCGGCGGCGACGAAGGGCCAGCCGCTCAGCTACGGGATGCTGAGCAAGTGGAAGGAACTCGGGTGGGAGCGCAGCCGGCTCGGACTGCCGACGACCGGCGAGTTCTCCTCCGGCGGCAAGACCCGCCAGAACTTCGAAGGCGGGTACATGACGTTCACCGCGAGCGAGGGCGTGCGCGTCTTCTACTCGAACTGAGCGGGGCGCGGTCGGGTCTCCGATTCGGCGCGGCCTGCGCGATCGTCGCTGGACAGTCGTGTCTGGGCGGTCGTGTCCGCGCAGTCGTCTCGGTGCGCCGGGGTCATAGACTGGGCCGATGCGCATCCTCCTCTTCGGTGCCTCCGGTTGGGTCGGCACGCATCTGTCCGCCCACCTCGGCGCCGCGCACGAAATCATCGGCGTCGTCCGCTCGCTGCCCGACGGTCCCGTCGCCTACACCCCGCTCGTGTGCCCGGACTGGGTCGATCATCCCGAGACCGTCAAGGCGGGGCTGGCCGACCTCGGCGCTGAGGCGGACGCCGTGATCGCGGCGATCGGCGGCTGGTCCGTCGGTGACCCGGTGCTCGCCCGCGGGCTGGCCGCGTTCGACGAGGATTATGCCTCTCACCTGCGCGGACACTTCACCGCTGCGAAGATCTCGGCCGACCTGGGCGTGGGGACGCATCTCGCCCTCAACGGGGTCGCGAGCATCGAGGCCCTGAGCGGATCGGGGGCGATCAGCGTCTTCGGCGCCGCCCAGTCGATGCTCATCCGCGTCGCCGATGCCGAGACCGCCGACGTCCGGTTCCGGGAGCTGACGATCCTCGCCCCCGTCTCCGGTGATGACCGCAACGACCTCACCGGGGGAGTGGAGACGATCGACATCGCCGAGGTGAGCGCCGCCGCGGCAGCGATCCTCGAGCGTGGCGGGATCGCCTCCGATGAGTCCGGGCGCACGGGTTCGCCGGGAGGAGAGGGCTCGTCGGCAAGCGCGGATTCGTCGGGTGGCGAGGAGATCGTCACCTTCCTCTCACCGGGGCGGTGATCGCGCGCCCGGTGGCGTGTGTCGACTGCGTCGGCGCGGACGGGACGACCGACCGCCTCGGCGGGGTCACTCCATGGACGACGCCGAGGTCACGCGCGCACGTAGCGGATGATGACCTGGTCGTCGCGCTGTTCGACGCCGCGGACTCGCAGCGGGATGTCGGCGTCGAGGGCGGAGAAGTGCGTGCCGGCATCCTTGAGGTAGCGCGGGGAGATGCTCAGATGCAGTTCGACGCCCGGGCCGTGGTCGAGGAGACGGTAGGCGAGGTTGGGGCCGGATTCGCAGAGGAGCATGTCGCCGGTCGTCTCGAGTCCCGCGATCACCTCGGGCAGGGTGTCGGGGGTGAAGTGGACGGCACGGTAGTCGAGGCCGCGCTCCGCGAGCTGCTGGGACAGGACCTCAGCGTCGGATTCCGTGAGCACGTAGACGGGGGTGTGCTCGAGCACCTTGCCGGGCGCGTTGATCATCGGCAGCTGCGGGTTGAGCGCCGTGCGGCGATCGATGAGGATCGCCCCGGCCCGCCTCCGCAGGCCGACGAAGTAGGTGAAGTCCGTGGGCGTCGACACCCCCGTCGACCACCCGTCCTGGGCATATGCGCCGTTGATCGACTGCACGAGGGAGATGATGACCTCTCGCATGCGCTCGCCTCCTATTTCGCCAGTTCTGCGGCCGGACCCATCGCGATCCGCGGATGCGCCTCCGGGTCGAGGTTCTCCAGCAGCCACACGAGATCGTCCTTCTTCAGGGTGACGCAGCCGTTCGTCCCCGAATCATGGTCGAGATGGAGCCAGATCCCGCCGCCCCGGTCCTTGCCCAGCGGACGCGTGCGATCGGTCGGGGGAGTGCCGGGCGTGCGGTTGTAGTCGATGGCGATGACGTAGTCGAAGACCCGTTCGTACTCGGGTCCGTACGCGACGCTCGCCGAGGCGGAGAGGCCCTTGTCCCGCGTGTACGGCAGCTTGGTGCCGGGATTCTCGGCATAGCCGCCGGCATCGCTGAGGGTGAAGACGCCGATCGGGCTCGTCTTGTCCCCTTCGCGGCGGTCGGCCAGCCATCCCGCCGACCCGTTGTGCGTGGCGAAGGTCTTCACCTTCTCCCATTCGTCGCCGGTGCGCCGGTAGACGCGCAGCTCCCCGGACTCGGAGTCCGCGTACGGGCTGGCGACGACGAGCGCCTGAGTCGTTTCGGCCGGGATCTGGGCCGAGGTCTCCGGTCCGAGTCCCGGCAGCGCCGGAGCCGGGTCCTGTCCGGATGCCTCCCCTTCCCGTTCCCCGGATCTCGTCGCCGAGGCGGTCCCGGGGTCGTGCTGGACCGGAACGGCGAAGTCACCGGTCGGACCCTGTTGAGCGGGTGCCGCGATCGCGCGGTCGGGGGAGTCGTCTGCGGGCCCGCACGACGCCAGGGAGACGGTGACGGCGAGTCCGACGAGGCCCGCGCCTGCGCGGGTGCGACGACTGAACATGAGGTCATCCTCTCACGAACCTGAAAAGGGGGAGGCCGGGGGCTGTGAGAAAATGGCGCTCATGAGTATTCCACCCGTGCCGAATCATCCTCCGCGCCCCGGGCGCCGGAAACCGGCCGAGGAGACTCCGGATTCGATCACCACGCAGCTCTTCATCGGCCAGGACAAGTCGCCGCAGGCCGACGGCTCGACGCAGGCGCTCAGCGCCGAGGAGATCGACCGGTTGAAGTCGATGGTCTCCGCCGACGGCGCCGCGGCGACCGAGGTCCTCAGTCTCGAGGAGCTCCGCGCCATCGCGGCCGCCGAAGGCGGTGACCCGGAGGTCGATGAGCCCGCAGCGGCACCCCGGAAGGTCAACTCCTCGGACCTCGCCGAAGCCGAGGCAGCGGCGGCACCCCGCCAGTGGAACCCGCAGGGCACCCCGCACTACGGCGGTTCCGAAGGCGTAACGCGACCTGCTGAGGGCTTCGGCGCCGCGGCGCCCGGCCAGTTCTCCCCGCAGGTGAGCCAGCAGGGGCAACCGCGCGGTGGGACTCCGCGCGGGGGGACTCCGGCACCGGCCGGAGCCGCGTACGCCGCGGGATACCAGAACGGCGGATACCCGGGACCCGGTGGACCGGCGGGGCCCGGCGGGCCGACCGGACCGGGAGGACCCGGCGGGCCCGGTTCCGCGGGCGGGCCGGGCGGACCGTACCGGCGCGAACCGGAGACGGCGAAGGTCCCCGCCTGGCTGTGGGTGCTCGCGTCGATCGCCCTCGTGCTCGCGATCGGGATCGTCGGCTACATCGTCTGGGATTCGATGCAGAGCACGGAGGAGACCGCCTCGGCGCCGGAATCACCCTCCCTCCAGCCCACGCCCGCGCCGACGGAGAGCCAGGGGTCGGAGACCTCGAGCCCGCCGGCGGCCGTGGAGACGTTCGCGTCGCCGTCGGGCAACATCGAATGCACGATCGACGCCGACCGGGCGCGGTGCGTCATCGCCTCGTTCGACTACACGCCCCCGGAGAGGCCCGAGGACTGTCAGATGGACAACTGGGGCTCCGTCGTCGTCGCCAACGGCGAGGGCGCGGGCTTCTCGTGCCGGGAGGCCCCGGCGAGCTCGGGCCCGGCGCGCGTGCTCGGCTACGGTGAGTCGATCTCCGCATCGGGGATGACGTGCACCTCGGCCGAGGACGGCATGACGTGCACCGCCGACGACACCGGTGTCGGCTTCACGATGCGACGGGCCTCGGTCGACTTCCTCGGCGATTGAGCGCACCGCCTCGGCGATTGAGACCACCGCCTGCGCGGGGTGGTCTCCGCTGTCTGCGACCGCCGGGTCCCTGTCTTGAGATGTGGACAACGTGTCCGCCTGCGGCTCATCACGGTCTACGGTGGAGGCGTGGCTCACAGGTTCCTCCTCCTTCCGTGCCGCGACGAGTCCTGATTCGGACAGCGCCCTCGTCGCGGAGGCTCTCATGCTGTAAACCCCGACGACAGATGATGAGGAATGATGAACCTGCAGCAGCCGACCCCCATGCCATTCACGAAGTACAAGTCGTTCCAGGATCGGATCGTGCTCGACATGCACGATCGCACCTGGCCTGACCAGGTCATCCGGAAGGCCCCGCGCTGGCTGAGCACCGACCTGCGCGACGGCAACCAGGCGCTCATCGACCCGATGACCCCCGACCGCAAGCGGCGGATGTTCGATCTCCTCGTCAAGCTCGGCTTCAAGGAGATCGAGGTGGGCTTCCCCGCCGCCAGCCAGGTCGACTTCGACTTCGTGCGCTCGATCATCGAGGACGACGCGATCCCCGACGACGTGCGCATCTCCGTGCTCACGCAGGCCCGTGAGGATCTCATCGAGCGGACCGTCGAGTCCCTCGTCGGGGCGAAGATGCCGACCGTCCACCTCTACAACGCGACAGCCCCCGTCTTCCGCAAGGTCGTCTTCGGGTTCGACGGCGACGGCTTCGACCAGACCCGCGACATCGCCCTGCAGGGCACGCAGGCGGTGATGAAGCACGCCGAGACGCTGCTGTCCGGCTCGGACTTCGGGTACCAGTACTCGCCGGAGATCTTCGTCGACACCGAACCGGAGTTCGCCCTCGACATCGTCGGCAGCGTCCTCGACATGTGGCAGCCCGGCGCGGGTCGCGAAACCGTCGTCAACCTCCCCGCCACCGTCGAGCGCGGCACCCCGAACACGTACGCGGACCAGATCGAATGGTTCTGCCGCAACATGCCCTACCGCGACGAGGTGGCCGTCTCCCTCCACCCGCACAACGACCGCGGCACCGGCGTCGCGGCCGCCGAACTCGGCATCATGGCCGGGGCCGACCGGATCGAGGGCTGCCTCTTCGGCAACGGTGAGCGCACCGGCAATCTCGACCTCGTCACCGTCGCCCTCAACCTCTACACCCAGGGCGTCGACCCCGAACTCGACTTCTCCGACATCGACGAGGTCATCCACACCGTCACCGAGTGCAACCAGATCGGCGTCCACGAGCGTCACCCCTACGGCGGTGACCTCGTGTTCACCTCGTTTTCCGGGTCGCATCAGGATGCGATCAACAAGGCCTTCGCCGACCGGGAGCGCAACGCCAAGGCCGACGGCGTGCCCGTCGACCTCATGGAATGGGACATGCCCTACCTGCCCGTCGACCCGAAGGACCTGGGACGCTCGTACGAGGCGATCATCCGCGTCAACTCGCAGTCGGGAAAGGGCGGAGTGACGTACCTGCTCAAGAGCGAGTACGGTCTCGATCTGCCGCGCCGCATGCAGGTGGAGTTCTCCAAGGCCGTCCAGCAGCACACTGAGGCCGGCGGTGAGGTCACCGCCGAGGAGATCCGCCGCATCTTCAACCACGAGTACCTGCCGAGCGACGACCCCGACGCCACGTGGGGTCGCTTCCAGATCGTGGGCCTGCGCACCGAATCCGGCGCCGTCGACGACACGAGCGCCTCCGAGCGCATCGAGGTCGACCTCATCGTGGACGGTCAGGAGCGGACCTACGAAGGCCGCGGCAAGGGCCCGATCGACGCCCTCGTCCGCGTCCTCAACGACAACTTCGACATCGACATGCGTCTCCAGGACTACACGGAGCACGCGATCGGCTCGGGCGCGGACACGATGGCCGCCGCCTACGTCGAACTCGCCATCGAGGACCGGGTGCGCTGGGGCGCAGGTCTCCACCCGAACATCACAAAGGCCTCGCTCAAGGCCGTCATCTCCGCGGTCAACCGCGCCGCGCGCGACGCCGAGTCCGACCGCTGACCCTCTCGCCGATCTGCTGACCGTCAGCCGGTCGACTGACCGTCAGTCGACCGGCTGGTCAGGCCGGTCGGTGGGGCGTGGTGGGCTGTGCCCCTCGCATTCGGCCGGGCCGCCTCGGGCACGGGAGTACGGGCGACACGGGCCGCCTCGGGCACGGGAGTGCGGGCGACACGGGCCGCCTCGGCGCGGTTGACGGTGCGCTCTGCGATAATGGTGCGGTGCACAACTATCGTGATGAGGGCATCGTCCTCTCGGGCCACAAGCTCGGTGAAGCCGACCGCATCGTCACCGTGCTCACCCGCAGCCACGGACTCGTCCGCGCGGTGGCCAAGGGGGTGCGGCGCACGAAGTCCCGGTTCGGCTCCCGCCTCGAGCCGTTCATGCTCATCGACGTCCAATGCCACGTCGGGCGCAACCTCGACATCGTCACCCAGGTCGAGCTCATCGAACCCTTCGCCCGCGGCATCGGCGCGGACTACGATGCCTATTCGGCCGCCTCGGTGATGGCGGAGACGGCGAGCAGGATCACGGAAGCCGAACCCGTCTCCCGGGCGCAGTTCCTCCTCCTCGTCGCAGCGATCCGCTCCCTGTGCAAGGGCGAGCACCCGCCGCGCCTGGCCCTCGACGCCTACCTGCTGCGGGCGATGTCGGTGGCCGGGTGGGCCCCGAGCCTCGCCGACTGCGCCCAGTGCGGGGCGCCCGGACCGCACCGGGCGTTCTCCGCGGCCCTCGGCGGGGCCGTCTGCTCGGGCTGCCGGCCCAGCGGTGCCGCGCTGCCCGACACCGACGCCCTCGACCACCTCGCGGCCCTCCTCACCGGGGACTGGGCGCACGCCGAGGCCTCAGACCTCCACGACCAGATGGACGGGTCGAAGCTCGTCTCCGA
Organism: Brevibacterium sp. NPDC056726; assembly: GCF_042790515.1. Taxonomy (NCBI): domain Bacteria; kingdom Bacillati; phylum Actinomycetota; class Actinomycetes; order Micrococcales; family Brevibacteriaceae; genus Brevibacterium; species Brevibacterium sp. NPDC056726. Next base: position 375,050 of record NZ_JBHTYZ010000004.1, on the reverse strand, counting down.
CTGGGTGTCGTGGCACCTCGAACGCAACATCCGATCCTTGAGAGTCCTGGAGCGCACGTGAGCTATCCCGCCCCACCCGCCCATCCGAGCGGGGCGACGCCGCCGCGCCTCGACGAGAAGTTCGTTCCCCGCCACGTCGCCGTCGTCATGGACGGCAACGGCCGTTGGGCCAACGAGCGCGGACTGCCGCGGACCGAGGGACACAAGGCCGGCGAGGCGTCCCTCCTCGACGTCATCCACGGCGCCATCGAGATCGGCGTCGACTACCTGTCGGCGTACGCGTTCTCGACGGAGAACTGGAAGCGCTCACCCGAGGAGGTGCGCTTCCTCATGGGCTTCAACCGCGATGTCATCCGCCGGCGCCGGGACGAGCTCAACGCCCTGGGCGTGCGCATCGTGTGGTCGGGGCGGCGGGGGCGTCTGTGGCGCTCGGTCATCGACGAACTCGAGACCGCCGCCGAGATGACGAAGCACAACACGGGCCTGACCCTCCAGTTCTGCGTGAATTACGGCGGACGCTCGGAGATCGTCGACGCCGTCAACGAGATCACCGCCGAGGTGGCCGCCGGCCGGCTCAAGCCCGGCAAGGTGAGCGAGAAGACCCTGCGCGCCCGGCTCTACGCGCCGCAGGTGCCCGACGTCGACCTCTTCGTCCGGTCGTCGGGGGAGCAGCGGACCTCGAACTTCCTCCTCTGGCAGTCCGCCTACGCCGAGATGGTGTTCCAGGACGTGCTCTGGCCTGATGTCGACCGGCGCACCCTGTGGACGGCGATCGAGGAGTACGCACGACGCGACCGGCGCTTCGGCGGCGCCATCGACCGCCCAGGAGGGGCCGCGGGAGCCTGAGGGCGGGGCGTATCCTGCTTGGAGGGCGTTGTGGGGACTCGAACAGTCGACTCGGGCAGGTGCTCGCTGCCGGCCGACGTTTCGGGCTCACCCTGGTTTCCACGGCTCTGTTTACGAGCTGAGCCCTCGAAACTCACCTGAGCCGCAACCAATAGTGCGCGGACGGCGTTCGGGCCGAGGTGCTACGAGGCACCCGGCGCGTCATAGACCAGCGGTTCTGCGTTTTGCGCCAGTTCGAGCCGAGATGGCCAGTTCCTGCATTGGCCATCTCGGATCAGACTGGCGCAAACCCGGTCGGGACGGTGCTGGGAGTCGACTCGGGCCGGTGCTCGCTGCCGGCCGGCCGTTCGGGCTCACCCTGGTGTCGAGGGCCCTGTTCACGAACTGAGCCCCCGAAACTCACCTGTGCTGCAACCGATAGTGCGAGGACGGCGTTCGGGCCGGAGCGTCGGACGGACGGCGGTTGGGCCGGAATGTCGAACGGACGGTCGACGAGGCAATCGCCTCCAGAATGCCCGAAGGGCCCGCAGCACAGTTGCTGCGGGCCCTTCGAGGTCGAATCTCAGTAGCGGTCGCGCGAACGATCGCGGTCACGCCCGCCGAACTTCTTGCCGCCGCCACGACGGTCGCCGCGGAAGTTGCGGTTGTCGCCGGGCTGCTTGTCGAAGTTGCGCTTCTTGAACGGGCGGCCCGGACGACCCGAATCGGGACGGATGTCGATCGGCCGACCCTGGATCTCGGTGTGCGCGAGCTTCTTGAGCACGCCCGGATCGAGATCCTGCGGCAGGTCGACGAGCGTGTGGTTCGACCGGATGTCGATGTGGCCGATCTGCTTCGAGGTGATGCCGCCCTCGTTCGCGATCGCACCGACGATCGACCCCGGCTGCACGCGCTCGTTGCGCCCGACTGCGAGACGGTAGGTGACCATGCCCTCGCGGCTGCGCGCCCCGCGCTCCCGGCCGGGCTTGCCGTCGCGATCGCGGTCACGGCCCTGCTTGCCGCGGGTGGGCTCGGGCATCGGCTCGGCCTTGAGCGAGTTCGACTCGAGGAGGAGCGCGGCCAGCGCGGCCGCGATGTCCGTGGCCGGCACGTTGCGGCTGAGCTCGTACTGCTCGATGACGGTCGCGAGCTCGCTGAGCTCGGTCGTCGCCAGGGCGTCGTCGATGCGCTTGGTGAACTTCTCGACGCGCGTGTTCGTCAGCTCCTCGACGCTTGGCAGCGTCAGCGGTTCGACCTTCTGCTTCGTCGCGCGCTCGATCGAACCGAGCAGACGCTGCTCACGCGGGGTGATGAAGAGGATCGCCTCGCCGGAGCGGCCGGCACGACCGGTGCGGCCGATGCGGTGGACGTAGGACTCCGTGTCGTGCGGGATGTCGTAGTTGACGACGAGCGAGATGCGCTCGACGTCGAGACCGCGCGCGGCGACGTCGGTGGCGACGAGGATGTCGATCTTGCCCTCGCGCAGCATCTCGACGGTGCGCTCACGCGCCTGTTGCGGGATGTCGCCGTTGATCGCCGAGGCCTTGAACCCGCGGGCCCGCAGCTTCTCCGCGAGCTCCTCGGTGGCCTGCTTCGTGCGCACGAACATGATGATGCCGTCGTACTCCTCGACCTCGAGGATCCGGGTGAGGGCGTCGAGCTTGTGGGAGTGCTGGACCATGAGGTAGCGCTGGCGGATGTTCGACCCGGTCTGCGACTTCGCCGCGACCCTGACTTCTTCGGGATCGTTGAGGTACTTGCCGGTGAGGCGGTGGATCGAGGTCGGCATCGTCGCGGAGAAGAGGGCGACCTGGCGGGAGTCGCCGGTGGCGTTGAAGATCTCCTCGATGTCCTCGGCGAAGCCCATCTTGAGCATCTCATCGGCCTCGTCGAGCACGAGGTGCTGGAGGTTCTGGAGCTTGAGGGAACCCCGCTTGAGGTGGTCGATGACGCGCCCGGGCGTGCCGACGACGACCTGCGCACCGCGCTTGAGCCCGGCCAGCTGGGGGCCGTAGGACTGCCCGCCGTAGATCGGGAGCACGGAGAAGTCGTCGAGGTTCGTCGCATACGAGGTGAACGCCTCGGCGACCTGGAGCGCGAGCTCACGGGTGGGGGTGAGCACGAGGGCGAACGGGCCGTCCTCGGCGCGCCCCGCCTCGGCGAGGTGGGAGAGGACCGGCAGCGCGAACGCCGCGGTCTTGCCCGTTCCGGTCTGGGCGAGGCCGATGACGTCGCGGCCGTCGACGAGGGCGGGGATGGTCGCGGCCTGGATGGGGGAGGGGGACTCGTAGCCGAGCGCATCGACGGCGCGCAGCACCTCCGGGTGGAGGCCGAGTTCGGAGAAGGTCGGGGTGGATTCGGCGGACTGTTCGGACATGAGGTCTCACTCTCACTTGCGGCACACACTTGATCGCAGATGACTGAAGTGGCGATCTACCCTGCGGCCGCTTGTGCGATCATGTCTGGCAATCCGGGCCGGAACCGTACGCGTCATTCTCCAGGGCTTGTGCCGATGCACAGCCGTCGGTACGGAAGATAGGTTTGGGTGTGCCCCCAGTCTACCTTGCCGTCCCGCGCCGAGGCGGTCCCCAGTGGGCAGAGAAAGTGTGAGTTCCATCGCCAGCGGCCTGTGTCCGCGGCGGGGCGCGAACCGATAGGCTGGGGAGTCGTGCGCCACGGCAGCCGGCCGTCGGCGGCAAGGAGACCAAGGAGAGTCAATCGTGGCACAGTCCAAGCTGGATGCCGTCATCGCCCTCGCCAAGCGCCGGGGCTTCGTCTTCCAAGCCGGAGAGATCTACGGCGGTACCCGGTCGTCATGGGACTACGGTCCGCTCGGTGTCGAACTCAAGGACAACATCAAGTCGCAGTGGTGGCAGACCTTCGTCCGCGGACGTGAGGACGTCGTCGGCCTCGACTCCTCGATCATCCTGCCCAAGCGCGTGTGGGAGGCCTCGGGCCACGTCGAGACCTTCGTCGACCCCCTCGTCGAATGCCTCCACTGCCACCACCGGCACCGGGAGGACCACCTCGTCGAGGCCTACGAGGCCAAACACGGCAAGGCACCGGCCAACGGCATGGCCGACATCGTCTGCCCCGACTGCGGCACCCGCGGTCAGTGGACCGAGCCGCAGCAGTTCTCCGGGCTCGTCAAGACCTACCTCGGTCCCGTCGAGTCCGAGGCGGGCCTCCACTACCTGCGCCCGGAGACCGCGCAGGGCATCTTCGTCAACTTCAACAACGTCGTCACCGCTGCCCGGAAGAAGCCGCCGTTCGGCATCGGCCAGATCGGCAAGTCCTTCCGCAACGAGATCACGCCCGGCAACTTCATCTTCCGCACCCGCGAGTTCGAGCAGATGGAACTCGAGTACTTCGTCCACCCCGACGAGGCCGACTCGTTCTTCTCCACCTGGGTCGAGGACTGCTGGAACTGGTTCATCGGGCTCGGCATCGACGAGGCGAACATGCGCCGGTTCGACGTCCCCGAGGACGAGCGCGCCCACTACTCGGCGGGCACGATCGACATCGAGTACCGCTTCGGCTTCCAGGGGTCGGAATGGGGCGAGCTCATGGGCGTGGCCAACCGCACCGACTACGACCTCGGCACCCATTCCGAGGCCTCGGGCGCGAAGCTGCAGTACTTCGATCAGGCCAGCGGGGAGCGCTACACCCCGTACGTCATCGAACCCGCGTTCGGTCTCACCCGGTCGATGATGGCGTTCCTCGTCGACGCCTACACCGAGGACGAGGCGCCGAACACGAAGGGCGGCACGGACACCCGCATCGTCCTCCGCCTCGACCCGCGCCTGGCCCCGGTCAAGGCGGCGGTGCTGCCGCTGAGCCGCAACGAGAAGCTCACCCCGCAGGCCAAGGAGCTCGCCGCACAGCTGCGCAAGCGCTGGAACATCGACTTCGACGACGCCGGGGCCATCGGCCGCCGCTACCGTCGCCAGGACGAGATCGGCACGCCCCTGTGCATCACGTACGACTTCGACTCCCTCGACGACGGCGCGGTGACGATCCGCAAACGCGACGACATGAGCCAGGAGCGCGTGAGCCTCGACCAGGTCGAGGCCTACCTCGCTGAGCACCTCGGCGTCTGAGACCCATCGGCGTCTGAGACCCAACGGCGACTGAGACTTCAGCGTCAGCGGACGGGCACGGTCCCAGGCCCCTGCCCGTCCGCCTCGGCGATCGATGATCTCACCCGCCCCACCGGCAGCGACAGCGGCCCCGACACCTGGTCATGGTGTCGGGGCCGCTGTCGCTGCGTCACGCGCCGAGGTGGGCGATCAGAACATCGTCCACGCTTCCTTGAGGACGCTGCGGATGATCGATTCCATCTCGTCGAACTCCTTCTGACCGACGGTCAGCGGGGGCGAGAGCTGGATGACCGGGTCGCCGCGGTCGTCGGCACGGCAGTAGAGGCCGTTCTCGTACATCTTCGCCGAGACGAAGTTCTTGAGGATGCGCTCGGACTCCTCTTCGGTGAAGGACTCCTTCGTGTCCTTGTCCTTGACGAGTTCGATGCCGTAGAAGAAGCCCTCACCGCGGACGTCGCCGACGATCGGGAGGTCCTTGAGCTTCTCGAGCGTGAACTTGAACGCACCGGCGTTCTCGTGCACGTGGTCGTTGAGCTTCTCCTTCTCGAACACGTCGAAGTTCGCCATCGCGGCGGCACAGGCGACGGGGTGTCCGCCGAAGGTGTAGCCGTGGTAGAACGTCGCGTCGCCGTCGGGGCCGAAGGGCTCGAAGAGACGGTCCGAGGCGATCATCGCACCGAGCGGGGCGTACCCGGAGGTGATGCCCTTCGCCGAGGTGATGATGTCGGGGACGTAGCCGAAGTCGTTGCACGCGAACATGTCGCCGATGCGGCCGTAGGCGCAGATCGTCTCGTCGGAGACGAGGAGGACGTCGTTCTCGTCGCAGATCTCGCGCACCCGCTCGAAGTATCCGGGAGGCGGCGGGAAGCAGCCACCGGAGTTCTGCACGGGCTCGAGGAAGACGGCTGCCACGGAGTCGGCGCCTTCGAACTCGATCGCCTCGGCGATGCGGTCGGCCGCCCAGCGGCCGAAGGCCTTCTCATCGTGCGCGTACGGCTCGGGCGCACGGTAGAAGTTCGTGTTCGGGACCTTGTGGGCACCGGGGACGAGCGGGGCGAACTGCTCGCGCAGGCCCGGCAGGGACGTCACCGACAGCGCGCCGTGCGGGGTGCCGTGGTAGGCGGTGGCACGGGAGATGATCTTGTGCTTGCCGGGCTTGCCGGTGAGCTTGAAGTAGTTCTTCGCGAGCTTCATCGCCGATTCGACGGAGTCGCCGCCGCCGGAGGTGAGGAACACGCGGTTGAGGTCGCCGGGGGCGTAGCTCGCGAGACGCTCGGAGAGCTCGATGGCCTGCGGGTGCGCGAACGACCACAGCGGCATGAAGGGCAGCTGCATCGTCTGGTCGTACATCGCCTTGGCGATCTCCTCACGACCGTGCCCGACCTGGACGGTGAAGAGACCGGCGAGGCCGTCGAGGTACTTCTTGCCCTTGTCGTCGAAGATGTGGTGGCCTTCGCCGCGGGTGATGATCGGTGCCTGTCCGCCGTTGAACAGGGCCTGGTGCGGTGCCATGTGCATCCACACGTTGTTGCGCACGGCTTCCTGATACGGAGTGCCGGCTCTGGTGACATTGTCTGTCATCGTGTCCCCCAATTGTATTTTTGCTTTTCGAGTGAGAGGTACATGAAGAGCTCCGTGTCGACGACGGCGTCGATCGACCGGAGTTCTCGGTTGACGAAATCGATGAGGTGTCGGTCCGATTCGCAGACGATCTCCACAAGGAGGTCGAACGACCCCGCGGTGACGACGAGATAGTCGATCTCGTCATACCCGTGCAGCCTGTCGGCGACCTTCGAGATGTCCCCGCGGACCTTCACGCCCACCATGGCCTGTCGGGCGAAGCCGAGACTGAGCGGGTCGGTCACGGCCACGATCTCCATCACGCCGGATTCGATGAGCCGTGACACCCGCTGCCGCACGGCCGCCTCGGAGAGTCCGACGGACTTGCCGATGGCAGAGTAGGACTTGCGTCCGTCGTGCTGGAGTTCGACGATGATCGCCTTGGACTTCTCGTCGAGGTTGCCCAGGCGGTGACTGCTGACGCTCGGCAGCGAGTGGGTCATTCTTCACCTCCGTGATGTGAGTCTCAGACCAACCTACCATCGATTCAGTCGGAATGCGTAGTCCTGTTTGCGGATTCAGTTGATTTTCTTGAACTTTCATTCTGTATCCGTCATGAACGGGAAGCAGGCGGGCGTGGTGACGGGCTGGCTCGTGCTCGGGTGCCGGCGGGACCGGGCACCGGCCGCCTCGGTGCCGGTCCGCGCGCGCCTCATTGACACCGTGTGAGGCGGATCACCAGACTGGGCGCATGAATGAGGGTGAGCTGTTCTCCGGTCGCGCCGACCGGCGCGCCGATGTGCAGGGGATGCGTCCGGGCGCCGAGCAGGGAGGTGCGGGGGCCGAGGTCCGGTCGCGTCCGCAGCCCTATCCCGGAGAGGTCGACACGATCGGTGCGAAGCATCTCGGGTTCGCCCCCGAGGAGTACCTCGCTCGCATCGCAGCGGTGCGCGGGCGGATGAGCGACCAGGGCCTGTCGGCGCTCATCGTCACCGATCCGGCGAACATCTACTACCTCACCGGCTACAACGCGTGGTCGTTCTACACTCCGCAGCTGCTCTTCGTCCCCTCCTCGGGTCCGCTCACGCTCTTCATGCGCGATATGGACGCCCGTGGGGCCACGCACACCTCGTGGCTGCCGCCGGAGGACATCGTCGGCTACCCCGAGCGCTATGTGCAGCGTCCGCACATCCACCCCTTCGACTGGGTCGCCTTCGCCCTGCGCCAGCGGTGGGAGGTCGCCCGCGCTTCCACCTCGCCCGTCGGCGTCGAGATGGACTCGCACTTCTTCTCCCCGCGGGCCTTCCGCGCACTCGTCAACGGGGTCCCCGAATGGCGCCTCGTCGATTCGTTCGAACTCGTCAACTGGATCCGGGCGATCAAATCCCCGGCCGAACTCGCGCTCATGCACCGGGCCGCCGAGGTGACGACCGCGGCGATGACCGCGGCCCTCGAGTCGATCGCCGAGGGCGTGGGCCAGCACGAGGTCGCCGCCGCGATCGCCGCCGCGCAGATCCGCGGCAACGATGCCGCCTGGGGTGACTACCCGGCGATCGTGCCCCTCATGCCCACCGGAGAGAGCGCCGACACCCCGCACCTGACGTGGACCGACAGAGTGTTCGCAACGGATGAGTCCGTGAGCATCGAGCTCGCCGGAGTCCACCGCCGCTACCATGTCCCGCTCGCCCGGACAGCGGTCGTCGGCCGTCCGAAGCAGGAGCTCGTCCGTCTCGAGGGGGTCGTCGCCGAGGCGCTGGCAGCCGTCCTCGATGTCGCCCGACCCGGGGTGCCCACCGCGGAACTCGCACGGACCTGGAATCGGTCGCTGGCTCTGCACGGACTCGAGAAGCCGAGCCGCCTCGGCTATTCGATCGGCATCGGCTACCCGCCGGACTGGGGCGAGCGGACGATCTCGATCCGCACCGAGGACGATCAGATCCTCGAAGCGGGGATGGCCTTCCACCTCATCTGCGGCATGTGGATGAACGGCTACGGCTACGAGCTCTCCGAATCGATCCTCATCACCGACTCCGGTGCTGACACGTTCACCGCGTTCCCGCGCGAGCTCATCCGCCTCTGATCGGTCAGCTGCGCCTCTGATCGGTCCGAGGCGCACCTGATGGGTGAGTGCCGCACCTGATCGGTCAGGGCTCCTCTGACGGTTCAGTGCCGGAGCGCCGAGGCGGCCGATCCCGCGGGGGCATCGGACCGGCGAGGTCGACGATCTGCCGGACCACCTCGGCGAGGGACCGGCGGACCACCTCGGCGGAGAGCTGTGCACTGGTCATCGATGCCCGCACGCGATCCCTCGCTGCCGACAGGCACCTCAACGTCGACCGGCACCTCGAGCGGCGGAGTCGACCGGCCCCTTGAGCCATAATGACCACCCGTGCACGGGTAGTTTTCGGCGCTCCGCGGTGGGGATACGCAGCTCCGGGTGCCTGTCGGCGCCTCGGGTTGTGGGTGGGGCTGAGGGTGGTGTGTGGGGCTGAGGGTGGCGCGGGGGTGATGTGGCAGTCGGGCAGGCCCGGGTAGCCGGCGCCGAGGCGGTTGCCCCGCTTACGCGAGGAACTGGAGCCAGAGGCCGATGGCGAGGGTGTTGAGGCCGACGATGAGGAACGCCCGGCTGAACACCCACGACCCGTCCCGAGCATCGGCGGCCCCGGCGCCGGAGAGCTGGACGGCCATCGCGACCCGCGGCGGAGCGGCGAGCGCCGCCAGCGATCCCGCGGCGTTGCCTGCGGCGACGGCGGTCAGCGGCCCCGCTGCCGTTCCCTCACCGGCGACGGCGAGGGTGCTCGCGAACATCGCGTTGCTGCCCGTGTTCGACCCGGTGAGCACGGCGCCGATCGTCGACAGCCACGGAGCGAGCACGAGGAGCCCCGTGGGCAGCAGGTCCCCGAACGCCGTGCTCATCCCCGAGGTCGTCATCACCCAGCCCATGAGCATGAACGCCGCCGTCGCCGCCCCGATCGGCACCCATGCGCGCACCGCGCGGACGATGACCGGGCGCAGCGGCGGGGGAGATGACGCACCGTCGCTGCGCTCATCCGTCGATTCGTCGACCCTGGGACTATCCGTCGATCCGGCACCCCTCTGCCCATTCTTCGCCCCGCGGGTCCGCGAGAGCGCAGCGACGAGGCAGGCGACGGCCAGCCAGAACGGGGGAGAGGCGAGACTCTCCATGAGCGGAGACGGGAACACGGCGAGAAGCTCCCGCGCGGCGAGGATGCCGAGGGTGAGAACGCCGTAGGGCAGGACCGCGCGCCCGAGCGCCGCGGTGACTGCGGCGAAGCGGGCGCGGACCGCCAGGGGCACGCCGAGGCCGACGATGACGACGAGGGACCCGATGATGCCGGCCGGCGCCATGCCGAGAAGACGGTTGGCGAGGAGGATTCCGCCCCACAGCAGACCGGCGGCACCGATCATCCCGAGTGCGCTGCCGAGGCGGGGACGCATGAGGACGAGAACCGAGCAGAGGACCACGGCCACCGGGATCGCGTTCACCCAGGCCGTCGACAGACCGAGCGCATCGACGTCGAAGCCGGCGAGCGCCGCCGCCACCGTCGTGCCCGGTCCGAGCGCACCCCACGGGACCGCGACGAGACCGAGGAGCCCGAGGAGCGCCGAATGCCGCAGCGAACAGCCGAGATGCCGGAGGATCGGCACACCGATCGTCACGCCGATGCCGAAGCCCGTGACGGATTCGGCGAAGGGGACGAGGCCGAAGACGACGAGGGCGACGCCGAGGGACCGGCTGGGCACCATCGACTCGACACTCGCGGAGATCGTCCGCATCGCGCCCGTGGCCTCGAGGATCCCGGCGAGCATCATCCCGAAGAGGAGGATGAGCACCACCTCGGCGATGAGGGGGAAGTAGTCGCCGGCGGCCTGGGTGATGACGGGGAGGGGAGTGGGGAAGGCGAGGACCGCACAGAGGCCGGCACCGGCGAGTCCGGCCACCGCGGAGACCCACGTCGGCGCGCGGAAGGCGAGGAGCGCGACGGCGAGGAGAATGGGGACGAACGCGAGGAGACCGGTCATAATCACTTTTAATGGATTGAGATCTACTATCTGAGATTACATTAGGATGTCATCATGGCGAAGTCAGAGGATCCCGGGGCGCGGGTGTTCGGGGCGCGCATCCGGGCTCGCCGCAAATACAGCAACCTCACCCTCAACGAGCTCGCGATCCGCGCCGGCATCTCCCGCGCCGCACTGTCGAAGATCGAACGCGGTGAGCAGGACACCTCGGTGTCCAACGCCATGGGGCTCTCCCGCGCGCTCGGCGTCGACGTCGGCGAGCTCCTCGCCGAACCCGAGGTGCTCGTCACCCCGGCCGATGCGATCGTCCCGCACGCGACGTACGGTCCCGGCACCTGGCGCCGCGACCTGCCCTCGCCGAGTGAGAACATCGAGGTCATCCACTACTCGCTCGAACCCCGCAGCGAGACCTCGCCGTTCGCCGCCCACCGCTCGGGATCCCGGGAGACCTTCTTCGTCCTCGCCGGCACCGTCGAGATCGTCACGATCGACCGCCGCACGATCCTGCGCGCCGGCGACTGCGCACAGGCCCCTGGCGATGTGCCCCACCAGCTCGCCAACCCCAGCGACCGGTCGGCAGAGCTCATGCTCATCATCACCTGAGCCGGGTCCTCAGTCGCACCGAGTCTTCACCGCAGCTGTCGGCCGGGACCGGTCGACCGCCTCGGCGACCTTGACGCACCGGAGGCGACTCGGGCATCCTTGTGAGGTCCCACAGTCGAGTGAAGGCAGCGCCTGAGAATGAAGTGACACCTCATTTCCGCACCCGCGGGTGATTCGGACCCGCACCGCACCGCGTGCACGAAATGAGATCACTGATGCCCTCTGCCATCACCCTGTCCGGACTCGGATACCGCCTCGGCGACGATACCGAGATCCTCACCCACCTCACCGCCACGATCCCACTGGGACTCACCGGCCTCGTCGGTGACAACGGGATCGGCAAATCCACTCTCGCCCGGCTTCTCACCGGCGCGCTCGCCCCCACCACGGGGACCGTCACCGGTGCCGCCGGCGCCGTCCACATCGACCAGCTGCTGCCGCACACCGACGACCGCGTCGACGCGATCCTCGGCATCGCCGGCATCCGCACGAGCCTGCATCGCGCGCTGCACGGCGAGGCCGGACCAGCCGACTTCGACATCATCGGGGAGGACTGGGACATCGAGGAGCGGGCCCTGTCCGCCCTCGCCGAGGTGGGGCTCACCCTCTCCGCGGACGACCTCGACCGGCAGGCTGCGACGTTCTCCGGCGGGGAGGCGATGCGGATCGGTCTCGCCCGCGCGGCGATGGTCGGGTCCTCATGGCTCATCCTCGACGAGCCGAGCAACAACCTCGACGCGGCGGGCCGGGCCCTGCTCACCGAGCTGCTCGCGCGGCGGTCCGGGCCCACCCTCGTCATCTCCCACGACCGCGAGCTCCTCGACTCGATGACGACGATCGTCGAGATGACCGACCAGCTGCGCGTCTACGGCGGGAACTACACCGCATACGAGGAGATGGTCGCCGCCGAGGAGGAGGCGAAACAGGCGCGGCTGACCGACGCGAAGAAGGCCCACGCGATCGAGAAGCGCCAGCGCATCGACCTCGAGACCACCCTGGCGCGTGCCGACCGGAAGGCCGCGAAGGACAAGGCGAGCAAACGCCGACCGAAGATCGTCATGAACGGCCTCACCGACTTCGCGCAGAAGTCGGCGGCCAAACGGCGCGGGGACAAGGCCGCCGACGAGGCTGCGGCCGCCGCTGCCGTGCAGACCGCGAAGGACGCCCTGCGCCGGGACTCCTCGATCACCCTCCACCTGCCCGAGACCGAGGTCCATCCGAGCAGGCGCGTCCTCGAGGTGCGCCCGAGCGCTCTCGAGCGGCCGCGGGAGATCGTCGGACCGGAGCGGATTCGGCTCACCGGGCCCAACGGCGCGGGGAAGTCGACTCTCCTCGCCGCCGTCCGCGGCACCGCGCAGACCGGTGGCAGCGCCGCCGGTCGCGTGGGGAGCGACCACGGAGACCGCGGCCGGTTGGGCAGCGGCGGCTCGGGGAGCGGTGGCCTTGTCGACGCGCTCTTCCCCGGCCTCAGTGTGCAGGTGTCCGTGCCGATCGGCCACCTCGACCAGCAGTACCGCCTGCCCGCCGAGGTCAGCGTCATGGAGGCGGTGCGCCGGCCGAACCCCGGGCTTGAGAAGCACCGCGTCCACGAGGTGCTCGCCGCCATGGGCCTGCGCGCCGAGCGGACCGCGCAGCTGTGCGGCACGCTCTCGGGTGGGGAGCGCTTCCGTGTCGCGCTGGCCGCGACCCTGCTCTCCGACCCGGCCCCGCAGCTGCTCATCCTCGACGAACCCGGCAACAACCTCGACGTGTCCTCGCAGCGGGCGCTCACCTCGGCGCTCGAGGGATACGGGGGAGCGATGCTCGTCGTCACCCACGACGACCGCCTCGCCGCCGAACTCCGCCTCGACGCCGTCTGGGACGTGCGGGACCTGCGCGGGGAGGACGACCGGTGACCAGGGAATATGCCGCACCACCTCGGTGTTGCGGGTCTGTGAGCAAGGGTACGATGCTCGATTTGGCAGGCTTTGGGATAATGGCATGGTGAGTGTCATCAGCCCCAGCCCAGAATCCACCGCCCAGACCGTCAAGCCGCTGCGCATCGGTCCCATCGAGCTGTCCTCCCCGGTCGTGCTCGCACCGATGGCGGGGATCACGAACACCGCGTTCCGGCGGCTGTGCCGCGAGTACGGGGCAGGGCTCTACGTCACCGAGATGGTCACCTCCCGCGCGCTCGTCGAGCGCAGCCCCAAGAGCATGCGCATCATCCACCACGAGCCGTACGAGACTCCGCGCTCCGTGCAGCTCTACGGCGTCGACCCGGTGACGATCGGGCAGGCCGTGCGGATGCTCGTCGACGAGGACCGCGCCGACCACATCGACCTCAACTTCGGCTGCCCGGTCCCCAAGGTCACCCGCAAGGGCGGCGGCTCGGCCCTGCCGTGGAAGAAGGACCTCTTCGAAGCGATCGTCACGACCGCCGTCGAGGAGGCCGACCGCGGCGGCATCCCGCTGACGGTGAAGATGCGCAAGGGCATCGACGCCGACCACCACACCTACCTCGACGCCGGGGAGACCGCGCGCAACGCCGGGGTCGCCGCGATCGCGCTCCACGGGCGCACGACTGCCGACCTCTACTCCGGGACCGCGGACTGGGACTCGATCGCCCGACTCAAGGACCACCTCGGCGACACCGTTCCCGTGCTCGGCAACGGCGATATCTTCTCCGCCGAGGATGCGCTCGAGATGATGCGCACGACCGGCTGCGACGGGGTCGTCATCGGCCGCGGATGCCAGGGCCGGCCGTGGCTGTTCGGCGATCTTGCGAACGCTCTCAACGGCAGTGCCGATCGTCATCGTCCCGGACTCGCCGAGGTGGCCCGTGCGGTCCGTCTCCACGGCGAATACCTCGTCGACTACTACGGCGAGGAGTTCTACGGGGTGCGCGACCTGCGCAAGCACATCGCGTGGTACTTCAAGGGCTACCCTGTCGGCGGCGACCTGCGCAGCCGGCTGGCCATGGTCTCCTCACTCGCCGAACTCGACGCACTGCTCGCCGAACTCGACGACGCCCCCTACCCGGGCGAGGCCGCCGAGGGCTCGCGCGGGCGGACCACCCGCCCCAAGCGCCCCCACCTGCCCGAGGGCTGGCTCGACTCCCGCGTCTTCGACGAGAGCGGCTCCGCCGACCTCGCCGAGGCCGAACTCGACGTCTCGGGAGGATGAGGATGCCCACCGACACCTCCGCACGCATCGCCCGGGCCTCGGGCAGCGTCGCGGACTACTCGCCGCGCGACGAGGAGCGCTGGGTCATCGAACCGGCGAAGAACCCGCGCCGCTCGGCCTTCCAGCGTGATCGGGCGCGGGTCCTCCACTCCTCGGGGCTGCGCCGCCTCGGAGCGAAGACGCAGGTCGTCTCGCCCGGCACCGACGACTTCGTCCGCACCCGGCTCACCCACTCCCTCGAAGTCGCGCAGGTCGGACGCGAACTCGCCCGCTACCTCGGCTGCGATCCCGACATCGTCGACACCGCCTGCCTGAGCCACGACCTCGGGCATCCGCCCTTCGGCCACCACGGTGAGACGATCCTCGACCGGCTCTGCGCCGACATCGGCGGGTTCGAGGGCAACGCGCAGACCCTGCGCCTCGTCACCCGGATCGAACCGAAGGTCATCGCCCCCGACGGCCGCCCGGCCGGACTCAACCTCACCCGGGCCAGCCTCGATGCGCTGACGAAGTATCCGTGGCCGCGCGCCGAGGCCGCGGCGGGGCGACGCGACTCCGGGGTGCGGAAGTTCGGCGTCTACGACGACGACCTCGCCGTCTTCGACTTCTACCGGGACGGGGTCGACAACGGCCGCCGCTGCCTCGAAGCGCAGGTCATGGACTTGGCCGACGACATCTCGTACTCCGTCCACGACGTCGAGGACGCCGTCGTCGCCGGGCACCTCCGCCTCGGCGAGTTCGCCGACGAGGTCCGCCGCCTCGAGCTCTTCGAGATCACCCGCCAGTGGTACCTGCCCGAGACCGACGACGCGGAGATGGACAAGGCGCTCACCCGACTGCAGGCCGCCGCGTACTGGCCGGACGAGGACTTCGACGGGTCACGCCGGGCCCAGGCGGCGCTCAAGCACATGACGAGCCAGCTCATCGGCCGCTTCGTCGGGGCCGCGGAGGCGGCCACCCGTGAGGAGTACGGCTGGGAGCCGCTCAACCGCTACGCCGCCTCCCTCGTCGTGCCCGAGTCCACGGCCGTCGAGATCGCCGTGCTCAAGGGCATGGCGACGCTGACCGTCATGGTCGCCGAGGACCGCCTGCGCCTCCACGACATCCAGGACACCGTCATCACGAGCCTCGCCGACTGGTACGACGCCCACCCCGACGGGCTCGACCCGATGTTCGCCGCCGACCACGCCGAGGCCGCCGACGACGCGGCCCGGCTGCGGGTCATCGCCGACCAGATCGCCTCGCTGACCGACCATTCGGCGTGGACGCTCTACCATCGGATCCAGGCGGGGGCGGGGGACCGGCTCTAGACCATGGCGGGACTCATCAAGCGCGAGGACATCGACGAACTGCGCTCGCGCACGCGCATCGACGAGGTCGTCGGAGAGTTCGTCACGCTCAAGACCGCGGGCATCGGCTCCCTCAAGGGACTGTGCCCCTTCCACGACGAGAAGACCCCGTCGTTCCATGTCCGCCCGCAGGTCGGCATGTACCACTGCTTCGGCTGCGGGGAGTCCGGCGACGTCTTCACCTTCCTCCAGAAGGTCGAACAGCTCAGCTTCGTCGAGGCCGTCGAGATGCTCGCCGGCCGCATCGGCATGCACCTGCGCTACGAGGACGGCAAGGGACCCGACCGGGAGCAGGCGAGCAGGCGGCAGCGCCTCCTCGAGATGCACGAGGTCGCCGAGCGGTTCTTCGCCACAGCGCTGTCCGAGAAGGCCGGGCAGATCGCGCGCGACTTCCTCGCCGCGAAGGGCTTCCCTCCCGGTGAGCACCCCCGCTTCGGCGTCGGCTTCGCTCCGAAGTCGTGGGATGCCCTGACCGGTCATCTGCGCCGGGCCGGCTTCAGCGATGAGGAGATCCTCGCCGCGGGCCTGGCCAGCGAGGGCAGCCGCGGCATCTACGACCGGTTCCGCGGACGCGTGATGTGGCCGATCAGGGACATGACGGGACGGACGATCGGCTTCGGGGCCCGCCGGCTCTTCGACGACGATCAGGGGCCGAAGTACCTCAACACCCCGGAGACCGCGCTCTACCACAAGAACCAGGTGCTCTACGGCCTCGATCTCGCCAAGCGCGACATCGCGAAGACCAAGCGCGTCGTCATCGTCGAGGGCTACACCGACGTCATGGCCGCTCAGCTCTCCGGCGTCACCCAAGCGGTGGCGACGTGCGGCACCGCCTTCGGCGCCGAGCACGTCAAGATCGTCCGTCGGCTCTTGGGCGACGACCCCAGCGGGCAGGTGATCTTCACCTTCGACGGCGACGAGGCCGGGCAGAAGGCGGCGCTCAAGGCGTTCGAATTCGAGTCCGAGTTCACCGCGCAGACCTTCGTCGCCGTCGAACCCTCGGGTCTCGACCCCAACGATCTGCGGCTGGAGAAGGGCGACGGCGCGATCCGCGAGCTCATCGAGGGCCGCAAACCGCTCTTCGAGTTCGTCATCACCACCGCGATCGGGCAGTTCGACCTCGACACCGTCGAGGGGCGGATCGCTGCGGTCAAGGCCAGCGCCGAGGTGCTCGCGGGGATCCGCGATCGCAACAGTCTCAGCCACTACCACCGGTTCGTCGCCGGGCGCATCGGCGTCGACATCGACGAGGTCGAGGCGGCCGTGAAGACCGCTCGGAGGAATCCGCGCGCGACCGGAGCCGACCGCGGCCGTTCGACCCAGGGGCCCGGACAGACCGCCGGACCGCGCCAGGGTCAGGGTGCGGGCCCGGGTCGCGGCCAGGCTGCGGGCCCAGGGCGCCAGTCCCACCCCGGGCAGCGGCGCGAGCAGGCGCCCCCGCCCGCCGGCGAGGGCCGTCCCACCGGCGGTGGACGGCAGCAGGCGAACCCGACCGCTGACGATGCGGGCATCGAGTACGTCTACGACGAGCGTCCCGACGTCTCCGATCTCTCCGCACCGATCACCCCGACGCGGCTGAAGACGGAGAAGGGCGCCCTCATGGTCGCTCTCCAGCACCCCGAGTTCGTCAATGCCAAGCTCTTCGACTCCCTGTCGGAGAAGGCCTTCGACCATCCCGGCCACCGTCAGATCCAGGCGGCGCTCAAGCAGGCCGGCGGTCTGCGCGCGGCCGCCGCGGCCCCCGGCCGGTGGGCCGAGACCGTCATGGAGGCCGCCGGCGACGACCTCGGACCCGACGTCGCCCGCCTCCTCGTCACGCCGCTGCCGGTGTCCGAAGGGGTGAGCGCGGAGAAGTTCGCGCAGGGAATCGTCGCGAAGCTCTTCGACTACGACCTCGAGCGCATCGCCAAGGAGCTCCACTCGCGCCTGCAGCGTCAGAGCGCAGGCGATGCCGAGGCGCAGACCGCGCTGCTGCGCCAGCTCCAGGTCCTCGAGCAGCATCGTGTGCGGCTGCGCGAACTCATGACCTGAGGTCCCGCCCCGCCGAGGCGGCGGAACCTGGCGGGTCAGCCTCGGGAGTGAAATACTGCACAGATGCAATTTTGCAGTTGATGAAAAGTTGCATCTAGTGCAGAATTATTCGCATGGCCGAGAACGAATCGCTGCGGACGCGGAAAGCGCGCGAGACCCGCACCGCCATCCATGAGGCGGCGCTCACGCGCGTCCTCGACGAGGGACTCGAAGCGACGACGGTGGCGAACATCGCCGCCGACGCCGGCGTGTCCCCGCGGACGTTCTTCAACTACTACGCGACGAAGGAAGACGCGATCGTCGGCCTCGACGTCGCGAACATCGACGACCAGCTCGTCGCCGACTACGTCGAATCCGACTCCGGCTTCGACACGCTCGCCGAGGACACGGCGAACTTCGTGCGCGAAGCACTCCTCATCGGCACCGAACCCGGACTCTCGAGTCGCAGGCGCGAGCTCTTCGTCGCCTATCCGGAGCTCGTGGGCCGACGCTTCGACCAGGTCGAGGCGCTCGAGGAGCGGGTGTCCGAATACGTGCTCGCCCGGCTCCGGTTCCTCGGACAGGAGTTCTCGACCGAGGACTCGGCATGGCGCAGCGCCCGGATGCTCACCCAGATGTGCATGGTGCCGCTCCACCATGCGATCCGCGTCGTCAAGCACTCACCGGAACTCGTCGTCGACGAGGAGAGCACCCAGAGGATCTACGACGATTCCCTCGGGCTCTTCCTCAAGGTGCTCGAGAGGCTGCGATGAGGGCATGACGCCGCACCGCGGTCACGGAGGCGCCGACGACGGAGACCATTGCGCTGAGAGAACAGATGAGGGAAGAATGAGGGCCGAGAGCCAGGACATGACACAGACAGCCGCAGAACCTGAGAACCACACCAATGACGCCGCCCCGATGACGACCTCGGCGATCATTCTCCTCTTCGTGGGATTGATGATCGCGATGTTCATGTTCTCCCTCAACCAGACCGTGCTCGCCACGGCCCTGCCGACGATCGTCGGCGAACTCGACGGCGTCGACCAGATGCTGTGGGTGTCGACGGCCTTCATGCTCGCCTCGACGATCATGATGCCGATCTACGGCAAGGTCGGCGACCTCTTCGGCCGCAAGCCGCTGTTCATGTTCGCGATCAGCTGCTTCCTCGCCGGCTCCGTCTTCGCCCTCCTCGCCCAGGACATGTCGCTGCTGATCTTCGGCCGGGTCCTCCAAGGCATCGGCGGCGGGGGCATGATGATCCTCTCGCAGTCGATCATCGCCTCCGTCGTCCCTCCGCGCGAGCGCGGCAAGTACATGGGCATCATGGGCTCGGCCTTCGCGGTGTCCTCGGTCGCCGGCCCCCTCATCGGCGGGTGGCTGACGGAGGGCCCCGGCTGGCGCTGGGCGTTCGCGATCAACTTCCCGCTCGGGATCATCGCCCTCATCGCCGCTGCCGTCTTCCTCAAGATCCCCAAGCAGACCCACGGTCCGCGGCCGAAGATCGACGTCGGCGGCATGGCGCTCATCTCCGTCATCACCTCGTGCATCGTCCTCGTCTCCGCGTGGGGCGGACACGACTACGCGTGGGGCTCGTGGCAGATCAACGGCCTCATCGTCGTCGGGGCGCTCGCGATCATCGCGTTCGTCATCGTCGAGGCGAAGGTGAGCGAACCGGTCATCCCGCTGTGGCTGTTCAGGAACCGCGACTTCCTCCTCTCGACGATCGCCGGTCTCTTCATCGGCGTGAGCATGTTCGGCGTCCTGTCCTACATGCCGACCTACCTGCAGATGGTCCACGGCATCGACGCGACCGTCGCCGGACTCATGATGGTCCCGATGATGGGCACGATGCTCATCTCCTCGACGCTGACCGGCTTCGTCGTCGCCCGCACCGGCAAGTACAAGCGCTACCCGCTCACCGGCATCCTCCTCATCGGAGTCTCGCTCATCCTGCTCTCGACGCTCGAAGCCGACAGCCCGGTGTGGGAGCCGATGGTCGGACTCGCCCTGCTCGGCCTCGGTCTGGGACTGAGCATGCAGATCCTCGTCCTCGTCGTCCAGAACGCCTTCCCCGTCGAGATGGTCGGCACGGCGACGGCGTCGAACAACTACTTCCGCCAGGTGGGCGCGACGCTCGGCATGGCGTTCATCGGCTCGGTGTTCACCCAGCGCCTGCTCGAGAACATCGAGTCCGGCATCCGCAGCCTCGCCGCCTCGAACCCGAACGTCGAGCTGCCGCAGATCTCGTCGACCGGGCTGACCCCGCAGATCGTCGGCGACCTGCCCGAACCGATCCACACGCTCATCATCACCGCGTACAACGACGCGCTCGTCCCGCTCTTCCTCTGGGTCGCGCCGCTGGCGTTCCTCGGCTTCGTCATCCTCCTCTTCCTGCCGAACACGCCGCTGGCGTCGACGCTGAAGAGCCAGGATGCCGCCGCCCGTGAGCATGTCGTCACCCACGAACACGCCGCCGAGGTGCCCGTCGACGCCGATTCCTCGCTGCGGGAGCCATCCGATAGTCTGGCTGTGCCGCTGACCACGAAGGACTCCACGGATGACGACACTGACGATTCTCAACCCGCCAGGCAGCCCGGTTCCCGACCGGCTCACTGAGCTCGGCCGCCGTGACGACGTCGACGTCCGCATCGTCACGGCCGACCGCCTCGGCGAGGCCCTGCCCGGCACCGAGGTGCTCCTCCTCTGGGACTACTTCTCCACCGCGCTCACCGAGGTCTTCGACGCAGCCGACGAGCTGCGCTGGATCCATGTCGCGGCCGCCGGTGTCGATGCGCTCCTCTTCGACGAGCTCATCGCCTCCGAGGTCGTCGTCACGAACGCCCGCGGAGTCTTCGACCGGCCGATCGCCGAGTTCGTCCTCAGCTTCGTCCTCATGCACGCGAAGTCGGCGCTCGGCTCGCTCGCCGACCAGCGGGAGCACCGGTGGAACCGGCGCTCGACCCGTGACCTCGCCGGCACGCGGGCCCTCATCGTCGGCACCGGGTCGATCGGTCGGGAGATCGCCCGCGTGCTGCGCGCCCTCGGCGTCGACGTCAGCGGGGCGGGCAGTCGTGCGCGCACCGGAGATGCCGACTTCGGCGACGTCATCGACTCCGCCGACCTCGCCGCGCATCTGACCGGGGTCGACTGGGTCATCGACGTCGCCCCGCTCACCGACCGCACCGCGGGTCTCTTCGACGCCGAGGTGTTCGCGGCGATGGAGCCGCACGCGTTCTTCGTCAACGTCGGCCGCGGGGCGACCGTCGACACCGATGCCCTCGTCACCGCGCTGGAGACCGGGGCGATCGCCGGCGCCGGCATCGACGTCGTCGATGTCGAGCCGCTGCCGGCCGACCACCGGCTGTGGGAGGCACCGAGCGTCATCATCACCCCGCACATGTCCGGTGACACCGAGGGCTGGCGCGAGCGGCTCCTCGATCAGTTCCTCGACCTCTTCGAGACCTATCGGGCCGGCCGCCCCTTCGCCCACACCGTCGACAAGGAAGCAGGGTACGTCCGATGAGCACCGCTGAGGTCCCCGACGACCGGGCCTTCCTCGCCCGCACCCTCTCCGACCTCGTCGCGATCCGCCGGGCCCGCCTGCTGAGCATGCTCGTGCTGGCGATGGCGATGCTCGTCGCGGGCCTCGGCGCGGCTCTGCAGGCCCAGGGGGAGCGGGTCGATGCCGTGCTGCTCTTCTCGGCGTTCAGCCTCATCATGATCGGCATCGTCTGCGCCCTCGGCGCGCTCGTCGCATGGACCCGGCTGCGCCGCGACATCCTCGACTCCGTGGCGGCGAGACGGCCGGCGAGCACCCGGGCCCCGCGGTCGAAGGGCGGGGGCATGGCGGTGGCGATCGCGTTCGTCGTCCTCGGGATCCTGCTCGGCTTCCTGCTCGTCCCCGAGACGCCCATCCTCGCCGGTGCCGTCGTCCTGTCCTGCCTGCTGCTCGCGTGCCTCGGTCCGATCTGGGCCCATGAGCTCTCGACCGGCGATGACCGTCTCGCGTTCATGCTCGCCGAGGACGACGACCTCGCCTCCCGGTTCGCGACATTCACCCCGATCTGGCTCCACGACGCGATGGAGACCGAACGCGCAACCCGCGAGGACCGCTGAGGGACCGACCGCCTCGGCGCGGACCCGATCCCACCGCGCACTGCCCGCCGCCCACTGCGCACTGCGCACTGAGCACCGCGGACCGCGCTGTGCGCACTGCGCACCGCAGACGACGAAGCGCCCCCGTCCGAGAGGTCGGGGGCGCTTGCCGGTCGCTGACTCAGCGCAGCGGGATCAGTTCGCTGCCGCGGGGAACGACGGGGTGTCGACGTCGGCCATCTCCGCCACGCAGCGGATGACCTGGTGGCTGTAGCCGAACTCGTTGTCGTACCACACGTAGACGACGACGCGGTCCTCGTCGACGATCGTGGCCAGACCGTCGACGACACCCGCGCGCCGCGAGCCGACGAGGTCGGTCGAGACGAGCTCGGGGGAGGCGACGTAGTCGACCTGGTTGCGCAGCGGCGAGTTCATCGAGGTCTCGCGGAGGAACCCGTTGAGCTCGTCGACGGTCGTGGGATTCTCGAGGTTGAGGTTGAGGATCGCCATCGACACGTTCGGGGTGGGCACGCGGATCGCGTTGCCCGACAGCTTGCCCTTGAGTTCCGGCAGCGCCTTGGCCACGGCCTTCGCCGCACCCGTCTCCGTGAGCACCATGTTCAGACCCGCCGCACGTCCGCGACGCGACCCCTTGTGGAAGTTGTCGATGAGGTTCTGATCGTTGGTGAACGAGTGCACCGTCTCGACGTGGCCGTTGCGGACGCCGAAGCGGTCGTTGAGCGCCTTGAGCACCGGGGTGATCGCGTTCGTCGTGCACGAGGCCGCCGAGAGGATCGTGTCGGCGTCGGTGATGTCATGCGAGTTGACGCCGAAGACGATGTTCTTGATGTCGCCCTTACCGGGAGCGGTGAGGATGACCTTCGCGGCGCCCTTGGACTGCAGGTGCTTCGACAGGCCCTCTTCGTCGCGCCACTTGCCGGTGTTGTCGACGATGATCGCGTTGTCGATGCCGTACTCGGTGTAGTCGACCGTCGAGGGATCATCGGAGTAGATGACCTGGATGAGGGTGCCGTTGGCGAGGATCGTGTTGTTCTCCTCGTCGACGACGATGCTGCCGTCGAACTTCCCGTGCACTGAGTCGCGGCGCAGCAGGGAGGCGCGCTTGACGATGTCGTTCTCCCCGCCCTTGCGCACGACGATGGCGCGCAGGCGCATGCCGGTGCCGCCGGAGCGCTCGATGAGGATGCGGGCGAGCAGACGTCCGATGCGTCCGAAGCCGTAGAGGACGACGTCGCGCGGCTCCGCCGCGGAGGACTCGCTGCCGATGACCGACGCGAGCTCCTCGGCGAGGAACTCCGCGGTCGATGCGGACTGCTCATCGCGCTTGACGATGAGGCGACCGAGGTCGATGCGCGCCGCGCTGAGGTCGAGCTCGGCGAGTGCCCGGACGACCTCGAGGGTGGTCTCGATGTCGAGCTCTTCGCCGAGGAAGTGGCGGGCGTAGCGGTGCGCCTTGATCATGCCGGTCACGGACTTGCCCTGGAGCGAGCGCCCGAACAGGGTGAGCAGCACGTCGTTGTTGCGGTGGAGGCGGCCGACGAGCGGGATGAGTTCTTCCGCGGCAGTCTGCTTCTTCTCCCACTCGTCGAGACGAGCGGCTGTTGCTTGAGTCAAAGGTCGAGTCCCCTTATATTCACGTGGTCGATTCCCGGCCCAAGTCTACCGTGTCGACTCCGCGCTCCTGGACCGGCGTTCGTCGTAGCGCTTGAACCCCAGCAGCGTGAGCGCGACGAGTCCGACGCCGGTGATGAGGGCGCCGAGGCTCTGGACCTGAAGCTCGGGCGCGACGAACCGACGGTGCGGGGTCGTGTCCTCGGGCAGCGGCGGCGGAACGGCCGTGCCGATCCAGGCGGCGACGAAGAGGATGATGCGAGCGAAGACGTTCATCGTCAGCATCACCGCGATGATCGACCCGAACACACCCGCGGCCTTCCCGGCGGAGAAGAGGTCGACGAGGACGGTGGCGAGGTTGAGCAGGATCGTGAAGGCGACGGCGCCGATGAGCGAACCGCGCACCTTCGCCTGCCGATTGACCGGATGCTCGGGCAGCATCGTGAAGAGGAACATGAAGATCAGCCACGATGCCCCGAAGGTGATGATCATCGGGACGACGACGAGGAGGCCCGACATCCATCCGGAGAGGTCGAAGAGATCGGTGATGAAGCTGCGCAGCCCCGTGCCGATGACCGTGAGACCTGCGGTGAGCAGAAGACCGACGATGAGTCCGAGCAGGGTCACGGTGTTCGAGAAGAACTTCTTGACCAGCGGCTGGTTGACGTCGTCGTCGAAGTCGTCGTGGAGCTGGGCGCGGACGGCGGCGCCGAGGTTGCCGATGAATCCCTGGCCGGTGTAGAGACCGGCGAGGATGCCGAAGATGCCGACGGCCTGCCAGTCGTTGAGGAAGCCCTCGAGCTGATCGGTCAGGGTCGAATTGCCGGGGGAGAAGTCCTCGATCTGCTGGGTGATGACGGGAACGAGGTCGGGCCGGACGACGTCGAGGACGAAGCCGAGTCCCGCGAAGGTGAACATCGCGATCGGAATGACCGCGAGAACGAGGAAGTACGTGATCGCGGCCCCGAACTGGTTGCCCAGACGCGTGATGAAGCGCTGGACGGCGCGGACGAGATGCGCCGGGCCCGGCTGGTTGATGGCCTGGTGACCGGCTTCGGCCATGGGACTGCGTGAGGCCAGGATCTTCGCTGGTGTCACTGGGTGCTCCTCCTTCTTGGGGATCGTCTCCCAGACTATCCGCTGGGAGCGCTCTGTGAGCGAAAGGTCGACCTGTTCTCTACACTTCAGAGCATGCCGCTCACCGCTTCGACCTCCGCCCTGGTCACGGTCTCCGCCTCCGGTGCCGCTGAGAACCTCAGCGGCTTCTCCGCGTGGACGGTGGCGATCATGGAGACGCTCGGACCTCTCGGCGTCGGATTCCTCGTCTTCCTCGACAACATCTTCCCGCCGATCCCCAGCGAGCTCGTGCTGCCGCTGGCCGGCTTCACGGCGAGTCGCGGTCAGCTCAGCCTCGTCCTCGCCATCGTCTTCGCGACGATCGGATCCGTCGTCGGAGCCCTCGTGCTCTACGCGGTGGGCCGCTGGATCGGACTCGACCGGATCGTGCGGATCGCCGTGAAGATGCCGCTCGTCGACGTCGCCGACGTCCACAAGACGATCGCGTGGTTCGACCGCCACGGTGACAAGGCCGTCTTCTTCGGGCGGATGATCCCGATCTTCCGCTCCCTCATCTCCATCCCGGCGGGCATGCGGGCGATGCCGATGCTCAAGTTCCTCCTCCTCACCGCCGCCGGCAGCACGATCTGGAACACGATCCTCATCGTCGCAGGCTTCTACCTCGGTGAGAACTGGTCGATCGTCGAAACCTACGCCGGGTACTTCCAGACGCTCGTCATCGTCGTCGTCGCGGTCGCCGTCGTCGCATGGGTCGTGCTCAAGGTCCGCAAGCGGCGCCGGCAGCGCGCGACGGGAACCCACGACTCCGACTTCGAGCGGGAGCAGGACGCCGAGCCCGACGGCACGCCTTGAGCGGTGAATGACCGAAGCCCGACCTATGGTCGGGCTTCGGCTGCTCCGCCTCGGCGGGATGGACCGTCGGCAGGGTTCACTTCACCCAGGCCGCCGCGGTGCTCTCGAACGGAACCTCCTCGCCGGCGGCGACGGGACCGGGCGCGGTGCCGTCGCCGAAGGGCGAGCCGCCGAGTTCCTCCCTGCCGTGCGGGGTCAGCCACCCGGAGAGGTCCGGCCCGACGGGAACGATGCCGGTGGGATTCACGTCCTTGTGGACGATGTAGTAGTGGTCCTTGATCTGCGGGAAGTCGATCGTGTCGCCGAATCCCGGCGTCTGATAGAGGTCGCGGGCGTAGCCCCAGAGGTTCGGGAAGTCCCGCAGGGCGGTGCGATTGGCCTTGAAGTGCCCGTAGTAGACGGGATCGAAGCGCGCGAGCGTCGTGAAGAGCCGGACATCGGCCTCGGTGATCGACTCGCCCATGAGGTAGCGCCGGGTCGCCAGTCGCTCCTCGACGGTGTCGAGGGCGGTGAAGAGGCGGTCGAAGGCCTTCTCATAGGCCTCCTGCGAGCCGGCGAAGCCCGACCGGTACACCCCGTTGTTGATCTCCGTGTAGATCATCCGCATGAGGGACTCCATCTCGTCCCGCAACTCCTCCGGCCACAGGTTCGGCGCACCGTCGCGGTGGTAAGCCGTCCACTGGGTCGAGAAGTCCTCGGTGATCTGCGCGAAGTCGTTCGTCACGACCTCACCGGAGGGGATGTCGACGATCGCGGGCACCGTGATGCCGCGCGGGTAGTCGGGATAGCGCTTGAAGAACGCCTCCTGGAGCCTCTCGATCCCGAGCACCGGATCGACGCCCTCGGGATCGAGGTCGAAGGTCCACGAGCGCTTGTCGTGAGTGGGCCCGGGCATCCCGAGGGAGATGACGTCCTCGAGACCGAGGAGGCGCCGGACGATGACCGTGCGGTTGGCCCACGGGCAGGCGCGCGCGGCGATGAGGCGGTAGCGACCGGGTTCGACGGGCCACTGGGCGTCGGGATCGTCGAGGATGCGGTCCTCGATGTAGTTCGTGTCGCGGTTGAACTCCGCGCCCTTCTCGACATAGGAGCCGGTGGTGTCAGTGTCCGTGGTCGTCTCGGTGTCGTTCGACATGGGGATGTCCTCTCTCACGCGACTGAGTGCGGCGGGTCGGCCGCCCGCGGTGAACGGGCGGCCGACCGTCGTCACGATGGTTGAAACTTCATCTTACTCAGCCGGCCATCGCCGCGTCTCCCCACCGGCCTCAGTCGGCGTAGAGCGCTTCGATCTCGTCGGCGAAGTCCTTGCCGAGCAGGTGGCGCTTGACCGACTGCTTCGCGGAGAGATAGCCGTTGGCCTCGCTGAGCTCGACGGGCACGATGCGGAACTTCTTGATGCCCTCGGCCCGGGAGACGGTCCGATTGACGCGTTCGATCGCCTTCTCGATGGTCTGGCGCACGGTCTCGTCCTCGGCCGCCTCGGCGAGGGTCATCTCCGGCAGATCATGATTGGCAAGCCACGTCGGCAGCATCTCCGGGTCGAGGAAGATCAGCGCGGTGATGTACTTGCGGTTGTCGCCGACGAGCACCGGCTGGCCGATGATCGGATGGCGGCGCAGGGCGTCCTCGAGCGGGGCGGGAGCGATGTTCTTGCCGCTCGAGGTGACGATGAGCTCCTTCTTGCGCCCGACGATGCTGAGGTAGCCGTCCTCGTCGAGCGACCCGAGGTCGCCGGTGGCGAACCAGCCGTCGTGGAACTCCTTGGCCGTGGCCTCGGGGTTCTTCCAGTACTCGCGGAAGACGGGCACGCCCTTGGCGAGGATCTCGCCGTCGGGGGCGATCGCCACGGTCGCCCCGGGCAGGGGCACGCCGACGGTGCCGATCTTCGAGTTCTCGGGGACGTTGACCGTGATCGGGGCCGTCGTCTCGGTGAGACCGTAGCCCTCGAGGACGACGAGGCCGATGCCGCGGTAGAAGTGGCCGAGGTGCGTGCCGAGCGGCCCGCCGCCGGAGACCGCCCACTTGACGTTGTTGCCCATGATCTCCCGCAGCTTGCGGTAGACGAGGGTGTCGAAGAGCGCGTGCTGGGCCTTGAGCGTGAGCGGGACCCTGCCGGCGTCGAGGGCCTTCGAATAGGCGACGGCGACCTGCTCGGCCCGGCGGAAGATCTTCTCCTTGCCGCCGGCCTGCGCCTTCGCGAGCGCGGAGTTGAAGACCTTCTCGAAGACCCGGGGCACGCCGAGGATGAACGTCGGCTTGAAGCTGCCGAGGGCGTCGGTGAGCTTCGTCAGGTCGGCCTGGTGGGCGAGCAGCCCGCCCGTGCTCACGCAGAGGACCTCGATGAAGCGGGCGAAGACGTGGGCCTGGGGGAGGAAGAGGAGGCAGCGGGCGTCACCGCCGGTGACCTCGCTGATCTGCTCTTCGGCGGCCTGCGCGGTCTGGACGAAGTTCGCATGCGTGAGCACGCAGCCCTTGGGCCTGCCCGTCGTTCCGGAGGTGAAGATGATCGTCGCGATCGACTCGCTGCCGACCTGGCTGCGGCGGGCCTCGAGGTCGGCGTCGCTGACGGATGCGCCCGCGGCGCTGAGCTCGCGGAAGGCGCCCTCGTCCCAGATCCACAGCGCAGGTGTCGGCAGTCCGGCGGCGGCCGCGGCGTCGCGGACGCGCTGGGCATGCTCCTCGGTGGCGACGAGGCCGGCGGTGACCTCGGCGTTCTCGAGCATCCAGGCGAGCTGATCCTGCGAGGAGGTGTCGTAGAAGGGCACGGAGATCGCGCCGGCGAACCACACGGCGTAGTCCGACAGCGTCCAGTCGAAGGAGGTGGGGCCGAAGATGCCGACCTTGTCCTCGAACCCGACCCCGGAGGCCATGAGACCCTTGGCGACGGCGCGGACCTCATCGACGAACTCCGCCGTCGTCACCTCGACCCAGTCGTCGCCGACGGCCTTGGCCAGCGCCGGATGGGTGGGGGCGGTCGCGAGGCGGTTGAGAAGGATGTCGGTCGTCGATGACGTCGTGTCCACCTCGTACCCGACGACCGGAGTGGCTGACTGGGGCATTGTCTGTGGGCTCATGCGTACTCCTTCGGGACATAAGTTACTGCCCAGTTACTTTACTGTGCGATCGTTAAGTACTTTACTGTGCGAACCTTCAGCCGTGAAATCGATCACGTTTGCCCGGTGATCATGTCTCGTCTGCAGTCTAGCCAGTTCAGCGCGTGAACGTTCAGGCTACGATGGATCAAACCCGATCACTGGCGAAGGAAGGTAATGTCGACGAACCCTGAGGACACCGGTTTCCGCTACGACGCGGAGCTGGCGGAGAAGATCGAGACGTCATGGCAGCGCACCTGGGAGCAGGCGGGAACGTACCACGCCCCCAACCCGACCGGTGACCTCAGCCAGGACCTCGCCGCCTCCGCCGCGGAGTCCTCGTACGGGCCGCCGGACAACCTCGGCGAGCGGGAGTCCCTCTACATCATGGACATGTTCCCGTACCCCTCGGGTGCGGGCCTCCACGTCGGCCACCCGCTCGGGTATCTCGGCACCGACGTCTTCGGCCGCTATCAGCGGATGCGCGGACGCAATGTCATGCACGCGCTGTCGTATGACGCCTTCGGACTGCCCGCCGATCTCTACGCGGTGCAGACGGGCCAGCATCCGCGGATCACGACGGACGCGAACATCACGAACATGACCGCGCAGCTGCGACGCCTCGGGCTCGCCCACGACGCGCGCCGCAGCTTCGCGACGACCGACGACGACTTCGTCAAGTGGACGCAGTGGATCTTCCTCCAGATCTTCAACTCGTGGTACGACCCCGACGCGCAGGCACCGGGGGAGGACACCGCCGGTGCCGCCCGTCCGATCTCCACCCTCATCGAGCAGTTCGCGAGCGGACAGCGGCCGACCCCCGACGGGCGGGACTGGGCGCAGCTGAGCACCGCCGAGCAGGAGGACGTCCTCCAGGGCTACCGGCTGGCCTACGTCTCGGAGTCCCCGGTCAACTGGGCGCCGGGGCTGGGCACGGTGCTCGCGAACGAGGAGGTCACCGCCGAGGGCCTGTCCGAGCGCGGCAACTTCCCCGTCTACACGCGCACCCTGCGCCAGTGGAACATGCGCATCACGGCCTACGCCGACCGCCTCATCGACGACCTCGACGGCCTCGACTGGCCGAGTGCGATCCGCGCGATGCAGGTCAACTGGATCGGACGGTCGAAGGGCGCGCTGCTGCGCCTGCCGCTCATGCCGACCGCTGCCACGGCCGCCGACGCCGATTCGACGACCGAGGAGTCCATCGAGGTCTTCACGACGCGCCCGGACACGCTCTTCGGCGCGACCTACCTCGTGCTCTCACCCGAGCACCCGGCCGTTGCCGACCTCACCGCGGACGCGTGGCCGGACGGCACGCCCGAGCGCTGGCGCGGGGGAGCCGACACCCCCACCGAGGCGATCGCCGCCTACCAGCGCGCGGCTGCGGCCAAGACCGACGCCGACCGGCAGCAGAGCCGGGAGAAGACCGGCATCTTCACCGGCTCCTCGGCGCTCAACCCCGCGACCGGTGAGCAGATCCCGATCTTCGTCGCCGACTACGTCCTCATGGGCTACGGCACCGGGGCGATCATGGCGGTGCCCGCCGAGGACGCCCGCGACTGGGAGTTCGCGAAGGAGTTCGGCCTGCCCTACGTCCGCACGGTGCAGCCCCCGGAGGACCACGACGAGGACTCGCCGTACACGGGCGAGGGCGTGATGATCAACTCCGCGAACGAGTCGATCGACGTCAACGGCCTGCCGATCGCCGAGGCGAAGGCCGCGGTCACCGCATGGCTGGCCGGTCTGGGCCTGGCCGAGGAGACGACGCAGTACCGACTGCGCGACTGGCTGTTCTCCCGCCAGCGCTACTGGGGCGAGCCGTTCCCGATCGTCTACGACGAGCACGGAACCCCGATCGCGCTGCCCGACGAGCAGCTGCCCGTCCAGCTGCCCGAGGTCGACGACTTCGCGCCGCGGACCTATGCCCCCGACGACGCCGACTCCCAGCCGGAGCCGGCCCTGTCGCGCAATCGGGACTGGGTCGAGGTCGAACTCGACCTCGGCGACGGACCGCGCACCTACTACCGCGAGACGAACACGATGCCCAACTGGGCCGGGTCCTCGTGGTACCAGCTGCGCTACGCCGACCCGCACAACTCCGATGCCGTCGTCGACCCGGTCAACGAGGAGTACTGGCTGGGTCCGCGGGCCTCGAAGCCCCGCGGTGGGGCCGACCTCTACGTCGGCGGTCAGGAGCACGCCGTGCTCCACCTCCTCTACGCGCGCTTCTGGCACAAGGTGCTCTTCGACCTCGGCTACATCTCCTCGTCGGAGCCGTTCCACCGGCTCGTCAACCAGGGCTACATCCAGGCCTACGCCTACACCGACGCCCGCGGCGTCTACGTCCCGGCCGCCGACGTCGAGGAGCGCACCGACGAGGCGGGCGAGACGACGTTCTGGTACGCAGGCGAGCAGGTCAACCGCGAGTACGGCAAGATCGGCAAGTCGCTGAAGAACTCCGTCATGCCCGATGAGATGTACGACGCCTACGGCGCGGACACGTTCCGCGTCTACGAGATGTCGATGGGACCGATCGAGCAGGACCGGCCGTGGGAGACCCGAGCCGTCGTCGGCGCGCAGCGCTTCCTCCAACGGGTGTGGCGCCTCTTCGTCGACGAGGCGACCGGTGAGTCCGTCGTCGCCGCGGGCACTGCCGACCCCGAGACCCTCAAGGTCGCGCACCAGGTCATCGCCGGAGTCCGCGACGACATGGACCACCTGCGCTTCAACACGGCGATCTCGAAACTCATCGTGCTCACCAACCACCTGACGAAGCAGGGCGGAGCGACCGTCGACGTCCTCGAGCCGCTGGCGATCATGCTCTCGCCCTTCGCCCCGCACCTCGCGGAGGAGCTGTGGCAGCGGCTCGGACACGAGTCGTCGATCACCTACGTCGACTTCCCTGAGGCCGACCCCGCCTACCTCGTCGCCGACACCGTCACCGCGGTCGTCCAGATCAAAGGCAAGGTGCGCGCCCGGCTCGATGTCGCCCCCGACATCACCGCCGACGACCTCGAAGCCCTGGCGCTGGCCTCGCCGAACGTCCAGCGTACGCTCGACGGCGCCGGGGTGCGCAAGGTCATCGTCAAGGCCCCCAAGCTCGTCAACATCGTTCCCGACGCGTGAACCGCTGACCGGCCCCGGTCACCTGAGAGAAGGACCCCTGACTCCCATGAGCTCCATCGCCGCCGTCCAGGATGAGATCCGCACTGCGCTCGGTGTGCGTCCGCAGATCGATCCCGCCACCGAGGTGATCCGCCGTGTCGAATTCCTCGTCGACTACGTGCTCACCACCGGGGTGCGCGGGCTGGTCCTCGGCATCAGCGGGGGACAGGACTCGACCCTGGCCGGCCGGCTCTGCCAGCTGGCCGTCGAGACCCTGCGGCGGCGCGGGGAGAAGGCCGAGTTCTACGCGGTGCGCCTGCCCTACCACGTCCAGGCCGACGAATCCGATGCGCAGGACGCGCTGAAGTTCATTGCCGCCGACCACGAGATCGTCTTCAACATCGGCGCGGCCACGGACGCCGCCGCCGAGGAGTACCGCGAGGCGATGGGCGAGCCGATCTCCGACTTCGGCAAGGGCAACGTCAAGGCGCGCATGCGGATGACCGCGCAGTTCGAGATCGCCGGGGAGAAGCGCCTCCTCGTCGTCGGCACCGATCATGCCGCCGAGGCGGTCACCGGCTTCTTCACGAAGTTCGGCGACGGCGCTGCCGACGTCATCCCGCTGTCGGGACTGAGCAAGCGGCAGGGACGGGAACTGCTGCGCCACCTCGGCGCGCCGGAGCACCTGACGACGAAGACCCCGACCGCGGACCTCCTCGACGACGACCCGGGTCAGACCGACGAATCGTCGCTGGGGCTGACGTACGAGCAGATCGACGACTTCCTCGAGGGCAACGAGATCGACGCCGAGGCGGCCCAGCGGCTCATCGACCGCTACCGGGCGACCGAGCACAAGCGCCGCACCCCGGTGACCCCGACCGACAACTGGTGGATCCGGCACTGACGGGGTGGCGCGCCGCGCGCGCGTGCCTCAGGCGGTGAGTCCGAGCTCGAGCGCGGTCTGCTTGAACTCCCAGCGGGCGGTGATGAACGTGTCGCCGAGGCTCTCCCCGCGGCTGCGCGCCTCCGTGTACTCACGCCACCCGCCCTTGCGCGAGTCGCCGGGGGTGATCTCCCGCTTCGTCTCGTCGTCGGCGACGACGCGGGTCTCCTCGTTCACCCAGATCGACAGCGCCTCGGCGGCGCGGTAGAGGTTCATGAACGCGGTGTGGGAGCGCGGGTTGTCGAAGCTCGACTTCGCGAACTCCTCCCGGAAGGTGTGGAGCGGGGCGAGCTCGTCGACGGCGAGGGTGCCGAACGTCGCATCGAGGCGCAGGGACTGGATGAGGCCGTCGGAGTCGGGGATGAGAGTCAGGATCCGCTGCGCCCGCGTCTCGTCGGGGATCTGCGCGACCTCCTCGGCGACGGGGGTCAGGCCCACCGCATCCATCCGCCCGCGTTCGGTCGCGAGGCTGCCGCGCAGGGCATCGATCTGGGTCTGGGAGCGCCGCCATTCGCCGTGGAAGATCAGCAGGGCGGCAGCGGCACCGAGGCAGAGCACGATCCCGATGAGCCACGCGAACGGGTGGAGGGCGGGGATGGCGAAGAGCACGATGCCGACGACGATGAGGACGGCGAGAACCACCGCGGCGGTCGAGTTGGTGAGGAAATCCAGGAAACGCTTCACACGGACAAGACTACTGTTTCCGGCTCCGTAAATCGTGTAGGCAATCGTGCATGCAGGTGGCATATAGTGTGCGTGAAAATGCTCGGACGAAACGAGGTAGTGCCAGGTGTTGATTTCGGTCATCGGTTGTGGGTATCTGGGAGCCGTGCATGCGGCGGCCATGGCGTCGCTGGGTCACGAGGTCGTCGGCGTCGACGTCGACGAGGCGAAGATCGCGGCTCTGCGTGAGGGACGCCCGCCGTTCTTCGAACCGGGACTCGCCGACCTCCTCGTCGAGGGGCAGGAGAAGGGCGGCCTCGACTTCACGACGGATGTCTCCCGGGCCGCCGAGGCGAGCGTCCACTTCGTGTGCGTGGGCACCCCGCAGCGGCGCGGGGAGTTCGCCGCCGACGTCACGTACGTCGATGCTGCCGTCGACTCGCTCCTGCCGCATCTGGCGCCCGGCGCGGTGGTCGTCGGGAAGTCGACGGTGCCGGTGGGCACGGCGGCCCGGTTGGCCGCCCTCGTCGAACCGGCCGGGGGGATGCTCATGTGGAATCCCGAGTTCCTCCGTGAGGGACACGCCGTCGAGGACACCCTCCACCCCAACCGTCTCGTCTACGGGGTCGCCGAGGGCGAGGCCGGGGTCGCGGCGACCGCGGCCCTCGACGAGGTCTACGCGCC
This sequence comes from Brevibacterium sp. NPDC056726, assembly GCF_042790515.1. Lineage (NCBI taxonomy): Bacteria > Bacillati > Actinomycetota > Actinomycetes > Micrococcales > Brevibacteriaceae > Brevibacterium > Brevibacterium sp. NPDC056726. Next base: position 341,248 of record NZ_JBHTYZ010000004.1, on the reverse strand, counting down.
GATGCTCTCCGCCGACACGCCGCGGCTCGTCGCCGACTTCGCGACCGCCGAGCTCGTGAAGACCGCGGCGAACTCGTTCCTCGCGACGAAGATCTCCTTCATCAACGCGATGGCCGAGCTCTGTGAGGCCTCCGGGGCCGATGTCACGCTGCTCGCGGATGCGATCGGGATGGACGATCGGATCGGGCGGAAGTTCCTCAACGCCGGGCTCGGGTTCGGCGGGGGATGTCTGCCCAAGGACATCCGGGCGTTCATGGCCCGGGCCGGGGAGCTCGGGGCCGATCAGGCGGTGGCGTTCCTCAAGGAGATCGACTCGATCAACATGCGCCGGCGGGTGCGGATGGTCGACATCGCCCGGGATGCGCTCGGCGGGTCGTTCATCGGCAAGCGGGTGACGATCCTGGGGGCTGCGTTCAAACCCGACAGCGATGATGTCCGCGACTCCCCGGCGCTGGCGGTGGCCCGGCTCATCGGCACGCAGGGCGGGGTCGTCACGGTCACCGACCCGGAGGCCGTGGCGAATGCGTCCCGCGCGTTTCCCGAGCTCAGCTTCGTCACCGACACCACAGAGGCGCTGACCGGGGCGGATGCGGTGCTGCTGCTGACCGAGTGGCAGGAGTACCGGGACCTCGACCCGGAGGTCGTGGGCGGTCTCGTGGCCGGGCGGGTGCTCGTCGACGGGCGCAATGTGCTCGACCCGCACACGTGGCGGTCGGCGGGGTGGACGTATCGGGCGCTGGGCCGGCCATGAGGATCGGTCTCGTCACCGATTCGACCGCCCAGCTCCATGACGCCGAGGCGGCCCGGCTGCGCGAGACCACCGGCGGACTCTTCGCGGTCGTCCCCCTCACCGTGCTCATCGACGGGGTCGCCTACATCGACGGGGAGCTCGATCCGGACCGGTTGTGTGCGGCGATGGACGCCGGCTCCGAGGTGAGCACCTCGATGGCCACACCGGCTCGGTTCGCCGCCGCGTACGCCGATCTCATCGACCACGGCGCCGAGGCGATCATCGTCGTCACGATGTCCGGGGAGCTCTCGGGCACCCGCGATTCGGCCGTCACCGCGGCGACCGACCAGCCGGTGCTCATCGACGTCGTCGACTCGCGCACCACCTCGGCGGGACTCGCCGGGGCCGTCGCGGTCGCCGCTGCCGGGATCGGGCGCGGCGAGGACGTCGCATCGATCGCCGGCACCGTGGCCGACTGGTGTGCGGGGGAGACGATGACCGTCTTCGCTCCGCAGAACCTCGAACACCTGCGCCGAGGCGGTCGCATCGGGGCCGCGTCCTCGCTGCTCGGGCGCGCGCTGCAGATCGTGCCGGTGCTCGGGCTCGGGGCCGGAGTCGTCACCCCGGTCGCCCGGGTGCGCACCCGGGCGAAGGCGCTCGAGCGGATGAGCGTCATCGCCGGGGAGACGGCGGAGAGCCTCGGCGGGGGAGACCGGCCCCTGCAGGTCGAGATCCAGCACGCCGACGGCAGCCCCGACGCCCCCGACGTCGTCACCCTCACCGAGAAGCTCGTCGATCGGGGCCTGACGCCGACGTTCCGCACGCTCTCGCCGATCATCACCGCCCACGTCGGCCCCGGCGCCCTCGGCATCACGGTCCAGACCACCCCGTAGTCGGGGTGGCCGGGCGCCTGCTGGTCGGGGTGCGGCTGGCCTCGTGCGGCAGGCCGGTCTGGACTGCTCGCACGGTCGGTTGCGGCTCTGTTGGGGCCGGAGGGCTCAGGTAATGACGTGGGCCCTGGAAACCCAGGTGAGCCGGAAGACCAGTGTGCGCCAGTTGAGTCTGAGATGGACAAGGCAGCCTTGGCCATCTCAGAGCAGACTGGCGCAAAGTCGCGTCGAGCGCCGACGTGAGGTGTCGGACCGCGACTTCCCGCGCAGGACAAGCCGTTGCTCAACCGCCCTACCCCCGCCCGCCGAAAGCACTGGTGTCCCTCGCGGCCTGGTGGCTGCGGCACTGTTGGGGCCGGAGGGCTCAGGCAATGACGTGAGCCCTCGAAACCCAAGTGAGCCGGAAGGCCAGTGTGCGCCAGTTGAGTCTGAGATGGCCAAGGCTGCCTAGGCCATCTCAGAGCAGACTGGCGCAAAGTCGTGTCGGGCGTCCGCGTGAGGTGTCTGACCGCGGCTTCCCCGCACCGTCGCCGGACAATTCCCAGCCCGCCACGGACTCGGGTGCGGCCGGGTGTGGATGACGCGGCGACTCGTGTGCTGAGAGCCTGTGGACGCTCGCGCACTGTCCACAGGGCCGGCCGAATGCGTGGAGCCCGTGGCCGTGCCCGTCGTAGCGTGCGCGCATGGCTGTGTCCCCCGATGACAGGTTCGCCGGCCTCGTCAACGCGAGCGCCGAACGCGGCGGATGGGTTCCCGGCGACATCTACACCGCCGGCACCGAGGGCGAGGAGGAACCAGTCCCGCCGCGTCGCGTCCGCCTGCCCATACTCATCGCCCTCGCCGTGGCGACGACCGCCGTGCTCGTCCTGGCGTTCTACGTGTTCCGGCCGACGCAGACGCAGAGCCCGTCCGATCCGACCGCAGGAGGTGTCGTGTCGGAAGGATCATCCGCCGAGGCGGCCGACAGTCAAGGCGGCAGCGGAGAACCCGGGTCGGCTGAGGACAGCGCTGGACCCGGTGATCAGCCGGCGAACCAGCAGGTCGTCGCCCATGTCACGGGCGAAGTCGCCAACCCGTCCGTCGTCACGCTGCCCGGCGGCTCACGGGTCAGCGACGCCGTCGAGGCGGCTGGGGGACTGACCGGCGACGCCGACGCGGAAGCGGTCAACCTCGCCCGGCTCGTCGCCGACGGCGAGCAGATCCGCATCCCGGCAGTCGGCGAGACACCCGCTGGTCAGGCCCCGGGCGGACAGCCGCCGGGCCCTGCACCGGACGGCCAGTCCCCAGGAGGCCAGGGGCCTGGTGCGCCCACCGCCCCAGCACCTCCCGGCAGCGGGCCGGGTGCGGTGCCCGGTGGGAAGATCGACCTGAATACGGCGGACTCGGCGACCCTGGAGACCCTGCCCGGGGTCGGCCCCGTCACCGCCCAGGCGATCATCGCCCACCGCGAACAGACCCCGTTCACGAGTATCGAGGACCTCCTCCTCGTCAAGGGCATCGGCCCGAAGACCTTCGAGAGTCTCAAGGACCTTGTCACCGTCGGATGAGGAGGCCGCCGGAGCCGAGCGACCACAGCCCGGGCCGCAGACCCGGTGGGGAATCAGGCCGCGGACTGGACCGGAGCCTCGAACACACACTGCGCCGCACACCCGACGACAACCTCGGCCGCGGAGACGCGCCGCGGCGCGGCAGCGACGCGCGGCTGGGCCCCAGAAGCCTGGGCCCCAGCAGGCGGCGGACTGGGTGCGCAGGCAGACTCGCGCAGGCTGGCAGTGGGCGCGGACGACGGCCACGCTGTGGCCGTCATCGGTGCGCTTAGTCCTCTGCGCCGGCGGGCTCTGGGTACTCGCCCTCCTCGCACCTGGCCCCTGGGCGCTCGTGGGCGTCCCGGTCCTCATCGGACTCGGCTTCGTCGTCGTCCATCGCCGCCGGTTCCACCACCTCGGCGTCGGACTCGTCGTCTTCGCGTGCCTCGCCGCAGTCCAGATCTGCGTGCTCACTTCCGCGCGCGGTCCTGTGGAGAACACGGAGACGAACGGGATCGTCGTCGGGGCCTCGACGCCGGGTCCGTCGGGCTGGTCACGCCTCACTCTGCTCACCGGCGGTGGCTTCACCGAGGTGCTCGCCCCCGCCGTCCCGCCCGCCGGTGCGCACGTCGAGATGCGCACCGAGCGCCTCGACGACATCCGCATCACCCGAGACGAACCCCGCGTGACGCGCGCACCGAACGCCGTGTGGAGGTGGCGGGCGGAGGTGCGCGCGACCCTGCGCGAGAACTCGCTCGCCGCAGGCACCAGCGGCGGTGCGCTGCTGCCCGGCCTCGTCGTCGGGGACACTGAGCCGCAGGATGCGCAGATGACCGATGACATGCGCGTCGTCTCCCTCACCCATCTGTCCGCGGTGTCGGGGACGAACGTGACGATCGTCAGCCTCGGCGCCGGCCTTCTCGCGGGGGCATGCCGAGCGGGTCCGCGGACCCGCGCCGCCGTCGGCGTGCTCACCTGCCTCGGCTACGTCTTCGTCGTCGGCTTCGAACCGAGCGCGATCCGCGCCGCCGGCATGGCAGTCGCCGTCGCCCTCGTCTTCCTCCGCGGCGGCGGGATCGCCCCGGTCGCCGTCATCGCGGCCACGGTCGCGCTCCTCCTCACCGGTGTGCCGGTGCTCGCCACCTCGGTGGGATTCGTCCTCTCGGTCATCTCGACGACGGTCATCATGTTCGTCGTCCCGCTCCTGCTGCGCAGACTCCTCGTCCGCTTTCCGCTCGCCCCGTCCGTGCTCGTCAGCGCGCTCGTCGTCCCGCTCGTCGCGCAGCTCGCGTGCACCCCGGTGCTCGTCGCCATCGATCCGCGCCTGGGCGGCTGGTCGGTGGTCGCGAACGCGCTGGCCTCTCCGGCCGTCCTCCCGGCGACGATCGCCGGGTTCGTGTCCCTGGTGACCGGCGGGATCGGCCTGCCCGGACTGCCGTGGATCGCCGAGTTCACTGCCTGGCTCGGTTCGCTGTGCGCCTGGTGGATCGTCGCCGTCGCGCGGGTCTGCGCCCGCTTGCCCGGGGCATCGCTCGCGTGGCCGGATCCACCGGTGGGGTCGCTGGTCGCCCTTGCGGTGCTCGCGCTCTTCACCGTCGGCGTCGTCCTGCTCATCCGCAAACGGCTCTGGGGCGCGCCGGTCGTCGTCCTCGCGATCGCTTTCGGGGCGGCGGTCGTCGTCGTGGGCAGTCCGCGTCCGCCTGCCCGGGATTGGCTCGTCCTCGTGTGCGACGTCGGACAGGGGTCGGCGACGGTGGTCAACCTCGGCGACGGTCGGGGCCTCGTCATCGATGCGGGGAAGGAGCCGGGGCCGATCGATGCGTGCCTCGACGACAGCGGGATCGCTGAGGTCGACCTCGCGATCTCCCATTTCGACGCCGACCACAGCGGCGGGGCGGCCGGCACCGCGTGGTCGCGGACGGTGGGTCAGGTGTGGGTGTCAGCCAACGTCATCGGCAGTCCCGACGTCGCGCAGCTCGTCCGGGACACCGGCGCCGAGGTGGTTCCCCTCGACCGCGGACGTCGCCTCGACATCGACGGAGTGGCCATCGAGGTGCTCTGGCCGCCCGGTGGGGGCACGGGCGTGCCGCCCAGCGGAAGGACGTCGGTCCCGCCTGCTGGGGCCGGCCCACCTGTTGAGGGCAGAGGCGGAACCGAGGGAGACGACGCGGGCGGGACCGGGCAGGGCAACGGCCGGTCCGAGTCCGGGCAGGGCAGCGGCGGGTCCGAGTCCGGGACGGCCGCGCGCAATGAGGACTCCCTCGTCTTCCGCATCGACGTCGGCGGGCTCACCGTCCTCATCCCCGGTGATGTCGGCGAGGAGGAGCAGTTCGTCCTCGCGCAGAGCCTGACGCCCACCGACGTGCTGCTCGCCCCGCACCACGGGTCCTCGGATCTCTCCGTCGACTTCTATCGGGCGGCTCGCGCGCAGCTCGGCATCGTCTCCGTGGGGGAGAACCGCTACGGACACCCGACTGACCGGTCTCTCCAAGCGTTCGGGCCGGTCAGGGTGCTGCGCACCGACGAGTGCGGGACGATTGCCCTCTACTCCGGGCCCCGCTTCAGCACGGCGCGCGGCTGCGTCAGTGCCGGCGGCGAGGACGACGACGGTCGTGTCCCGGGCGGACGATAGGCTGGGGGCATGGCAGCGAAGAAGACACTGATCCCCTGGAGTTCGGCGAAGCCCGCGCCCGTCGTCATGATCTCCGGCGGCGAATCGGTGCTCGTGCGGATGGCCAAGGATCGGATCGTCTCCGCGGCCCGGAAGAAGGACCCCGAGGAGGTCGAGTTCGACGCCGCCGCGTACCAGGGCGGAGAACTCGAGATGGCGGCCTCGCCGTCGCTGTTCTCGAGTGCGAAGCTCATTGTCGTCGACGCCGTCGAGAAGTGCTCCGAACCGTTTCTCGAGGACGCGGTGTCCTATCTCGACGAACCGAACGACGACGCCGTCGTCCTCTTGCTCCATGGCGGAGGCAACCGCGGTGCGAAGCTCGTGAAGAAGATCGACGCGGCCGGATTTCCGCGCATCGATGCCGCCGTGCTGAAGAACGAGAGCGACCGGGCGAAGTTCGCCCAGGCGCGCTTCAAGTCGGCGAAGCGGCAGATCGACGAATCCGGGATGGAAGCGCTCATGTCCGCCCTCGGTGCCGACCTCTCGGAGCTCAACGCCGGCGTCGACCAGCTCATCGAGGACACGGAGGGCACGATCACCAGCGCCGTCGTCGATCGCTACTACGGCGGCAGGGTCGAGGCGACCGGCTTCAAGGTCGCCGATGCCGCGGTCTCCGGCGATGCGAAGAGCGCGCTCAGCCTGCTCCGCCACGCGCTGTCGACGGGATCGGATCCGGTGCCGCTCGTGGCGGCCGTGGCGATGAAGCTGCGGGGCATGGCGAAGGTCCAGGGCTTCTCGGGATCGAGCGGCGAGCTCGCCGCCGAACTGAAGATGGCGCCCTGGCAGGTCGACCGGGCCCGGCGGGAGGTGCGGCGCTGGAACGAGGTCGCCCTCGGACAGTCCCTCATCGCGGCAGCCGAGGCGGACGAAGCCGTCAAAGGCGGCGGCCGCGACCCTGTCTACGCCGTCGAGACGTTCGTCTCCGAAGTGTGTCGGCTCGCCCGCGCCCGCTGAGCCCCCAGGCGGTGACCTGAGCGAACCCCGTCACGGTGTCCTGCGCGAACCCCGCTCCGGTGTCCTAGGCGAGTCCCCTTCCGGTGACCTGAGCGGACCTCGTCCCGGCGCCCGTTCCCGGACAAGCGAAGTTCCCGGGCAAGCGAAAGGGCCCGATCCGCAGTGCGGATCGGGCCCTTTCAGAAGCCATCAACTCAGAGAGCGTTGATCTGCTTGGCGAGCCTCGACTTGCGGTTCGCAGCGTTGTTCTTGTGCAGAACACCCTTCGACACAGCCTTGTCGAGCTTGCGGGCGGCCACAGCATAAGCCTGCTGTGCCTCGTCCTTGTTGCCGGCAGCAATGCTCTCACGGACGTCGCGAATGAGACCGCGGACCTCGGTGCGCACCGACTTGTTGCGCAGACGAGCCTTCTCGTTGGTCTTGATCCGCTTCATCTGGGACTTGATATTAGCCAATTTCAACACTCTTTCGTGTTCGTACTACATGGTCGTGAGGGCACATCCGCACGAGCGCGTCATCTCCGCGGGGAAACACCTCGATGACATCGTGTCGGACGGCATCTTCACCCGACCTCGGCGAGACACACGCCTTGATGAAGACACAAGCACATATCCTACCAGGCGACCGCCCTCAGTCGAATTCGGCGGCGACGAGGGCGAAGACCTCACGCGACATCACCGCGCCCTCCCGGCGGATGCCGTTCGGATCGAGGCGGATGATGCGGTCGAGGCGCACCTCCGAGGGCCGGCCCTGCGAGTCCCAGTCACCGCTGCCGATGTTCATCCACCGCGCACCGCCGTCCGAGCGCACCTCGCCGATCCCGCCGGGGATGCGATCCTTGCTCGTGAGCATGAGGACGAGCACCCACTGCCCGTCCTTGCCGATGACGAGCGAGGGCCGATCCTTGCCCTGCGAATGATCCTCCTCGAACGGCACCCAGCCCCACACGACCTCACCGGGATCGGCGTCGCCGTCGAGATCGGGGGAGTAGGAGACCGTGACCGGTCCGCGGTAGTCACCGGGATAGCCGCCGGTGCGTGCGTTCGTCGTCCGTGCCCCGCCCGGCGCCGAGGCGGTTCCCCCGCCCGGACGCGACTGGCCCTGCGAGGACGGCCGGGGAGCAGGCCGGCCACCGGACTGCCCGCCCTGTGACCGCTTGCTCTGCGACTCCTTGAGGTACTTCATGCCCTCGCGGACACCGATCTTCACGGCACGATTGACGATTGATCTCCAGCTCATGCCACCCAGCCTAGTGGACGGCCTTGACAGCACTCTGTCGCCGAACGACGGACCGGCTTCCGGCACCAGCTGCGGCCGGGTGACCCCCTGAACCGGCGTGACACCCCAGTCTTCGTGCCGGCACCGGCAAGCGTCCGGCGGCAACGGGAGTCCGCAGTCCGCGCCTCATGCCCGGACGTCGCCGGTCCAGCGCAGGGTCGCCTCGACGGGGAAATGATCGGACGGGTACGTGCCGTCGACGTTGAAGGTGTCGATGCGGGTGGCCACGGTCTCCAGCCCCGGCGTCGTGAGGATCCAGTCGATGCGCGGCTCCCCGGCCTTGGGTCCCTTGTAGCGGTGGAACGTGCCGATGTCCTCCCCGGGCACCGCAGCGGCGGTGTCCGTGAGGCCGAGGTCCGTGACGAAGTAGTCGTAGACGGGGGCTCCGGTGGCGACGTTGAAGTCACCGGTGACGACGCAGGGGACGGCCACCTCGGCGATGGTCTCCGCCATGATCTTCGCGGACTCGAGCCGCGCGCGTTCGGACTTGTGGTCGAGGTGGGTGTTGAGCAGCCGCAGCGCCCGGCCGGTCTCGAGGTCCTTGAAGTCGACCGTCGTCAGGGTGCGGGCATGCGAGACGCCCCACGACTCCGAGGCGACGGTGTCCGGGGTCTCCGACAGCCAGCTGATGTCGACGGTCTCGACCTCGAAGCGGGTGGAGTCGCAGATGATCGCCGTGAACTCTCCGGCATTGCCGCCCGAATGCCCCTCGCCGAGCCAGATGTACTCATCGGGGAGGAGTTCGATGAGGGTCTCGAGCTGGTCGAGCTCGCCCTCCTGGGTGCCGATGAGATGCGGATGGGCGGCGCGGATGAGCTCGGCGGCGACCGGCAGGCGCTCGGCGACGGGATGCCCGTCCATCGCCGGGTAGCGGAGATTGAAGCTCATAACGGTGAAGTCGCTCATGAGACCATCATCGCCGACGTCCGCGGCGAACGGAGGGAAATCCGCCGAGATTTCCCGGGCCCACCTCGGCGAACCGGGCGGGCCGACACCGGCGAACCGGGCAAGCTGAGCACGGCGAACTGGGCAATGCGACACCGGCGAACCGGGCAAGACTTCCCGCCTGCGCGGATTCCGGCCCGGGGACCAACTCGTGGAACAATGGAGGTTCGCACGAATTGAAGAAAGGGCGTTCATGTCACCTCAGGTGTCGCCACAAGCACTCCAGCGGATCACACCGTCCGCAACCTCACCCGAGTTGATCCGCAATTTCTGCATCATCGCCCACATCGACCACGGCAAGTCGACCCTGGCCGACCGGATGCTCCAGATCACCGGAGTCGTCCAGCCCCGCGACATGCGCGCGCAGTACCTCGACCGGATGGACATCGAACGCGAGCGCGGCATCACGATCAAATCGCAGGCCGTACGCATGCCCTGGGAGACCGAGGGCACCCCGTACGCGCTCAACATGATCGACACCCCCGGACACGTCGACTTCACGTACGAGGTCTCCCGGTCGCTGGCCGCCTGTGAGGGTGCGCTCCTCCTCGTCGACTCCGCGCAGGGCATCGAGGCCCAGACGCTCGCGAACCTCTACCTCGCGATGGAGAACGATCTCACGATCATCCCCGTCCTCAACAAGATCGACCTGCCCGCCGCGCAGCCGGACAAGTACGCCGAGGAGCTGGCGAACCTCATCGGCAGCGACCCGGCCGACGTCCTCCGCGTCTCCGGCAAGACCGGCGAAGGCGTCGAGGGCGTCCTCGACCGGATCATCACCGACATTCCCGCCCCCGTCGGCGACGCCGATGCTCCGGCCCGGGCGATGATCTTCGACTCCGTCTACGACACCTACCGCGGTGTCGTCACCTATGTCCGCGTCGTCGACGGCTCGCTCTCCCCGCGGGAGAAGGTGACGATGATGTCGACGGGCACGACCCACGAGCTCCTCGAGATCGGCGTGTCCTCCCCGGAGCCGATCGCGACGAAGGGACTCGGCGTCGGTGAGGTCGGCTACCTCATCACCGGCGTCAAGGACGTCCGCCAGTCGAAGGTCGGCGACACCGTGACCGCGACGAAGGCCCCCGCCGAGGCGCCCCTGGCCGGATACTCCGAACCCAAGCCGATGGTGTTCTCCGGTCTCTTCCCGATCGACGGCTCCGACTACCCGGCGCTGCGCGATGCCCTCGACAAGCTCAAGCTCAACGACGCCGCACTCGTCTACGAGCCCGAGACCTCGACCGCACTCGGCTTCGGCTTCCGCTGCGGGTTCCTCGGCCTGCTCCACCTCGAGATCGTTCGGGAGCGCCTCGAGCGCGAATTCGACCTCGACCTCATCTCGACCGCCCCGAGCGTGATCTACAACGTCACCCTCGAGGACCGTTCGGAGGTCGTCGTGACGAACCCGAGCGAGTTCCCGACCGGCAAGATCCGCGAGGTCCGCGAACCGATGGTGCGCGCGACCATCCTCACGCCGAGTGACTACATCGGCGCGGTCATGGAGCTGTGCCAGGATCGTCGCGGCAAGCTCCAGGGCATGGACTACCTGTCCTCGGACCGCGTGGAGATCCGCTACCGGCTGCCGCTGGCGGAGATCGTCTTCGACTTCTTCGACCAGCTCAAGTCCCGGACGAAGGGGTACGCCTCCCTCGACTACGCCGACGACGGTGAGGACGCAGCGGATCTCGTCAAGGTCGACATCCTCCTCCACGGCGACCAGGTCGACGCGTTCTCCGCGATCGTCCACCGCGACAAGGCCTACGGGTACGGGGTGCTCATGGCCGGCAAGCTGCGCGGACTCATTCCCCGCCAGCAGTTCGAGGTGCCGATCCAGGCCGCCATCGGCTCGCGCATCATCGCCCGCGAGACCATCCGCGCGATCCGCAAGGACGTGCTCTCGAAGTGCTACGGCGGCGACATCAGCCGCAAGCGCAAGCTGCTCGAGAAGCAGAAGGAGGGCAAGAAGCGGATGAAGATGGTCGGCAGCGTCGAGGTCCCGCAGGAGGCCTTCATCGCCGCCCTGTCCTCGGACGAGCCCGACAAGAAGGACGCCAAGAAGTAAGTGCCGGCACAACCGCTCGGTGAGATCCCGCCGCTCGACGGTTCCCTTCCCGCCTCGGCGGGGACCGGGACCGACACGCGGCTGAGCCTCTACGTCCACGTCCCGTACTGCCGGGTCCGGTGCGGGTACTGCGACTTCAACACCTACACCGCAGACGAGCTCGGACCGGGCGCGAACCGCGAGGACTACCGCGCGATGATCGCCCGTGAGCTCGATCTCTCGACCCGGGTCCTCGCCGAGGCGGGGGCCGGTGACCGTGAGGTCGGGACGATCTTCTTCGGCGGGGGCACCCCGACGCTCCTGCCCGCCGAGGTGCTCGCCGGGGTGATGGACGACATCCGCGCCCGCTACCGGCTGGCCCCCGACGTCGAGGTGACGACCGAGGCGAACCCCGACACGCTCGACCCCGGCTACATCGACACGCTCGCGACGGCCGGCTTCACCCGGATGTCGGTGGGCATGCAGTCGGCGGTGCCGCACGTGCTCGCCACGCTCGACCGCACGCATGATCCGAAGAAGATCCCCGAGGTCACCCGGTGGATCAAGGACGCGGACCTCGAACTCAGCCTCGACCTCATCTACGGCACTCCGGGCGAGTCGATCGCGGACTGGAGGACCTCCCTCGAGGCCGCGCTCGAGGGCGACGTCGACCACATCTCCGCGTACTCGCTCATCGTCGAACCCGGCACGAAGATGGGAGTGATGGTCCGTCGAGGGCAGCTGCCGATGCCCGACGAGGACGATCTCGCCGACAAGTACGAGATCGCCGATGCCGCCATGGCCTCCGCGGGCCTGAACTGGTACGAGGTGAGCAACTGGTCGACGTCGGAGGCGACCCGCTGCGACCACAACATGGCGTATTGGCGCAATGCCGACTGGTGGGGTTTCGGACCGGGGGCGCATTCGCACATCGGGGGAGTGCGGTTCTGGAACGCGAAGCACCCGCGAGCCTGGTCCGACCGGCTGCGCGCCGGTGACTCGCCGGCGATCGGCCGGGAAGTGCTCTCGGCGTCGACGCGGGAGATCGAACGGATCATGCTCGCCGCCCGCATCGACTCCGAGCTGCCGCTCGAAACGCTGGCCCCCGGCAGCGACGCCGCGATCAGGACCTTCGTCAAGCAGGGGCTTCTCGACGCCGAGGCGGTCGAGAGCGGCCGCTTCTCACCGACCCTGCAGGGCCGGCTCATGGCCGACTACATGGTCCGCGTCCTCACGGAGTTCGTGGACTGAGGCCGGCAAGGCAGGCTCGCGGTGCCGACGTCCTGCTACGCTGACTACAGATATGGTGGCATCCCTCGCGGAAGCTCATTGTCCCGCGGGCGTGCACTGGGGGAATCTCGCCGGGGAGGTGGCCGATGCCCAGTTCCGATCCGTACGAAGAGCCGTCTGGCCTGCCCCCGTTCCCACAGAGTGCCGAGCGCCCCTCGGATTCCCGATCCGAAGTGCAGCCCACACGGTCACCGGCGCCGCGAGTGGAGATCTCACGGTCCGGCGAGGGGGAGAATGAGCATCGCGACGACCGGCATCTCCCTCCGTCGCTCCCGCACCCACACTCTGCTCGGTCGCAGCGCCCGACTGTGGCACAGGGGATCGGTCGGGTGAGCGGCGACGTCAAGAACGTCGCGGTGCGTGCCACGGGCACAATGAGCCACTCAGCGCTGTGGACGAAGGGGCGCAGAGCTGCGGGACGTGCGTCGGCGACGGCTCTGTCCGGAGGCCGCGTGGCATGGGAGGCATCGACGGCGGCTGTCCACGCCTACACGACGGCGTCCTCCCTTCATGCAGATCGCACCGGTCGCAAGCGCCGACCGTGGGAAGTGCTCGCTGCAGCGATCCTCGGGTTGATCGCCCCGCTGTTCATTGCGCTGGCAGTCATCGTCATGGCCGTCACCGGTGGCAGGACGCTGAGAGCGGCGGGTTTCGCGCTGCGGCAGGTGGGCGGCAGCACCGGAGCAGAGGCGGTCACCGCCGTCGGTGACATGTCGACCGCCCTGGCCAATGCGCTTGTGGTGGTGGGCATCATCGTCGGGTTCATCGTCGTCGTGGCCTTCGTCGTCTATGCCTGGCGACTTCTCGTGGGGCGCGGCCGCGCGCGGTGGATCGCCCTCGCTGCACTCATCGTGTCTCTGTTCGTCCTCACACCGCTCAGCCCGATCCTCGTCACGGGTTTTCAGCTGTTCGGTGTCACCAGTCTCGTCTTCGCTTTTCTGCCGCGATCCTCGGCGTGGTTTGCCCACCGCCGGCGCGGCACGCGCTGGGCTGCGCGATGAACGACGACGGGCCGCCGTGCCTCAGCACGGCGGCCCGTCTCGGTTGACTGTCAGTGTCTGACTGTCAGTGTCGGAGTCGATCGGCTCGGGAGCCGGTCACTCTCACTTGACGAAGGGGATCGTCATCGGGATCTTGTAGCACTCGCCCTTGTTCGCGGCCATCGCGGCGATGATCTGGAAGACGATGGCACAGATCCAGACGGCGATGTAGAGGAAATAGCCGACGATGACGAACATGAGGAGTCCGCTGACGAAGTACGCGATGAGGATCGTGAGCTGGAAGTTCAGGGACTGACGAGCGGTCTCGCGGACGAAGGGGGACTCGTCCTTCTTCACGAGGAACATGATGAGCGGCAGCAGCCAGCCGAGGAAGATCGCTCCGACATCAGTCCACAGCGCCGTCGTCCGCTCGGACTCGTTGGCATTCCAGAAGCGCTCGGAGCCGGGTCCGTAGGCGGCCTCGGGGAGGTTGGCAGAATTGAACATCGCGGGATTGCCCTGCTGGATCCCGTAACCGGGCTGCTGCCCGCCGTAGCCCTGTCCGCTGTAGCCCTGCTGCGAACCGTACTGCTGCTGGCTGCCGTAGTTCTGGCCGCCATAGCTCTGCGGCTGGCTCCCGTACTGATTCTGCTGCGAGCCGTAGTTCTGCTGCGACCCGTACTGCTGTCCGCCGTTGTTCGGCTGCGACCCGTACTGGTTCTGCTGCGAGCCGTACTGGTTGGGCTGGCTGTAGGGCTGCTGGGGTCCCGACGCCTGGGAGTAGTCGGGCGGCATCGGGCGGGACTGGTGCTGATCGCCGTTCGGCGGCTGCGGGGAATTCGACATGACGGGTCCTTTCGAGAAGCTTCTGCCCCCTTACCCTAATCGACCTGCCTCGCCCGGACGTGGGAATGGTGTTCCAAATCCATCACAAACGCCCGCGCGGACGCTGGCCGCAGCCTGTCCGTGCACCGGCCCCGCAGCGAACGCAGTCCCCGGAGCGACCGCAGTCCACACACCGCCTCGGAGCGAAACGTCAGTCCACGGTGACGAAGTCGATGAGCTCCTCGACCCGGCCCGAGAGCGTCGGCTCGACGTCGGCGATCGTCGTCACCGACTTGAGTATCCGCACCCAGCCGGCGGCGACGTCCCTGTGGTCGGCGTGCGGCCAGCCGATGCGGCGCAGGATCCCGGTCTTCCAATCCTCGCCGCGCGGCACGGTCGGCCATGCGTCGATGCCGACGACCCGCGGCTTGACCGCCTGCCAGATGTCGACGTAGGGGTGACCGATGATGTGGACGACCTCGGCGTAACGGGGATCGGCGCGGACCGCCTCGGCGATCTTCGACTCCTTGGTGCCCTTCACCAGGTGGTCGGCGAGGATGCCGACGCGGTGCTGCCGGTCGGGACCGAAGGCCTCGAGCTTGTCGGCGACGTCGTCGAGCCCGCCGAGCGGTTCGACGACGACGCCCTCGATGCGCAGGTCATCGCCCCAGATCTTCTCGACGAGCTCGGCGTCGTGCTTGCCCTCGACCCAGATCCGCGACCCCCTGGCCACCCGCGCCTTCGCATCGGCGACGGCCCGCGACCCCGAGGCGGTGCGACCGGGCGCCTGCGGCTTCCGTTTGGGCAGCCGCAGATCGACGGGCTCGCCTTCGAAGAGGAATCCCGGACCCAGAGGGAACGCCCGGCGCCCGCCGCGGCGATCCTCGAGGGTGACGACGACGCCGCTCGCGGTCTTCTCCGCCCCGATGACCGCCCCGACGAACCCGCTCATCGCGTCTTCGAGGACCATGCCGAGGCCGACCTCGACGGGGCGGGACTTCTTCGGGCGGTGCGAGGACGGCGAGGATCCCGAGAGGACATCCGAGCCGTAGCGATCAAAGGCATTCACGGTGCCCCAGCCTAGTGAATCGCCCCCGGCGCGGCCGGGCTGACACGCAGGCCGGGTGCCGACGGCCGCCGCGGAATCCGCGCGCCCCGGCGGGAGGAGGGGGCGGACGTGAAATCACGGATCAAGAGGCGTAGAATTGGCACTCTGAGTATTCGAGTGCCAAATCCGGGGAGGAGACGAATGAACGACAGCAGGCGCGCGCAGGTGCTGCGGGCAATCGTCGAAGACTTCGTGGCCACGAACGAACCCGTCGGATCGAAGGCGATCGTCCAGCGCCACACCCTCGGCGTCTCACCGGCGACGATCCGCAACGACATGGCCCAACTCGAGGCCGAGGGCTACATCGCCCAGCCCCACACCTCGGCCGGTCGCATCCCCACCGACCTCGGCTACCGCATGTTCGTCGACCGCATCGACGAGTTCAAGCCCCTCAGCCACGCCGAGCGCCGCGCGATCCTCCAGGTCGTCGACGGCGACGTCGACCTCGACGGGATGCTCGACCGCACGGTCCGCGTCCTCGCCGGACTCACCCACCAGGTCGCGCTCATCCAGTACCCGATGGTCTCGCAGGCGCGCATCAAGCACATCGAGGTCGTCGGGCTCGCCCCCGGCCGCATCCTCGTCGTCCTCATCACCGATGCAGGCCAGGTCGAGCAGAAGATCGTGACGAGCGCCGAGGCGGTCGATGACGCCGATCTGCAGCGGTTCCGCGAGCGGATCAACTCCGAATTCGCCGGTGCCAAGCTCTCCCGCGTAGACGTCCGCGGGGCCGACCACGGCGCCGAGGTGGGCGCGACGGCGGCCGCGACCGGACCCGATGACGAGGCGGGCAGTCCCGTCCTCGATCGCATCCGCGACGCTGTCATCGACCTCGTCGCGGCGACCCGCGAGGAGCGCATCATCATGGCCGGCACTGCGAACCTCGCGCGCTCCGGCTCCGAGTTCGGCGAGCAGATGGCCCCGATCCTCGAGGCCTTCGAGGAGCAGGTCGTGCTGCTCCGGCTGCTCACCTCGATGGCCGAGGACCACGCGGAGATCAGCGTGCGCATCGGCCGTGAGAACACTCACGAGTCCTTCAGCTCGACATCCGTCGTCGCCGCCGAATATGGTCATCTGGCGGGATCCTCGGCCCGCCTGGCCGTCCTCGGTCCCACGCGCATGGACTATCCGACGACGATCTCGGCCGTGCGAGCCGTTGCCAAATACGTCTCCTCCGCCCTCGACCAGGGGTAGGCCCGCCGGCAGCCCGGGCGCGACCCACCCACCTCACACGCACACACCACCACCAGGGAAAGAGAAGTTTCTGTGGCCGATCACTACGAAGCACTCGGAGTGTCGAAGGACGCTTCGGCGGCTGAGATCAAGAAGTCCTATCTCAAGCTGGCCCGCAAGTACCACCCCGACGTCAACCCCGGATACGACGAGGAGTTCAAGTCGATCTCGCTTGCCTACGAGGTCCTCTCCGATCCGGACAAGCGCCGCAACTACGACATGGGCGGCGGCGACAACGGGCAGGGCTTCCCGGCCGGCGGCTTCGGCGGCTTCGGCGACATCTTCGAGACGTTCTTCGGCGGCGGGGGAGGCTCCGCCGGCGGTCCGATCCCGCGCATGCAGCGCGGCAAGGACGCCCTCGTCGGCGTCAACATCGACCTGCAGACCGCGGCCTTCGGCGGCACCGTCGACCTCGACGTCACCACTGCCGTCGTCTGCGAGACCTGCCACGGCGCCGGCACCCAGGACGGCACCTCCGTCGAGACCTGTTCGCTGTGCCACGGCTCCGGCAGCATCCAGCGGATGACCCGGACCCTGCTGGGACAGATGGTGACGAACCAGACGTGCAACCAGTGCCACGGCTACGGCACCGTCATCCCGCACCCCTGCCTCAACTGCCAGGGCGACGGCCGCGTGCGCAAGCAGCGGACGATGAAGATCCGCATCCCCGCCGGCGTCTCCGACGGCACCCGCATCCAGCTGTCGGCCCAGGGCGAGGTCGGCCCCGGCGGCGGACCCGCCGGTGACCTCTTCGTCGAGGTCATGGTCGCCCGCCACGAGGTGTTCCGCCGCGACGGCGACAACCTCCGCGCCGCCGTGTCCGTCCCGATGACCGCCGCCGCACTGGGCGCCCGGATCCCGTTCGAGACCTTCGACGGCGTCCAGGACCTCGACATCGAACCCGGCACGCAGTCGGGCACCGTCGTCAAGCTCCCGGGCCTCGGCGCGACCCGCCTGCGCACCGAGACCCGCGGCGACCTCCTCATCACCGTCGACGTCGTCACCCCCGACAAGATCGACGATGAGCAGAAGGAGCTGCTCGCCCAGCTCGCGAAGCTGCGCGGCGAGGAGACCCCGCGGGCCCAGATCACGACGGAGTCCCGCGGCATGTTCTCCCGCATGCGTGAGAAGTTCGCCGGTCGGTGAGTCTCCCGGTCTTCCATTCGCCCCAGGCCGCCGAGGCGGTCGCCGGTCGCGCGCTCACCCTCGGTGAGGACGTGGCCGGGCACGCCGTGCGGGTCCGCCGCATCGGTCCCGGCGAGGAGATCGACGTCGTCGACGGGCACGGGACGCGGGCCCGGGGAACCGTGGCGACCGCCTCGGCGACGGAGCTCACCCTCGACGTCACCGAGGTGGCCGCCACCCCGGAGGCCACGCCCCGTCTCGTCCTCGTCCAGGCCCTCGCGAAGGGCGACCGCGACCTCCAGGCCATCGAAGCGGCCACGGAGATCGGGGTCGACGAGATCATCCCGTGGGCAGCCGACCGCTCGATCGCCGATTGGCCGGCGAAGAAGCAGGCGAAGATGGCGGCGAAATGGGAGAACCTCCTCACCGCCGCCTCCCTGCAGTCGCGGCGCTCCCGCTTCCCCGTGCTCACCGAGCTGGCCCGCGGTGCCGAACTCCTCACCCGCCTCGGCGAGGGGACCGCACCGGAGGGCGAACCGCCTGCCGATGCGATCTTCGTCCTCCACGAGACCGCGGAGCTCAGGCTCTCGACGGCACTGGCCGACCTCGACACCGCGGCGACGGCGCGGATCGTCCTCATCGTCGGACCCGAAGGCGGGATCAGCGACCGGGAGCTCGCCTCGCTATCCGGAATCGGGGCCACCCCCGTCCTCCTCGGCGACACCGTCCTGCGGTCCTCCTCGGCGGGACCGGCGGGACTCGTGCTCGCACAGAATTCCCTGGGCCGCTGGTGAGATACCGGACTACGATGGGAATGCACCCTGCTGCGCTCCGACCGCGGAGCGCCCGATCAACGAAGGACTGTTCTGGACACCTCCACTGACGCCACGACCACCACCGCCTCGGAGACCGTGCGTCTCGTCATCCCCGAATCGATCGACCTCGTCGAATTCTTCGGACCCGGGGAGGCCAACCTCCGGGCGCTCGAGAAGGTCTACCCCGAGCTCGACCTCCACCTGCGCGCCAACCAGCTCCAGGCCGCCGGCGACCCGGACCAGGTGAGCGCGTTCGTCTCCGTCATCGGCGAACTCAAGAAGCTCCACCAGTCGGGCCACCGCATCGACGAGGAGACGATCGAGCGGGTCGCCTCGTTCTCCTCCGAGGGCAAGGCCGCCTCGGCGGTGATGGGCACGAACATCCTCTCGACCCGGGGCAAGTCGATCCGGCCGAAGACGATGGGCCAGCACGACTACGTCAAGGCGATCCGGAACAACACGATCACCTTCGGCATCGGCCCCGCCGGCACGGGCAAGACGTATCTCGCGATGGCGATGGCCGTCAACGCCCTGCAGAACAAGGACGTCTCCCGGATCATCCTCACCCGCCCCGCCGTCGAGGCTGGTGAGCGCCTCGGCTTCCTGCCGGGCACGCTGGGGGAGAAGATCGACCCCTACGTCCGTCCCCTCTACGACGCCCTCCACGACATGGTCGACCCCGAATCGATCCCGCTGCTCATCGAGTCCGGCACGATCGAGGTCGCGCCCCTGGCCTACATGCGCGGTCGCACCCTCAACGACGCCTTCATCGTCCTCGACGAGGCGCAGAACACGACGGGGGAGCAGATGAAGATGTTCCTCACCCGCCTCGGCTTCGGCTCGCGGATGGTCGTCACCGGCGACGTCTCGCAGATCGACCTGCCGGGGAACACGAAGAGCGGGCTCAAGGTCGTGCAGAAGATCCTCGCCGGCATCGACGACCTCGCGTTCTGCCAGCTCGGCAGCAAGGACGTCGTGCGGCATTCGCTCGTGACGAAGATCGTCGACGCCTACGACCTGTGGGGGAACTCGAAGTGAACACGGAGATCGCGAACGAGACCGACGCCGAGGTCGACCTCGACGAGGTCGTGGCGCTCACCGAATACCTCGGCGAGGCCCTCCACATGCACCCCGGTGCGGAACTGTCGGTGACGATGGTCGACGAGCCGGCGATGGCCGAGCTCCACGTCACGTGGATGGACCTCGAGGGTCCCACCGACGTCATGTCCTTCCCCATGGACCAGCTCAGCCGCGGCCGCGCCGACGCCCCGACGGAAGGCCAGATGGGCGACATCATCATCTGCCCGGCCGTCGCCGCGAAGCAGGCGGCGACCGCTGGGCACTCGACGATGGACGAGATCCTCCTCCTCACCGTCCACGGCTTCCTCCACCTCCTCGGCTACGACCACGGGGAGCCTGACGAGCGCGAGGAGATGTTCGCCCTCCAGCGCCACCTGCTGCTGACGTTCTTCGCCGCCCGCTACGACGGGCGGACGGACATCCCCGCGCCCACCGAGGTCTGACGCCGTGGTCTGGCTCTTCCTCGGCGCGCTCCTCTGCCTCGTCGTCGCCGCGGCGCTGGCCGCCGTCGACGCCGCCCTGCTCAGCGTCTCCCACCATGCGATCCAGGACGCGAAGGCCGAGGGGAAGAAGTCCGCGGCCCGGGTCGAGCGGATCCTTGCCGACCTGCCGACGAACATCAACGTCATCATCTTCGTCCGCCTCTTCCTCGAGGCGCTGGCCACCGTCTTCATCGCCCTGGCCTACGACTCGATCTACTCCGTCGGCCCGCTGATGATCGTGCTCACCGTCATCACCTCGTCGATCGCCGTCTTCGTCGTCGCCGGCATCTCCCCGCGCACGATCGGCCGCCGTCGCTCCCTCGGGGTGAGCCTGGCGCTCAGCGGGGTCGTCACCGTCCTCCTCGTCATCCTCAAACCCCTGACCCGGGTGCTCGTGTGGCTCGGCAACCTGCTGACCCCCGACCGCGTCTACCGCGACGGTCCCTTCGTCACCTCGGAGCAGCTGCGAGACCTCGTCGAGAGGGCAAGCGAATCCGACGTCATCGAAGACGGGGAGCGCGAGATGATCCAGTCTGTCTTCAGCCTCCGCGAGACCTCGGCGAAGCAGGTCATGGTCCCGCGCACCGACCTCGTCACCGTCACCTCCGGCACACCGCTGCACAAGGTGATGAACCTCTTCCTCCGCTCCGGGTTCTCCCGGATCCCGATCAGCGGCGACGACCTCGACGACATCGAGGGCGTCGCCTACCTCAAGGACGTCGCCCGCCGCCTCCACCAGCACCCGGAGGACGCCGACCGGCCCGTCAACACGCTCGCCCGCGACGTCCTCTTCGTGCCCGAGACGAAACCGGCCGACGACCTCCTCGAGCAGATGCAGATCGATTCGACGCACCTGGCGATCCTCGTCGACGAATACGGCGGCACCGCAGGGCTTGTCACCATCGAGGACATCGTCGAGGAGATCGTCGGCGAGATCGAGGACGAATACGACTCCGGAGACGAGGACCTCGTCATCGACGACGACGGCTCGTTCCTCATCAGCACGCGCATGTCGATCACCGACTTCGCCGAGTACTTCGACGTGCGCATCGACGAGGACGATGTGACGAGCGTCGGCGGACTGCTGACGAAGCTCGTCGGCCGCGTCCCCATCGCCGGATCGACCGCGCACATCGCCGGGCTCCGACTCACCGCCCTCGAGGGCCAGGGCCGCCGGCACCGCATCACCCACGTCAAGGTCACCAGGGAAGAGAGCTGAGATGGACTTTCGCACGGACTACCCGGAGGACTTCCGCGCGGGCTTCGCGTGCTTCGTCGGCCGCCCCAACACGGGCAAGTCGACGCTGACGAACGCGCTCGTGGGGGAGAAGGTGGCGATCACCTCGGCGAAGCCCCAGACGACGAGGCACACGATCCGCGGCATCGTCCACGAGGACGACTACCAGCTCGTCCTCGTCGACACCCCCGGCCTCCACAAGCCGCGCACCCTGCTCGGCTCGCGGCTGAACGACCTCGTCGTCGCCACACTCTCCGAGGTCGACGTCATCGGCTTCTGCCTGCCCGCGGACGAGCCGATCGGACCCGGTGACCGCTACATCGCCTCCCAGCTCGCGCTGCTCGACGGGCGGACCCCGATCGTCGCGCTCGTGACGAAGGTCGACACGGTGAGCCAGGAGAAGGTCGCCGAGGCGCTCCTGGCCGTCGGTGAGCTCGCCGACTTCGCCGACGTCGTCCCCGTCTCCGCCGTCGACGGCTTCCAGGTCGACACCGTCGGACAGGTGCTCGCAAGCCACCTGCCGGTCTCGCCGCCGCTCTACCCCGAGGGTGAGCTCACCGACGAGCCCGAAGAGGTGATGATCGCCGAACTCGTCCGCGAAGCCGCCCTCGAAGGCGTGCGCGACGAACTGCCGCACTCGCTCGCCGTCCAGGTCGAGGAGATGTACCCGCGGGAGGGCCGCAGCGAGGACAATCCGCTGTGGAACGTCCACGTCAACCTCTACGTCGAGCGCCCGAGCCAGAAGGCGATCATCATCGGCAAGGGCGGCAAGCGGCTCAAGGAGATCGGCTCGGTCTCCCGCCGCGGCATCGAAGCGCTGCTCGGCACGAAGGTCTACCTCGACCTCCACGTCAAGGTCGCCAAGGACTGGCAGCGCGACCCCAAACAGCTCGGTCGCCTCGGCTTCGACTTCAGCTGAGCCGGGGCCCGGTCGGTCCGCGACCGCGCCTGCCATAGAATTGGGCGAGTGAATGCCGAGCAGACTCTGACCTCTCTGAGTGAGCGCAACCCGAAGGTCGCCCCCGAAGAACTCATCGCCGGGCTCGTCCCGCCCCCGCAGTTCGAGAACGTCTCCTTCGCGAGCTACCGCACCGACCCCGCCCAGCCCTCGCAGGCCGAAGCGCGGAACAAGCTCGAGGAGTTCGTCGCCGACGACCGGTCGACGGGATTCTTCGGCAAGCTCTTCGGCAAGGGCAAGGACGGTCCGAAGGGCGTCTACCTTGACGGCGGCTACGGCGTCGGCAAGACCCACCTGCTCGCCTCGGCATGGCACGCCAATGAGAAGCCGGCGACCTTCGGGACCTTCGTCGAGTACACGAACCTCGTCGGTGCCCTCGGCTTCGTCAAGGCGCGCGACGACCTCAAGGAGATGAAGCTCGTCTGCGTCGACGAGTTCGAACTCGACGACCCTGGCGACACCGTGCTCATGTCCCGGCTGATGCGCGAGCTCACCGATGCCGGGGTGAAGATCATCGCGACGTCGAACACCCTGCCCGGATCGCTCGGTGAGGGGCGCTTCGCCGCCCAGGACTTCCTCCGCGAGATCCAGGCGCTGGCCGACCAGTTCGAGGTCTACCGGATCGACGGCCAGGACTACCGGCACCGCGGTCTCACGGCCCCGGCCGAACCGCTCACCCCCGAACAGCTCGACGAGGCGGCGGCGCAGCTGCCCGGCACCGTCGCCCGCGACGAGTTCTCCACCCTCCTCGACCACCTCGCGACGGTCCATCCCTCGAAGTACGGCCGGATGGTCGACGGGATCGACGCCGCCGTGTGGGACGACGTGCGCACGATCGACAACGAGAGCGTGGCGCTGCGCTTCGTCGCCCTCGTCGACCGCCTCTACGACCGCGACGTGCGGATCATCAACTCCGGTGAGCGCCTCGACAAGGTCTTCACCGAGGAGTCCCTGGCCGGCGGCTACCGCAAGAAGTACATGCGCTGCCTCTCGCGCCTCACCGCGCTCTCGGCCCCGGAGGCCGACGCAGGCTGACGTCGCCTCCCGCCACGGGATCGTCTGCCTAGCGCAGGTGGAGGAACTCGAGCAGTCCGCCGAGGTCGGGCACCCAATCTGGGATGCCGATGAGTTTGAGGACCAGCCACACGATGACCGCGACGAAGGCCGCCGTGAGCGCGCCGACCGTCCAGCGCACCCAGAGCGGCTGCCGCATGATCCAGCGCGTCCACGCCTCGACGCGCACCCGCACGAAGTGGAGGAGATGCCTCGCCCAGTGGAACTCGGTCGAGATGACGAAGAGACCGATGATGACGATGAGCCAGCCCGGTCCCGGCAGGGGCACGAGGATGAGGCCGATGATGACGATGAGCGTGCCGACGCCGCCGACGATGAGTCTGAAGAGGCGATCGACGTGGGGGTTGGCGGCGACGCTCTGCCGCCATCGGAGGTAGCTCAGCCGGCACTGTCTCCAGGGGCGCCTCCCGTGCTTGTGATGACGCGACAGCCAGCCCTTCGGGCGCTTGTCGGGGGATCGTTCGCTCACACAGCACATTCAACCTCACCAGCCTGAAAGCTTGATCGGGAGCTGTGACGACGATCACCGCGGATCGATTTTGCGTGCGGGGCCGGCTGCGTATAGAGTTATATCTCGTTGCCAGGGAAACCAGGCAGCGAAACGCGGATGTGGCTCAGTTGGTAGAGCATCACCTTGCCAAGGTGAGGGTCGCGGGTTCGAGTCCCGTCATCCGCTCGGAGGCGTCATGGCACTGCCTTGGCGGTGGCGTGGCCGAGAGGCGAGGCAGCGGCCTGCAAAGCCGTATACACGGGTTCGAATCCCGTCGCCACCTCGGATTCCTCGACGGTCTGACCGTCGGTGAGTCGGCGCGATTGGCGCAGCGGTAGCGCGCTTCCTTCACACGGAAGAGGTCACTGGTTCGATCCCAGTATCGCGCACAGGGACCATCACGGTTCCGGTGCAACAAATGAATAGAGCGCGATTGGCGCAGCGGTAGCGCGCTTCCCTGACACGGAAGAGGTCACTGGTTCGATCCCAGTATCGCGCACAACAGGAACCCCAGGCTCAGGCCTGGGGTTTCGTGCATTCACGCCGGTGCTCAACGCTCGGGGTCCGAGCTCCCGGACTCAGTGCTCTCAGGGTCCCCCGCGGTCCCCGCCGTTGTGCAGTCGCAGCCCTGCTGCCGCGGCAAGTCGTCGTGTCCGCGCGACCTGTCGTCCTCACCGGTGAGAATGTGTGTCAGTTCTGCCACGAATCAGGCGGGTGACCGCTAGTCTTGTGCTTGTACGCTAATCACAGCAAACATCGACAAGGACTCCGGAGCAACTATGTCTACCCCGCAGAATCCGTACGACCCGAACCGCGATTCGGGCAACGACAACTCTGACCAGAACTCGTCTGCCGATCAGAGCCGATCGGCTGACGACAACGGCAGCCAGGCGCCTCAGTACGGCTCGGGGGATCAGGCCCCGCAGTACGGCTCGGGCGACACCCGCTCCTACGACAGCGCGAACGACGCCACGCGCGCCTACGATTCGAACGACACCCCCTCCTACGGCAGCGGCGACCAGGCTCCCTCCTACGGCGGCGACCAGGCCCCGCAGTACGGCTCGCAGGAGCAGTACGGCCAGGACCAGAGCCAGGGCTACGACCAGAACGCACAGGGTTCGCAGGGCGGCTACGGCCAGAGCCAGGGCTACGACGCCAACCAGTACGGTCAGAACCAGGGCTATGACCAGAACCAGAACTACGGTCAGGGCTATGACCAGAACGCTCAGGGTTCGCAGGGCGGCTACGGCCAGAGCCAGGGCTACGACGCCAACCAGTACGGTCAGAACCAAGGCTACGACTCCAACCAGTACGCCCAGCAGCCCTCCTACGCGGCAGCCGGCGGCGGGGGAGACCAGTTCACCCCGGCGAACCCCAACGCCTCCTACGGCAGCTACTCATCGGGGTCGGGCAACAACACCTCGAAGAACATCTGGGGCATCCTCGCGCTCATCGGCGGCATCGTCGGCGTCGTCCTCGGATTCGTCTTCGGCATCGGCTTCCTCTTCGCCGTCGCCGCGATCATCTTCGGCTTCATCGGCCTCTCGGCGATCAAGAAGGGTCAGGCGAACAACAAGGGCCTCACCCTCACCGGCCTCATCCTCGGCTTCGTCGGCGTCGTGGTTTCGATCATCGTCATCATCGCGACGATCATCGGCCTCGGAATGATCGGCAGCGCGGTCAACGAGGGCATCCAGAGCTACTCGCCGACCGCTCCGGCACCGATGGATCCGTCCGATCCCGGCTTCGAATCGCCCGACTCCGGCAGCAGTGACGACTCCTCTGCTGAGGCAGCCCCCGTCGAGGGCGGCGAGGTCGAGATCGGCACCGATGTCACGGCCGCAGTGGCAGTGGAGACCGGCACCGCCAGTTCCACCTCGTCCGGTGCCGAGGGAACGAACGGCGAGATCGCAATAGTGAACATGACGATCACTAACAACACGAGTTCCGACCTTGACCTCACACTGACCAGTGTTTCGGCCGTCAACGGATCCGGTGCCATGTACCCGAGCGTGTTCGATCTCGACAAGTACAACGGCGTGCTCGACATGGTCGACCCGCTGCCCGCGGGACAGGACAAGACCTACACGTTCGCCTTCGCCGTTCCAGAGGCGGAGGTCGATGGCATGGTTGTAGAGCTCAACCTCCTCGAAGACCTCGGGGCCGGTACGGAGTTCACCTTCAAGAAGGCCTGAGCCCAGCAGCGCCGCACGGTTCGGGCATCCGCGACCGTCGCGCTGTCGGGGATCCCGCACCGCTCAGTGCGACCCCGTTCACCCCATCAGTCGGGCGGCAGTCGGAAGACTGCCGCCCAACTGATTCTGCAGTCCCGTTGAGGGACTAGACTCTAAGAGCGGCGTGCGCGCAGGACTGTCCTGAGAAGCCGGCAGCGCCCCTAAGGCCGCACCGCGAGACAAGCACAACGAAACGGAGAAATTCAGTGGCAGACAGCATCGACTGCGCGGGCCAGAGCATCCCCTGGGCTCAGGGCATGACCGGGACGGAGATCTTCTCCACGGACCGCGCGGTGGTGGCGATGTGGCTGAATGGAGAGCCCGCCGACCTCAGCCGCGAACTCTCCCCGGGCGATGCGATCGCCCCGATCACCATCGATTCCCCTGAAGGACTCGACATCCTCCGTCATTCGACGGCGCACGTCACCGCGCAGGCCGTCCAGGATCTCTTCCCCGACGCGAAGCTCGGCATCGGGCCCTACATCACCGACGGTTACTACTTCGACTTCGACGTCGCCGAGCCCTTCACCCCCGACGACCTCAAGGCCATCCAGAAGAAGGCCGCGCAGATCGTCAAGTCCGGACAGACCTTCAACCGGGTCGTCGTCACCGAGGACGAAGCGCGTGAGCGCATGGCGAACGAGCCCTACAAACTCGAACTCATCTCCGACAAGGGCGCCGGTGACGACGAGTCCGCGGCCGTCGAGGTCGGGGCCGGCGAGCTCACCGTCTACGAGAACGTCGACCGCAAGGGCGAGGTCGTCTGGCAGGACCTCTGCCGCGGACCCCACCTGCCGAACACGAAGCTCATCGGCAACGGATTCGCCGTCACCCGCTCCTCGGCGGCGTACTGGCGGGGCGACCAGGCCAACGCGAGCCTGCAGCGCGTCTACGGCACCGCATGGGCGTCGAAGGACGATCTCAAGGCCTACCAGGACCGCCTCGCCGAGGCGGAGCGCCGCGACCACCGCAAGCTCGGTGCCGAACTCGATCTCTTCTCGTTCCCCGAGGAGCTCGGCTCCGGCCTGCCGGTCTTCCACCCCAAGGGCGGCATCATCAAGCGGGAGATGGAGGACTACGTCCGCGCCCGCCACATCGCCGAGGGCTTCGACTACGTCGGCACCCCGCACATCTCGAAGGAGACCCTCTACTACACCTCGGGTCACCTGCCCTACTACGGGGAGAACATGTTCCCGGCGATGCTCGTCGACGAGGTCCGCGATGAGGAGGGCGAGATCGTCAAGGAGGGCACGCCCTACCGGCTCAAGGCGATGAACTGCCCGATGCACAACCTCATCTACCGCTCCAGGGGCCGCTCCTACCGCGACCTGCCGCTGCGGCTCTTCGAGTTCGGCACCGTCTACCGCGACGAGCCCTCCGGCGTCGTCCACGGCCTCACCCGCGTCCGCGCCCTCACCCAGGACGACTCCCACTCCTACGTCGCCGTCGAGGACGCCGCGGCCGAGATCCGCCACCTCCTCGGCTTCGTCCTCAGCCTGCTCCGCGACTTCGGCCTCAACGACTTCTACCTCGAGCTCTCGACCCGCGACGAGGACGGGAAGAAGAAGGACAAGTTCATCGGCTCCGACGAGCAGTGGGCCGAGGCGACGGCGACGCTCGAGCAGGTCGCCGCCGAATCCGGTCTCGAACTCGTCCCCGATCCCGGCGGCGCCGCCTTCTACGGCCCGAAGATCTCCGTCCAGGCCCGCGACGCGATCGGCCGCACCTGGCAGATGTCGACGGTCCAGCTCGACTTCAACCAGCCCGAGCGCTTCGGTCTCGAATACGTCGCCGCCGACGGCACCCGCAAGCGGCCGGTGATGATCCATTCGGCGAAGTTCGGCTCGATCGAGCGCTTCCTCGGCGTCCTCACCGAGCATTACGCCGGGGCCTTCCCCGTGTGGCTCTCGCCCGTCCAGGTCACCGCGATCCCCGTGGCCGAGGAGTTCAACGACTATCTCGCCGAGGTGGCCGACCAGCTCCGCGCGGCCGGTGTGCGGGTCGAGGTCGACGACAGCGACGACCGGTTCCCGAAGAAGATCCGCAACGCCTCGAAGTCGAAGGTCCCCTTCGTCCTCATCGCCGGCGGCGAGGACCGCGACGCCGGGGCCGTGTCGTTCCGCTTCCGCGACGGCACCCAGGACAACGGCGTGCCCGTCGCCGAGGCGATCGCCCGGATCACCGAGGCGATCGAGACCAAGGCCCAGGTATGACGAGCGAGGGCGAGCAGGCCGCGGACCCCGACCACCACCTCGGCGAGGGGGACGAGTACGGCACGGCCGGACGCGATCAGGACCGCCCGGATCCCGCGCTGGGCATGGACCTGGCCGACATCGAAGCCGCCGAGGGCTTCCCGCGCGTGCCCGACGCCTTCCAGCGGCTGTGGACGCCGCACCGGATGGTCTACATCGGGGGACAGGACAAGCCGAAGGACTCCGGTCCCGCCGAGTGCCCGTTCTGCGCTGCGCCCAAGAAGTCCGATGAGGAGGCGCTCATCGTCGCCCGCGGTGAGACCGTCTACGCCGTGCTCAACCTCTACCCGTACAACCCGGGTCACCTCCTCGTCTGCCCGTACCGCCACGTCGCCGACTACACGGAGCTGACACCGGCGGAGACCGTCGAGCTCGCGGAGTTCACGCAGAAGGCGATGCGGGTCATCCGCGCCGTTTCCGGTCCCGACGGCTTCAACCTCGGGATGAACCAGGGTGAGGTGGCCGGGGCGGGGATCGCCGCGCACCTGCACCAGCACGTCGTCCCGCGGTGGAGCGGGGACGCGAACTTCCTGCCCATCGTGGCGCAGACGAAGGCCCTGCCGCAGGTGCACGCCGATGTGCGCGCGGCGCTGTCGAAGGAATGGAACCGATGAACCCGGAAGATCTCGATTCGCTCGCCGAGTACGCCACGCCCGTCGCCGCCGGCGATGAGACGATCATCGCGATCACGCGTCCGGACCTCGAATCGAACTCGTACCTCTCCCAGCTCTTCGCCGTCGGCTCCGACTCCCCGCGCCGCCTGACCCACGCGTGGCGCGACACCTCACCGCAGCTCGGTGAGTCGTGGGCGGCCTACCTCAGCGCCGAGAAGGGGGAGCGGTCCCAGCTCTTCGCCGGCCCCACCCTGACGACGGCGCACCGGATCACCGACCGCCACCTCGGCGTCTCCGAGTTCGCCCTCGATGATGCGACGGGCCGCATCCTCTACGTCTCCCGGGTGCCCGAACTGGGCCGCTACGGCACTGATGACGACATTCCCGCCGACGAGGAGGCCCCGCGGCGGATCACCTCGGCGGCGTACCAGGCCAACGGGCTCGGATACGTCAAGGACCGTCCCGCGCGGGCGTTCCTCGTCGACCTCAGCGAACCCGGACTCGGCAAGTCGGGGATCGCCGGCTCCGACGAGGTGCCGCTCTCGACGATGCTGACGACCCCGGACTCCGATGTCCACGACCCGCAGTTCTCACCCGACGGTGCGCACATGAGCGTCGTCGCCGCGACCCATCCCGACCACGGCGCACCCGACCTGCGCTCGACTGTGTGGCTGCTCGGGGCGAACGGCCCCACCCCGCTCGAGCTGCCGCGGATGAGCGTGAGTCTCCACCGGTGGATCGGCGCCGACCGGATCCTCCTCGTCGGCAGCGACCTCACACGCGACGAACTCGACTTCGTCGGGCAGATGCCCGGTCTCTTCGTCCACGACATGCGCACCGGTGCGACCAAGCGGCTCACCGACCCAGAGACGGTCGCCGTCGCCCAGATCCCGCCGCTTATCCTCGCCGGCACTGTCGTCTTCGCCGTCGACACCGACGGGGCGACCCGTCTGGCCCGGCTCGACCTCGATGCTGCGATCGGTGATTCCGGCACCGAGGCGGCCCTCGACGATCTCGTGTTCCTCACCGACGACGTCACCGTCGTCACGGGCTTCGACGTCGCCGACGGCACCGCGGTCGTCACCGCGGTGACGCCGACAGCGCCGGCCGCACTGCTGCGCGTCGACCTCGAGGCCGCACGGGAGTCGTCCGGTGGGCCGGCCTCGACCGTCGTGCTCGAGCATCCCGCTCCGGCCGCCTCGGTGCGCCCCGAGGTCCTCCGGGTCGAAGGCCCCGGCGGCACGGTCACCGGATGGCTCGCCAAGCCGGCCGGGCAGGGACCGTTCCCGGTGATCCTCAACATCCACGGCGGACCGTTCGCGCAGTACACGCACGGGTGGTTCGACGAGACCCAGGTGCTCACCTCGGCGGGCTATGCCGTCGTCTACGCGAACCCGCGCGGTTCGGGAGGACGCACCCGCACGTGGGGCACCGCGGTGCAGGGCGACATGGCCGCACCGGCGATGGCCGATGTCCTCGCCGTCCTCGACCACGCACTGGCCGCGGACGCCGACCTCGATGCGAGCCGCCTCGGCGTGCAGGGCGGATCGTACGGCGGATATCTCACGGCGATGACGATCGCCGCCGATCACCGCTTCGCCGCGGCGATCGTCGAACGCGGATACCTCGACCCGCACAGCTTCCTCGGCACCTCCGACATCGGACGGTTCTTCACCGAGGAGTACACCTCGCGTGATGCCGCGGCGATCGCCCGGCAGTCCCCGCTCGCCCATGCGAATGCGGTGCGCACGCCGACGCTCGTCATGCACTCCGAGCTCGACTTCCGGTGCCCGCTCGAACAGGCCCAGCAGTACTACGCCGCGCTCCAGCGGGCCGGGGTCGTCACCGAGCTGCTCATCTTCCCCGGTGAGAACCATGAGCTCTCGCGTTCGGGGCAGCCGCGACATCGCCGGCAGCGCTTCGATGCGATCCTCGACTGGTGGGACCAGCGCCTGCGGGCCCCCAAGGCCGACTGCACGACCGTCGATCGCCCGCTCACCACCTCGGCGGTTCGCTGACCCGATGCTCAACACCATCGCCCGCGAGGCATTCACCCGACTCTTCCGTCCCCTGGCCAGGCTGCTCCTGCGCCTCGGGCTCACCCCGGACGCCGTGACGTTCATCGGCACGCTCGGGGTGAGCGCCGGCGCGCTGATCTTCTACCCGCTCGGGCACCTGTTCTGGGGCACGGTCGTCATCACCGTCTTCGTCTTCTGCGACATGCTCGACGGGATCATGGCCCGGGAGATGGGACGCAAGAGCCTGTGGGGCGCATTCCTCGACTCGACGCTCGACCGCATCGCGGACTCCGCCGTGTTCGTCGGTCTCGCACTGTGGTTCTTCCTCGGCGCGGATGATCCGCTCACCGCGCTCCTCGCCCTCGGCTGCCTGGTGACAGGGTCGCTTGTCTCGTATGTGCGGGCGCGGGCCGAGGGCCTGGGCGTCCACGCGTCCGGCGGAATCGCCGAACGCGCCGACCGGTTGTTGGTCACACTCATCGTCACCGGCTTGGTGGGAATGGGACTTCCCGATATCGTTCTGACGGTCGCCTTGGGCGTCTTGATGATCGCCTGCTGCATCACTATCCTGCAAAGAATTTCGTCTGTCCGCCGTCAACTCCTGGAGAACCATGAAACCTCGTAAAGCTTCACGGGTCGTTCTGCTCAATGAGCGCGACGAGGTTCTCCTCATCAGGGCCCAGGACCTGCTCACGCCCACCCATCAGTGGTGGATGACCGTGGGCGGCGGCTCGGAGATGGGCGAATCGCCGGCGCAGACGGCGGCCCGCGAACTCGCCGAGGAGACCGGCCTCGAATGCGAACCCGGCGACCTCATCGGTCCGCTCGCCATCCGCGACGAGGTCTTCCACTTCACGGAGAAGGAGCTGCGGCAGCTCGAGACGTACTTCGCCTACCGGACGAGCGAGGACATCGAACTCGAGGACGCCGTGTGGACGGACATCGAGAAGCGCAGCCTGCTCGAGTTCCGCTGGTGGTCCCGCGACGAGCTCATGGCGACGACCGAGACGATCTACCCGAAGAACCTGCTCAGCCTCATGGAGCTCGCCGCCGTCGGCACCGTGCCCGACGTCCCCCTCGTCATCGACTGAGCGACTGCACCTGGACAGGAGTCAGCCGGACCGCCTCGGTGCGAACCGACCGGACCGGGAAGCGACTGCACCTGGACAGGATTCAGCCGGACCGCCTCGGTGCGAAAGGACTGCACCGCGGAGGTTTCGGCGCGCGGGCGCTGGGGCGTATAGAATCTAAGGGCTTCATCTATAGGAAGGAACACCAGTGTCAGGTCATTCCAAATGGGCAACGACTAAGCACAAGAAAGCTGCCATCGATGCCAAGCGCGGCAAGCTGTTTGCCAAGCTGATCAAGAACATCGAGGTTGCCGCACGCAACGGTGGACCTGATCCCGACGGCAACCCGACCCTCTTCGACGCGATCCAGAAGGCGAAGAAGAACTCGGTGCCCGCAGACAACATCAACCGCGCCGTCAAGCGCGGCGGCGGCCTCGACGGCGAAGCGGTCAACTACGAGACGATCATGTACGAAGGCTACGCGGCCGGCGGCGTCGCACTCCTCATCGAGTGCCTCACCGACAACCGCAACCGTGCGGCCTCCGAAGTGCGCGTCGCCGTGACCCGCAACGGCGGCTCGATGGCCGATCCCGGTTCGGTGTCGTACAACTTCAACCGCAAGGGCGTCATCGTCGTCCCGGCCGAGGGCACCGATGAGGACGCCATCGTCGAGGCGACCCTCGAAGCCGGCGCCGAAGAGGTCAACGACGAAGGGGAGACCTTCGAGGTCATCTCCGAGGCGACCGACCTCGTCGCGGTGCGCACGGCGCTCGTCGACGCCGGCATCGACTACGACTCCGCCGAGGCCTCGTTCGTCCCCGGACTCAAGGTCAGCCTCGACGCAGCCACCGCCACTAAGGTGTTCAAGCTCATCGACGCCCTCGAAGACAGCGACGAAGTGCAGAACGTCTACTCGAACGCCGACGTCAGCGACGAGGTTCTCGCAGAACTCGACGCCTGATGCGCATCCTCGGCGTGGACCCCGGCCTCACGCGGTGCGGATTCGGCGTCATCGACACCCTGCCGGCCAGGAAGGCCGCCATGGTCGCCGTCGACGTCTTCCGCACCCCGTCCGCGGACTCCGTGGACCTGAGGCTGGGGTCCCTCGCCGAGGCGTTCGACACCTGGCTGGACACGCACCGACCCGATGTCGTCGCCATCGAGCGGGTCTTCGCCCGCAATGACGTCTCGACGATCATGGGCACCGCGCAGGCCTCGGGCCTGACGATGGGACTGGCCGCGCGCCGCGGGATCCCCGTCGCCATGCACACTCCGTCCGAGGTCAAGGCAGCGATCACGGGCTCCGGACGGGCGGACAAGAAGCAGGTGACGAACATGGTCACCCGCATCCTCGGACTCGACGCGCCGCCCAAACCCGCCGACGCCGCCGACGCCCTGGCCATAGCGATCTGCCACTCGTGGCGCGGGGCGCTCAGCGCTCAGTCGACGCCGGGGATGAACAAGGACCTCACCGAACGCAAGGGCAGCGGCCGGCAGGGGAGTGGGCTGACCAAAGCCCAGGAACAGTGGGCCCGCGCGCTGCGCAACGCGAAGTGAGCCGAAGCGCGGCGGGATGCCCCGACCGCGCTGCGCGCGTCGATCGCGATTCCGAGCGTCTCGGCTACGATTCGACGCGCCCAATTGAGCTCTGTGCTCAAGGCAAGAGCGCCTCGGAACGAGTTCCTCTCCGCTCTCATCATGACATCGTCCCTGATGAGCACCGCACCTCATTCCTGATTAGAACTGCACCGAACGTCATAGAAAATCAGTTGAGAAAATCGAACGAAACTATAGACATGTGATGTCACTTACATCTAGAATAGAGACAACCGCACAACGTCACCGTTGACGGACAGATTGCCGAGATCATGACACTCACGCCGGAACGACCGCAGAACCACCGGGATGATGGCTCCCGTGGCAGTAAGTCGGGTGCGCGTGCGGGAGCATCGAAGAAGCCCGGGTCGCGAGACAGGAAGGGCTCGACGGCCCCGCGTTCTCTTCGCGATCAGCTCGAAGCGGCCGGAATGGATCTCAGCGGTCATGGACTGGCAGAGACGCTCGGCAGCATGGACGCGGTAGCGGCGCCCGACTTCTCGGCACCTGAGCCCTCGACCTGCGATCCTTCGCTTTCTGATCCTGCGGACGTTGGGCTCTCCGGCCGAGAGGTTCGCCGAGGCGACGGTGGAGGGACGGGCTCACAGACCGCCGCCGGCGAGTCCGGGAGTTCCACCGACGCCGAGGGTGGTGGTGCACCACAACCCGCGCGCGGTGGCATGGACGATGACATCGCCTCGCGGCCGTGCGTGTCCGATATGGACAACCCCTTCCAAACGGCCGTCGACGAGCACCGCGACACCTCCCTGGCAGACTCTCCCCATCCGATGCTCACGAAGGAACAGTGGGCCGACCTCGGAGGCTCGGTCCCCGAGGTGACCGACAGCATCGCTGCGATCACCCGGCTCGAAGCCGAACTCCGCGATTTCCGACGTCCGATGGGACCCGACGAGGCCATCACCGTGATGAGGGGAGTCGAAGCGCTCAGCCGTCTCGTCGATTCGCTCCACGCCGTGACGCTGTCGGTTTTCGAGCGCGTCGGAACGCCCAAGGACTACGGGGCGAAATCGACCAAGGCTCTGGTGCAGGACAAACTCCAACTCAGCAGCACCGAGGCGCACCGCCGCACCGAACTGGCGAAGAACCTCGGCAACCGAGTCGACCTGACCGGGCAGTCGCGGCCGCCGAAGTATCCGATCGTCGCGGCCGGTCTGCAGTCCGGAGCGCTGTCGTCGAGCCAGGCGGCGATGATCGGAAAATGCCTCGACGAGGTCCCCTTCTGGCTCGGCACCGAGGTGCGCGAACGGATCGAAGGCAAACTCGTCGAACGCGCGCCGAGCGTCCGCGTCTCCGACCTCCGGCGGATCTTCACCGCCATGCTCGAGCGGGTCGACCCCGACGGCGCCGAGCCGACCGATTCCCGCGACCGCTCGAAGTACAAGGTCAACGTCCGCCAGCGCCGCGACGGCGACTGGGACCTCAGCGGCCTCCTCGACCCGATCACCGGTGGCATCATCCAGGGATGGCTGACCTCACGGATCAAAGCGGACGACCCGACCGGAGTGGACGACCCGACCGGAGCGGGTGACCCCAGCGAAGCAGGCGACACGTCCAGTGACAGCAGCGCAGACGGCACGCCGGGTCTCGACGATGAGACTGGTGACGGCGGTGCTCAGAATCCAACGGGTCTCGACGGTGGACCCGATGATGACCTCCGCGTCGAGGGCGAACAGATGCTCGAGCTCTTCGGGAGCGTGCTCGCCGGAGACGCATCAGACCGACCGCTGCCCGCCGATGTGAACCCGCAGCTGTCAGGCACAGGCTCCGAGAACCCCCGCGGCTGGGGAGTCCGCGCCGACGGCACGTTCGCCGACACCTCGGACGAACAGGGCACAGTGCAGAACCTCATGTACGAGCGCTTCTCGACACTGATCTCCCACACCGAAATGGGTCGGGTCGGCAGGGGAGCGCCGTTCGCCCTCGTCGTCACCGCAACGGCCGAGAACCTCGCCGAGGGGAAGGGCCGGGCGACGACAGGAGCCGAAGCCGACTTCCCGATCGACCTCGCCGCCGATGAGGGCCTCAACGGCACGGTGTTCTTCCACCTCATGACTGAGAAGGCGAAGTCGATGGCGCTGGCGACCGAACAGCGACACGCGACGCCCCGACAGCTGGCGATCCTCGCCGCGCGAGACAAGGGCTGCACCTTCCCTGGATGCGAGACACCACCGGGCTGGTGCGACGCGCACCACGTCTTCCCTTGGGCACTCGGCGGCAGAACCGACCTCAACAACCTCACTCTCGTCTGCAGCATGCACCACCACCTCATCGACAGATCCGAGTGGGAGACGATCATGCTCAAGGACGGCCGTGCCGCATGGATACCACCTGCCTCGGTCGACATCGAACGGAGGCCGATCCTCCACGCGAGATTCGTCACCGACGACGCCGTCGACACGCTCTTCGCCGACCTGCCGCTGTCGCCGCTCACCGCCGCCGATGTCGGCGTCGATGCGGAGCACTGCGGGCCGGAGCTGATGCGGGGGAGCGACGCGGATTCGGTGCGATGGAGCAGTGGGTCCGAACCGGGTGCCGCGCGAGAGCCAGGCGGGGGCATCGACGATCGCAGCGATGGCGGCGCCACCGATAGTGGTGCCATGGGCGGCGATGCCGCCGGTGACGTTGCAGCCGGTGGCGATGTTCCGGGGCCCGATGATCGGGGTCTGTGGTGAGCGCCCGTTTGAGGGGACGAGTGTGCCACCGGCCCGGGCATGTCGGATGAGGCGAGCGACCTCGAACTGTTAGTCTGGATTCGTACACGTGTTCCCACCTGAAAGGCAGTCCGTGATCAGTTTCCTCAGCGGTACGGTCCATCGCATCGCAGCTGACCACCTCGTCGTCCTCACCTACGGTGTCGGCAGGAAAGTGCACGTGACACCCGACACCCTGGCCGGCACCCGCCACGGCGCCGACATCGACCTCGTCACGACCCTCGTCGTCCGCGAGGACTCGATGACCCTCTTCGGCTTCGGCACCGAGGACGAGAACCACACCTTCGAGGTCCTCCTGACGATCTCGGGCATCGGACCCCGCCTCGCGATGGCCATCCTCTCCGTCATGGGCCCCGACGAACTCGCCGCCGCGATCGCCGGCCAGGACGCCACCGCCCTGACCCGCGTGCCGGGCATCGGCAAGAAGGGCGCCTCGCGGATCATCCTCGAACTCGAGAACAAGCTCCCGAAGTTCGCCGCCGCAGCACCGGGCCCCGCGCTCTCCTTCGGCGGGACCAATCAGCAGGTCGTCGACGCCCTCGTCGGCCTCGGCTGGAAGGAGCCCCAAGCCGCCGAGGTGGTCCAGGAGGTCGTCGCTGACCTCGAGGCCGACGCCGGCACCTCGGCGCTGCTCAAGGCCTCGCTCAAAGTCCTCGGTGCCCGGAAATGACCGACCGCGAAACCGCCTCCTACGAGATGGACTTCGGCGACCAGCGGCTCACCGGCGCCGAGCACGACCGGCTCGTCTCCGGCAGCGCCGAAGCCGCTGAACGCGACGCCGAGGCGGCGCTGCGACCCAAGGGCCTCCACGACTTCATCGGCCAACCGCAGGTCCGCGAACAGCTCTCGCTCGTCCTCGACGCCGCGAAGGCCCGGCACAAGGCCCCCGACCACGTCCTGCTCTCCGGCCCGCCCGGACTCGGGAAGACGACGCTGGCGATGATCATCGCCCACGAGATGCAGGCGAGCCTGCGCGTGACCTCCGGCCCCGCCGTCCAGCACGCCGGCGACCTCGCCGCGATCCTCTCCTCCCTCGAAGAGGGCGAAGTCCTCTTCATCGACGAGATCCACCGGATGGCCCGCGCCGCCGAGGAGATGCTCTACGTCGCGATGGAGGACTTCCGCGTCGACGTCATCGTCGGCAAGGGCCCCGGCGCCACGGCGATCCCGCTCGACCTCCCGCCCTTCACCCTCGTCGGCGCGACGACTCGTTCGGGACTCCTCCCGGCGCCGCTGCGCGACCGCTTCGGCTTCACCGGGCACCTCGACTTCTACTCGAGCGCCGACCTGCTCACCGTCCTCACCCGCTCTGCCCGGATGCTCGGCATCGACGCGGAGAACCGCGGTCTCACCGAGATCTCCACCCGCTCCCGGGGC
This sequence comes from Brevibacterium sp. NPDC056726, assembly GCF_042790515.1. Classification (NCBI taxonomy): domain Bacteria; kingdom Bacillati; phylum Actinomycetota; class Actinomycetes; order Micrococcales; family Brevibacteriaceae; genus Brevibacterium; species Brevibacterium sp. NPDC056726. The sequence goes on along the minus strand of NZ_JBHTYZ010000004.1, from coordinate 303,623 downwards.
ACGCCCCGCATCGCCAACCGTCTGCTCCGCCGCGTCCGGGACTGGGCGCAGGTGCGCGGCAACGGCACCATCGACGAGGCCGCGGCGCTCAACGCGCTTACCGTCTACGAAGTCGACGAACTCGGCCTCGACCGCCTCGACCGGTCCGTCCTCGAAGTCCTCTGCAAGCGCTTCGCCGGCGGTCCCGTGGGACTCGGCACGCTGTCGGTGTCGGTGGGGGAGGAGGCCGACACGGTCGAAACCGTGTCCGAGCCGTACCTCGTGCGGGAGGGCCTCATCAGCCGCACCCCACGCGGACGCGTCGCCACCTCGGCGGCATGGAGGCATCTGGGACTCCACATCCCAGCAAACTATGAGTACTGAACCCTGCGTATCGGTTCGCCTTGAGTACGGACTTCGAACTAAGCTAGTGCACTGGTCCGTTCTTATGGAAGGTTGATACCTGTGGATTTGCTGATCCCTCTCGCGCTCGCTGCGCTGCTGATTTTTTTCCTGTTCAACTCTCGGCGTAAGCAGAAGGCGCGTGCGGAGCAGATCAAGACGAACCTCGTTCCCGGAGCCAAGGTCATGACGACCTTCGGCGTCTTCGGCACCGTGCTCTCGATCGACGACGAGGACAACCAGGTCACCATCGAATCCGGACCCGGCACGGTCCTGCGCGTGCACCGCCAGGCCATCGGCCAGATCGACACCCCGGACACCGCTGTCGATGCGGCCCCCGCCACCGAGGCGACCGACTCCCCGGCGATCACCGACGCCGAACTCGACGCGATGAACGAGCGCAAGCGCGCCGAGGCGGGCGACGACGACCTCAAGGCCGCCGACGCTGACCTCAACGCCGCCGACGCCGACTTCAAGGCCGACCGTGCCGATGCGAAGGCCGCCGATGCCGATCTCAAGGCCGACCGCGCCGATGAGAAGGCCCTCGACGCCGATCTCAAGGCTGACGACGCCGATCTCACGGCCGACAAGGCCGACCGCACTGCCGCCGAGGCGGATGCGGCTGCCAAGACCAACGCCGACGACGTGGACGGCAGCTCGACTGAGGATCCGTCGAAGGGGACCGGCACCGACAAGCCGGACACCGACGACAAGAAGAACTGATCCCCTCACTGCTCCCGATCGAAAGCTGAGACGTGTCCGACATCGAAGAAAAGCCACGCCCTGGTTTGCGCTTCCTGTGGTTGACGGTCGTCACCCTGATCCTCCTCGGCGTCCTCGCCGCAGGTGTCATCTGGTCCGACGCCACACCCACACCGAAGCTCGCCCTCGACCTCGAGGGCGGCACCTCGATCATCCTCGAACCCCAGGTGTCCGAGGACACGACGATCAGCACGGAACAGCTCGATCAGGCAGTCGCCATCATCCGCCAGAGGGTCGACTCGACGGGTGTCTCCGAAGCCGAGATCTCGACGCAGGGCGACAGGAACATCGTCGTCAACCTGCCGGGCAACCCCGATGAGGAGACTCGCAACCTCGTCCGCTCCTCGGCTCAGCTCGTCTTCCGCCGAGTCGCCCTCGTCGGCGACCCGCGCTCCCAGGCGCAGATCGACGAACAGCAGCAGGGACAGAACGGGGGAGACCCCTCCGAGGGGCTGACCGACGAGGAGCGCCAGCGCCTCGAAGACCTCACCGGTGGCAGCCAGGACGCTCCGACCGGCGGCGGCGCCGTCGTCAACTCGAGCAGTGCAGACGCCGCCGGCTCAGGTGACGGCAGTGCGACCGACGAACCCGCGAACGCCGGCGGCAACGCGCCCGCCCCGTCCGAGTCGCCCGCGGGTGAGGCCCCTGCGGATGAGTCGCCGGAGGGCGAGACCCCTGCGCCGACCCAGGCCGGTGAAAGTCAGGGTGAGGACACCCAGGTCACCGACTCGACGCCGCGCCCCCTGTTCGATCCCGAGCAGGACACCGCCGAATGGCAGACGCAGGACATCATCAACCAGTACACGGAACTCGACTGCACGAACCCGGAGAACCGGACCGGCGGCGTCCAGCAGCCGGCCGACCAGCCGGTCGTCTCGTGCGCCCAGGACGGGTCGGCGAAATACGTGCTCGGTCCCGTCGAGCTCTCCGGTGACCACCTCACCGACGCGACCTTCGGCTACGCAGCCGGCGCCAACGGCGTCCAGACCAACCAGCCCGCCGTCAACCTCGAGTTCGACGACACGGGACGCGAGATCTTCAAGCAGATCACCTCGGCGATCACCGGTCTCCAGCAGCCGTACAACCAGTTCGCGATCACCCTCGACGGGCTCGTCCTCTCCGCACCGACCTCGAACGCCGTCATCACCGACGGCCGCGCCGAGATCTCGGGCAACTTCACCCTCGACGAGGCCCAGACTCTGGCCAACCAGCTGAAGAACGGCTCCCTGCCGATCAGCTTCCAGGTCCAGAGCGAAGAGCAGATCTCACCGACCCTCGGTGCGAACTACCTCAACATCGGCATCCTCACCGGGCTCGTCGGTCTCCTCCTCGTCGTCGTCTACTCGCTCCTGCAGTACCGGGTCCTCGGACTCGTCACCGTCTCGAGCCTCGTCGTCGTCGGCGTCCTCACCTATCTGCTCCTCCTCATCGCCTCATGGAGATACGGCTACCGGCTCTCCCTGGCCGGTGTCGCCGGTATCATCATCGGCATCGGCATGGCGGCGGATTCGTTCATCGTCTACTTCGAACGCGTCAGAGACGAGCTGCGCAGCGGCCGGAACCTGCTCTCGGCCGTCGAAGTCGGCTGGGACCGCGCCAAGCGCACGATCTGGGCGTCGAAGTCGGTCAACATGCTCGCCGCCGTCATCCTCTACATCCTCGCCGTCGGTTCGGTGCGCGGCTTCGCGTTCACCCTCGGCCTCGCGGTCATCGTCGACATCCTCGTCGTCTTCCTCTTCACCCACCCGATGCTCCAGCTTCTGGCACGGACGAAGTTCTTCGGCCAGGGGCACCCGATGTCGGGTATGGATCCGCGTCTGCTCGGGGTCAAGCCGGCCGCCTACCGCGGTGCGCTCGGCATCGACCTCGACAACAAGGACAAGTCGCCCGAAGCCCAGCGCCGCGACAAGGCGCGGGCTCGCAAACTCGGGCTCGACGACGACGCGGAGACGATCGCCGGCCGCCGCGCCAAGCGCCGGGCCGAAGCGAAGAGCTCCGCGTCGTCCGAGGAATCGGCGAGCAGCTCCCGGTCGGCGACCGCGACGAAGACCGCACTGGCCGACGACTCGGCGGAGACCGACGAGGTGACCGAGGCCGAGGAGGTGACCGAGGCCGAGGACGCGACGACCGCGGACACTGCCATGGACGCGGAGGACTCCGAGTCCGGCACGGCAGCGTCGGCCGAGTCCGCTGATGCGGCCGGGCCGAAGAAGACGAAGAGCTCGCGACGCAAGCGCGGATCGGACGCACCGTCGACCGGCGGCACGATCGCCGAACGGAAGGCGGCCGCCAAGCGCGCGGCAGCCGCAGACGATGAGAAGGGGGCAGAGAAGTGAAGAAGTTCTTCGCCTGGGGCAATCGCCTCCACAACGGTGAGTCCTCCATCCCCTTCGTCGGGAAGGCCAAGCTCTGGCTCTCGATCGCCGGCGTCCTCGTCATCCTCTCCCTCCTCGTTCCGCTCATCGCCGGCTTCAACTTCGGCATCGCCTTCCGCGGCGGTTCGCAGTTCCAGGTCGACAACGTCACCGACACCTCGGCGAGCCGGGGCGAGACCATCGTCAACGACGTCGTCGCCGACTCCGAACCGCGCCTGACCCCGACCGGGGACACCGCGGTGCGCATCGAGACGAACCAGCTCTCCGACGAGCAGATGCAGGAAGTCCGCGACGCCCTCTCGGCCGGGTACGACGTTCCCGCCGAGGACGTCACCTCGACCTTCGTCGGCCCCCAGTGGGGTGCTGACGTCACCCAGAAGATGGTCAGGGCCCTCGTCATCTTCGTCGCGATCGCGATGATCGTCATGGCGCTCTACTTCCGGACCTGGAAGATGTCGCTGGCCGCGATCGTCGGGCTCTTCGTCGTCATGATCATCACGATGGGCATCTACTCGGCCACCGGCTTCGAAGTCACCCCGGAAGCCGTCATCGGCTTCCTCACCGTCCTGAGCTTCTCGCTCTACGACACGGTGGTCGTCTTCGACAAGATCCGCGAGAACACCGCGCGATTCAAGGACAACAAGCGCCTGAAGTTCTCCGAGCTCGTCAACCTCGGCATCAACCAGACGACGGTGCGCTCGATCAACACCTCCGTCGTCTCCGTGCTGCCGATCGCCTCGATCCTCTTCATCGGCGTCTTCCTCCTCGGCGCGGGCACGCTCGTCGACATCTCGCTGTCGCTCTTCGTCGGCACGATCGTCGCCGCCGCCTCGACGCTCTTCGTCGCCAGCCCCCTCTACGCGCTCCTGCGGTCGAACGAACCCGCCGTGAAGGAACAGGAAGAGGCCGTGCGTGAATTACGCTTGAAGGACGGCAAAGACGATGTGGCACCCGTGATCCACGCTGAGGTCTGAGACGAGACCACGAGCAGGATCATGCTGGAGAGGGGGACGTGATGGCATCATCAGCTGAATCGCGCCGTCCGCGCGGCATCTCCCGTCTGGCCTGGTGGGCGGCCAGGGCGCAGAACGACCCCGGCTACCCGCGGGTGCTCGGACCGATGATCCGGGCCTTGCAGTCGAGTCACCCGAAGGCCGACATCGACCTCGTCGTCCGTGCCTACACGGTCGCCGAGGAGGCGCACCGCGGGCAGACCCGGAAGTCCGGGGACCCCTACATCACCCATCCGGTGGCAGTTGCGACGATCCTTGCCGAGATCGGCATGCTCCCGGTCACCCTGGCCGCGGCGCTCCTCCACGACACCGTCGAGGACACCGACTACTCACTCGAGCAGCTCACCGAGTCCTTCGGCCCCGAGGTCGCCGCCATGGTCGACGGGGTGACGAAGCTCGACAAGCTCACCTATGGTCAGGCCGCGCAGTCGGAGACCGTGCGGAAGATGATCGTCGCGATGGCCAAGGACATCCGCGTCCTCGTCATCAAGCTCGCCGACCGTCTCCACAACGCGCGCACGTGGAAGTTCGTGCCCGCCTCGTCGAGCACGAAGAAGGCACGCGAGACCCTCGAGATCTACGCCCCGCTCGCGCACCGGCTCGGCATGAACACGATCAAGTGGGAACTCGAGGATCTCTCGTTCCAGGTCCTCCACCCCAAGGTCTACGACGAGGTGGTCCGCCTCGTCGCCGACCGGGCACCGGAGCGGGAGAAGTACCTCTCGACCGTCTCCCATGAGCTCCAGTCCGAACTCGCCGACTCCGGTATCGAGGCGGCCATCACCGGCCGGCCGAAGCACTACTACTCGATCTACCAGAAGATGGTCGTGCGCGGTCACGAGTTCGCCGACATCTACGATCTCGTCGGCGTCCGCGTCCTCGTCGAAACCGTCCGCGAATGCTACGCGACCCTCGGCATCGTCCACGCCCGGTGGAACCCGGTCCCCGGCCGGTTCAAGGACTACATCGCGATGCCGAAGTACAACATGTACCAGAGCCTCCACACCACGGTCATCGGCCCCGGCGGCAAACCCGTGGAGATCCAGATCCGCACCCATGAGATGGACCGGCGCGCGGAGTTCGGCGTCGCCGCCCACTGGAAGTACAAGGACCGCGGCAACCCGTCGAAGGCGATCACCTCGAACACCGCCCGGTCGGTCAAGGTCTCCGACGACGGCGGCGTCGACGACGCCGCGTGGCTGCGCCAGCTGCTCGACTGGCAGCGCGAGGTCAGCGACCCCGACGAGTTCCTCGACAGCCTCCGCTACGAGGTCAACTCGAAGGAGGTCTATGTCTTCACGCCCAAGGGCGACGTCATGAGCCTGCCCGCGGGCGCGACCCCCGTCGACTTCGCCTACGCCGTCCACACCGAGGTCGGCCACAAGACGATGGGCGCCCGCGTCAACGGCCGACTCGTCGCCCTCGACACGGAGCTGAAGAACGGCGACTCCGTCGAGGTGTTCACCTCGAAGGACGAGAACGCCGGTCCGAGCCGTGACTGGCTCGGCTTCGTCAAGAGCCCCCGTGCCCGATCGAAGATCCGCCAGTGGTTCTCGAAGGAACGACGCGAAGAGGCGATCGAGAACGGTCGCGAACAGCTCGCCCGTGCGATGCGCCGGCACTCGCTGTCCGCGAACGCCCTGATGAGCCAGGAAGCCCTCCAGGTCGTCGCCACCGAACTGCGCCTGCCCGATGTCACCGCGCTCTACGCGGCGATCGGCAACGGCGTGACCTCGGCCGCCCACGTCGTCGACCTGCTCGCAAAGGAGGTCGGCGAAGAGGAGGAGGTCCCGGTCCTCCCGCCGGAGCCGCGCAACCGCACCGGTCAGTCCTCGGGCCACCACTCCTCGGCCGGCGGAGTCGTCGTCAAGGGCGTCGACGACGTCCTCGTCAAACTCGCCCGCTGCTGCACCCCGGTGCCCGGGGATGAGATCGTCGGCTTCGTCACCCGCGGCTCAGGGGTCTCCGTGCACCGGGTCGACTGCCCCAACGTCGTCTCCCTCGAACGCGAACCCGAGCGCATGGTCGAGGTCTCGTGGGGGGAGAAGACGAGCGGGGTCTACCTCGTCCAGATCCAGGTCGAAGCCCTCGACCGTTCCGGTCTGCTCTCCGACATCACCAAGGTGCTCACGGAGACCCATGTCAACATCCTCTCCGCGTCGGTGGCGACGTCGAAGGCCCGGGTCGCCCAGTCGAAGTTCGTCTTCGAGATGTCCGATGCCAGCCACCTCGACACCGTGCTCTCCGCGGTCCGGAAGGTCGAAGGCGTCTTCGACGTCTACCGCATCTCCGGCGGCTGAGCCTCCTCGTCCGACCGCAGGACCGTCGCTGCACGGACTCCAGGAGCGCGGCCCGGGCGCGTGAAATGGTCGAGGACCTGCCGCATCTGCGCAGCGTACGGGCGCCGTCCCACCTCGGCGAGATAGAGCCGCAGACGCCTGACCATGCCACCGGGGACATCGTCGATGAGCGCGGCGATCTGCGGGCCGGATGCCCGCCGGGGGTCGCGGACGAGGGGGAGAAGCAGATCGTAGAGGGTGCGCTCCGGCGTCGTCACCGGGTGACCCGCGATCGTCTCCCAATCACCGCGGGCGAGACTGAGCTCGTGGACGACGAGCCCCGTCGACTCGAGCACGCGCCGGCGCGGATGCGTCGTCAGCGTCAGCGGACTCGGGGCGCGACCGAGCCCGACGTGGACCCACCAGGCGGTCGCGTGAGAGACGACGAGGCGGGCCGGGAGCTGCGCGGCGAGCGCACTCATCCGCTCCTCGGGACCGAGCACCGCCCCCGTGCGCACCCACGTCGTCTCCGACAGCCTGGTGAGCAGACCGTCGAGAGTGAGCTCCGTGAGATGCTCATAGCCGAAATCGCTGAGACGGAAGATGTCCTCCATGGCGCAACTCTCGTCGCCCGGCGCGCTGAGATCAAGAGCGGAAACGGAGCCTGTGGATAACCGTCCGGCGACCGCACCGCCTGTGGATAACTGCCGAACAGGTCAGTCAGTCGAGTTCGGCGGCCGTCTGCGCGAGCTGATCGCGCCACGCCCGGCGGGCATCGAGGGCTGCCTGCGCATCGGCCACGGCCTTCTCGTCGCCGCCGGTCTTCGCCTTCTCCAGCGCCGCCTCGAGTTCGGCGATCGACTCGTCGAGCTGGCTCAGCGCCCCCGAGGTCCGCGCCTTCGTCTCGGGGTTGCTGCGCTTCCACGCGGCGTCCTCGGCCTCGGCCAGCGCCCGTTCGACCTCGCGCAGACCGTTCTCCATGCGGGAGACATCGGCGCGGGGAACCTTCCCGGCCTCCTCCCACTCGTCCTGGATGACCCGCAGCTCACGCTTCGCGGCGGTCGGATCGGTGATCGGGAGCAGCGCCTGGGCCTTCTTCAGCAGCTCCTCCTTGACGACGAGGTTGCCCTTGAACTCCTCGTCGAGGGCGGCGTTCTCGGCGTCGCGGGCGGCGAAGAAGACGTCCTGTGCGGCCCGGAAGCGCGCCCAGAGCGCGTCATCGTCCTTGCGGGAGGCCCGGGGGGCGCGCTTCCACTGGCTCATGAGGTCCTTGTACTTCTGGGACACCGTGCGGAAATCGGTCGAGCCGGACAGGGCCTCCGCCTCGGCGACGATCTTCTCCTTGATCCGCTTGCCCTCGGAGTTGTGCTTGTCGAGTTCGGCGAAGAAGTCCTTGCGCTTGCGCTCGAACGTGTTCCGCGCCTGCGAGAACCGGCCCCACAGCTCCTGGTCGACCGAACGCGGCAGGCGCGGTCCGCTGCGCTGCATGTCCTTCCACTGCGCGAAGAGCTCGCGCAGGCGAGCCCCGGAGACCTTCCACTGGATCTTGTCCGGGTCCTTGCCGGCGAGGCTCTCGGCCTCGACGACGAGCTCCTCGCGCTTCTGCGCGGCCTCGAGCTTGGCCGCCTCGGTGCGGGCCGCCTGCTTCGACTCCGTCGCCTTCGCATCGGAGATCAGGGTGTCGAGGGTGGCGCCGAGTCCCTTGAGGTCACCGACGACGTTGGCCTCGGCCAGCGACTCGCGCAGCGTCGTCGCCGCGTGCGTGACCTCCCGGCCCGGCGCCCCGGCTGAGAGGCGGCTGCGCAGGTGAGCGGCGTGTTCGAGGAGTTCGACGTACTTCTTCGCGAAGTACTCGATGGCCTCGTCGCCGGTCGCGTCCGGGTACTGGCCGACCTCGCGTTCGCCATCGGCGGTGATGACGAAGACGGTGCCCTGCTCGTCGGCGCGACCGTGCGTGACCGCGCGCGCCACCTCGGCGTCATGGTCGACCATGCTGCCGGCCACCGGCTGCGCTGCCTGCGGACGCGGGACGGCTGAGGGACGGGGAGTCGGCTTCGGAGTCGGGGTCGACATGTTTCTCACCTATTCTTCATCGGTCGAACCGGCGCTGGCGCCGATCACTCGATCTGCTGGGGTTATCCCAGCATAACCACCACGTCACCCCTCGTTAGACTTTGGCCATGGATGTCTTCACGACGCGCGCCGAATTCCTCGATGTCAACTGCTACGCCGTTCGAGCCGAGGGGGAGAGCGACTGCATCCTCATCGACGCCGGCTACGACGCCGGACCCGAGCTCGCCGAGCTCGCCGCCGCCGAAGGACTCACCCCCGTCGCGATCTTCCTCACCCACGGACATCCCGACCATATCCTCGGGCTGCCCTCGCTGCTCGGCCGCTGGGACGTGCCCGTCCACCTCGGCGAACCCGACCACTACCGGGTCAGCGCACCGGGGGAGACGCTGGGCCCTCAGTTCGCGCAGATGATCGCTCCGCTGCTCGAAGGATGGCAGGCCCCCGCCGAGGTGGTCCCCCTCAACGCGGGCACCGTCGTCACCGTCGCCGGGCTCACCGTCACCGCGATCGCCGCCCCCGGCCACACCGAGGGCTCGACGCTGCTGTCCGTCAGCGCCGACGGCGAGGAGGTCATCTTCACCGGTGACGTCGTCTTCGCCGGTGCGATCGGACGCATCGACCTGCCCGGCGGGGACGCTGCGGCGATGGCGGACACGCTGCGGGCGTTTGCGACCCTGCCCGACGTTCCCATCTATCCTGGACACGGTCCGGCCTCCCGGGTCGGTCACGAACTGCGGACGAACCCGTTCCTCTGAGCCGACCCGGCACAGCAGACACCGGCCCGTGAGCACCACCCACACGAACGACAGTGCACCATCCCTGCACCACCCCACAGCAAGGAGAACCATGGCGAAGTCAGCCCGTCTGTCCGGATTCCCGGAACGGCTCCCGGCCGAGCGCGTGATCGAGAAGCGCATCATCGACATCCTCGACCACACCTTCGCCCTCCACGGCTTCTCCGCCCTCCACCACCGCGCCGTCGAACCGCTGAGCCAGCTCGCGAAGGACGGGGAGATCGACAAGGAGATCTTCGCGGTCTCCCGTCTCCACTCCGAGGGCACCGAGCGCAACCCGCTCGGCCTCCACTTCGATCTCACCGTGCCCCTGGCCCGCTTCGTCACGGAGAACGCGAACGAGCTGAGCTTCCCGTTCCGGGCCACCCGCATCCAGCCGGTGTGGCGCGGGGAGCGCCCGCAGCAGGGCCGCTACCGCGAGTTCATCCAGGCCGACATCGACATCATCGCCGACGGTGAGCTGCCCGGACACTTCGAGGTCGAGATCCCGCTCGCCATCGCCGACGCATTCGCCCGCCTCGCCCCGCTCGGCGTCCCGCCGATCCGGATCGTCGTCAACGACCGCCGCCTCCTCGAGGGCTTCGCCCGGGGGATCGGGCTGACCGACATCCCCGCCGTGCTGCGCAGCCTCGACAAGTACGACAAGATCGGGCCCGAGGAGGTCGCGAAGCTGCTCGCCGCCGACGCCGGTGCCGATGAGCGACAGCAGCAGCTGTGCCTGGCGCTGGCCGCGATCGAATCCGATTCGCCCGACTTCGCCGACGAGGTCCGCGCCCTCGGCGTGAGCCACCCGCTCCTCGATGAGGGGCTGGAGGCGCTGACGACGATGCTCGCCGCCGCGGCCGAGCGCGCTCCCGGCGTCCTCGTCGCGCAGCTGAAGATCGCGCGCGGACTCGACTACTACACGGGCGCCGTCTACGAGACGCAGCTCGTCGGCCACGAGGAGCTCGGCTCCGTCGCCTCGGGCGGACGCTACGACTCGCTCGCGACGGTCGGCAAGAAGACCTACCCGGGGGTGGGCATGTCGATCGGCATCTCCCGGCTCATGGCCTTCGTCCTCGGTGAGGACAGCGGCATCTCCGCGACTCGGGGCACCCCCTCGGCCGTCGTCATCGCCGTCACCGACGAGGAGCGCCGCGGCGAGGCAGACGCCGTCGCGGCGGCTCTGCGCGCCCGCGACATCGCCTGCGAGGTCTCCCCGAGTGCCGCGAAGTTCGGCCGCCAGATCCGCTATGCCGAACGCCGGGACATCCCGTTCGTCTGGTTCACCGACGGCGAGGCAGGCCACGAGGTCAAGGACATCCGCTCCGGTGAGCAGACCCCGGCCGACCCGCAGACGTGGGAGCCCCCGGCCGAGGATCTCCGGCCCCGTGTGACCGGGGCGTAGGGGAGCGCGCGGGACCGGGCGCGGGCCGGACAGTGAGGACGCCTAAGTCGGATCCGGGGCGAGCGACCCGTCGGGGGCGATGTGCTCGAACATCTCCCGGACCATCGAGACGACATGCGGGTCGTCGACGGTGTAGAAGATCCGCCGCCCCTCCCGGCGGGAGGAGATGAGCCCGGCCAACCGGAGCTTGGCGAGATGCTGGCTGACTGCCGGCACGGTCGCCCCGATCGCCTCGGCGAGGGAGGAGACGTCGAGCTCCTGGTGCACGAGCGTCCACACGACCCGCAGCCGGGTCGCCTGCGAGAGCATGCGGAACGTCTCGGCGGCGACCTCGACCTGCGCCGAGGTGGGCGTCGGGTCGGTCTCCGTTGCGTCCATGGGTCCTCTCTGTCCGCGCTGTACGCGTGCGGGGGTAGGGTGTTCGAGCGACTATCATTGGTCACGCACTCCCCGCATCACCATCGTAAAGGAGCCCATCAGTGCTGCGAAGCCACGAAACCGGAAGCCTGCGTGCCGCCAACGCAGGAGAGACCGTCACCCTCGCCGGGTGGGTCGATCGCCGTCGCGATCATGGAGGTGTCGCCTTCATCGATCTGCGGGATGCTTCGGGAATCGTCCAGGTCGTCGTCCGCGAGGATGACGCGCACGCGCTGCGCAACGAGACCGTCGTCAAGGTCACCGGCACCGTGGCCCTGCGCCCCGAGGGCAACCAGAACCCCAACCTGCCCACCGGTGAGATCGAGATCGTTGACACGAGCGTGGAGATCCTCGCCGAGGCGGCCCCGCTGCCGTTCCAGGTCTCCGACCACGCCGAGGATGCCGGCACCGTCGGTGAGGAGACCCGCCTGAAGTACCGCTACCTCGACCTGCGCCGGTCGGGTCCGGCACATGCGATGCGGCTGCGCTCGGCGGTCAACAAGGCCGCCCGCGGAGTCCTCGACGAGCACGGCTTCGTCGAGATCGAGACGCCGACGCTGACGAAGTCGACGCCCGAGGGCGCCCGCGACTTCCTCGTCCCGGCCCGCCTCCAGCCCGGTTCGTGGTACGCCCTGCCGCAGTCGCCGCAGCTGTTCAAGCAGCTCCTCCAGGTCGCCGGCATGGAGCGCTACTACCAGATCGCCCGCTGCTACCGCGACGAGGACTTCCGCGCCGACCGGCAGCCGGAGTTCACGCAGCTCGACATCGAGGCCTCGTTCGTCGAGCAGGCCGATGTCATCGCCCTGGCCGAGGAGATCCTCGTCGCCCTGTGGAAGCTCATCGGCTACGACATCGAGACGCCGATCCCGCACATCACCTACCACGAGGCGATGGAGCGGTTCGGGTCGGACAAGCCCGACCTGCGCTTCGGCCTCGAACTGACGAACCTCACCGAATTCTTCTCCGAGACCCCGTTCCGCGTCTTCCAGTCCGCGTACGTCGGCTCCGTCGTCTACCCCGGCGGCGGCTCGCTGCCGCGCAGGCAGCTCGACGCGTGGCAGGACTGGGCGAAGCAGCGCGGCGCGAAGGGCCTCGCGTACGTCCTCGTCGCCGAGGACGGCACGCTGACCGGTCCCGTCGCGAAGAACATCTCCGATCAGGAGAAGGCCGGTCTCGTCGAGGCCGCCGGAGCGAACCCCGGCGATGCGATCTTCTTCGCCGCCGGCGATGCCGGAAGCTCGCGGGCCCTCCTCGGTGCCGCGCGCCGTGAGATCGCCGAGCGCACCGGCCTGATCAAGGACGGCGACTGGGCGTTCGTCTGGGTCGTCGACGCCCCGCTCTTCGAATCCGCCGCCGACGCTCAGGCCGCCGGTGACGTCGCCGTCGGCGAAGGCCAGTGGACGGCCGTCCACCACGCCTTCACCGCTCCGAAGCCGGAGTTCCTCGACTCCCTCGAATCCGATCCGGGGGCGGCGCTGGCTTACGCCTACGACATCGTCTGCAACGGCAACGAGATCGGCGGCGGGTCGATCCGCATCCACCAGCGCGCCGTCCAGGAGCGCGTCTTCGAGATCATGGGCATTTCCGAGGAGGAGGCGCAGGAGAAGTTCGGCTTCCTCCTCGAGGCCTTCAAGTTCGGGGCGCCCCCGCACGGCGGCATCGCCTTCGGCTGGGACCGCATCGTGTCCCTGCTCGCCGGGGTCGATTCGATCCGCGAGGTCATCGCGTTCCCGAAGTCCGGCGGCGGCTACGATCCGCTCACGCAGGCACCGGCCCCCATCACCGAGGCGCAGCGCGCCGAGGCGGGCGTCGACTTCGATCCGGACGCCGACGCCGACGCGTGATGCAGTGATCGCGTGATGCAGTGACTCAGGCACCCCGATGAGTCAGGGTTCGCGGTGACCGACGGGCCCGACCTCTTCTCCGACCCGGACCGGGACAATCCCGGTCCGGGCAGCGGTGCGTTCGAGCCCGGTCAGGGGCGCGCGCTCGATCCGCTCGCGGTGCGGATGCGTCCGCGCACCATCGCCGAGGTCGTCGGCCAGGACCATCTGACGTTCCCCGGGTCCCCGCTCAACCAGCTCGTCGAGGCGAGCGGGGGAGACCGGGCCGGCGCCTCCTCGGTGATCCTCTGGGGTCCTCCCGGAGTCGGCAAGACGACGCTCGCGCATGTCATCTCGCATGCCCCGGGCCGTCGGTTCGTCGAGCTCTCGGCGATCACGGCCGGGGTCAAGGACGTCCGGCAGGTCATCGAGAACGCCCGCCGCGAACGCGAGATGTACGGGCGCACGACCGTGCTCTTCCTCGACGAGATCCACCGGTTCTCCAAGGCGCAGCAGGACGCGCTGCTGCCGGCGGTGGAGAACCGGCTCGTCGTCCTCGTCGCGGCGACGACGGAGAACCCGTCGTTCTCGATCATCTCGCCGCTGCTCTCCCGCTCGCTCATGCTCACGCTGCGCCCGCTCGACGACGCGGCGATCGCGCAGCTCCTCGAGCGCGCGATCGCCAGTGAGCGGGGACTGGCCGGCCAGTTCGCCCTCGACCCCGAGGCGAAGGACTTCATCGTCCGCATCTCCGGGGCCGATGCGAGGCGCTCACTCACCCTCCTCGAGGCCGCGGCCGGGATCGCCGCGGCGCAGGCAGCCGAGCAGGGCGACGCCGGCGCGGAGCAGAGCGGCGCTGACGCGGACGAGGCGGGCGACGAGGCGCCGGGTGAAAGCGAGCCCGGCGAGAGCGATGCTGGTCCGATCCTCATCACCGAGGAGGCGGTGGCCGAAGCGAGCAGCGAGACCGTGCTCCGCTACGACCGGGACGGCGACCAGCACTACGACGTCATCTCCGCGTTCATCAAGTCGATCCGCGGCTCCGACGTCGACGCAGCCCTCCACTACCTCGCGCGGATGATCGTCGCCGGTGAGGATCCCCGATTCATCGCCCGCCGCGTCGTCATCTCCGCGGCCGAGGACATCGGGATGGCCGATCCGCAGGCGCTGCCGATCGCTGTGGCCGCCTCGACGGCGGTGCAGAACATCGGGATGCCCGAAGGTCGGATCCCCCTCGCCGAGGCGGTCACCTACCTGGCGATGGCCCCGAAGTCGAACGCGAGCTACAAGGCCCTTGACGCCGCGATCGCCGATGTCCGAGCCGGGAAGTCCGGTGAGGTTCCCAACCATCTGCGCGACGCGCACTATCCGGGAGCGAAGGCCCTCGGCCACGGCAAGGGCTACATGTACGCCCACAACTACCCCCACGGGGTCGCCCCGCAGGAGCACCTGCCTGAGACGCTCAAGGGCACGGAGTACTACACGCCCTCGGGCAACGGCCTCGAGCGCACCATCGAAGAGCGGCTGGCCACGATCCGCAAGATCCTCCGCGGCGAGTGACCCTCCGCGTGATCCGCGTCGCAGCGCCTCCGTCCGCATTGCGGGAAGGGTGCGAACTCGGCTAAGATAGTCAGCTGTTGTGCCTCATATGTAAAGGCGGTCGGTGCGAGCGGTTCTCGACGCTCAATCCCTCTTTCCCAACCGGGGAAACAACGGTTCCGATCAGGGCGAGGACTTCGATGCCTGCCGGGACGACCCGCACCCAAGAAAGGTAACCCAGTGCCAGCACCAGCACGTAACCGCCGGATGGCCCGCCTCTCGCGCGCCCTCGGCCTGCCGCTGACCCCGAAGGCTGAAAAGTACTTCGAGCGCCGCCCCTACCCTCCGGGCGAGCACGGCCGCGCCCGTCGCCGCAATGACAGCGACTACTCGGTCCGCCTCAAGGAGAAGCAGCGTCTGCGCGCCCAGTACGGCATCCGCGAGGCCCAGATGCTCAAGACCTACAAGGAGGCCAAGCGCCTCGAAGGTCTGACCGGTGAGAACCTCGTCGAGCTCCTCGAGATGCGTCTCGACGCCCTCGTCCTCCGTGCCGGCTTCGCCCGCACGATCGCTCAGGCCCGCCAGTTCGTCGTCCACCGCCACATCACGGTCGACGGCCAGCGCGTGGATCGCCCGTCCTTCCGCGTCAAGGAAGGCCAGACCATCCAGGTCCACCCGAAGAGCGCCGACATGGATCCGTTCCAGGTCGCCGCGGCAGGCGGACACAAGGACGTTCTTCCGGCAGTCCCGGGCTACCTCGACGTCAACCTTGAGGGCCTGCAGGCCACCCTCCTGCGCCGCCCCAAGCGCGAAGAGGTCCCCATCACCGCTGACGTGCAGCTCGTCGTCGAGTTCTACTCGCGCTGAGCCGCCTCGCCCGACTGCCCGGAACGCCCGCGTTCCGGGCAGTCGTGCATTCATCTGCGGGTTCGACGACTCGCAGGCCATCACCATCTCGACTGGTGAGCAATTAAACTAGTGTGGAACGGGTGCGCACCGCACCCACCGCAGACGCAACACCTGAAAGGCCTTGGATGAAGACGGCAGAGATCAAGAAGCGCTGGCTCGACTACTTCGAGGCGAACGGACATGTGGTCGTGCCCTCGGCGTCGGTCATCAGCTCCGATCCCTCGATCCTCTTCAACATCGCCGGCATGGTGCAGTTCATCCCGTACCTCACCGGCCGTGAGCCCGCGCCCTTCCTCCGCGCCACGAGCGTGCAGAAGTGCGTGCGCACCGCCGACATCGAAGAGGTCGGGAAGACGACCCGCCACGGCACGTTCTTCCAGATGAACGGCAACTTCTCCTTCGGCGACTACTTCAAGCGCGAAGCCATCCGCTATGCATGGGGCCTGCTCACCCAGCCCACCGAGGACGGCGGACTCGGCTTCGACCCCGACCTGCTCTGGGCCACCGTCCACGAGGACGACCTCGAGACGATCGACCTCTGGCTCGAGGAGACCTCGATCCCGCGCGAGCGCATCCAGCTGCGCGGCAACGAGGACAACTTCTGGCACACCGGCCAGCCCGGACCCGGCGGCTACTGCTCGGAGATCTACTTCGACCGCGGCGCCGCCTACGGTGCCGAAGGCGGCCCGGAGGCCGACGAGGACCGCTACATCGAGATCTGGAACCTCGTGTTCATGGAGTTCGAGCTCTCCGAGGTCCGCTCGAAGGTCGACTTCGACATCGCCGGCGAGCTGCCCGCGAAGAACATCGACACCGGCATGGGACTCGAACGCGTCGCGTTCCTCCTCCAGGGCGTCGAGAACATGTACGAGATCGACGAGGTCTTCCCCGTCATCGCCGAGGCGAGCCGGCTGTCCGGCCACGAGTACGGCGCCGACCACCACTCCGACGTGCAGATGCGCGTCGTCGCCGACCACGTCCGCTCCGCCCTGATGATCATCGGCGACGGCGTGCGCCCCGGCAACGAGGGCCGCGGCTACATCCTCCGCCGCCTCATCCGCCGGGCCGTGCGGGCGATGCGCCTCCTCGGCGTCACCACCGAGGTCATGCCCTCACTGCTGCCCGTGTCGATGAACGCGATGAAGCACTCCTACCCGGAGCTCGAGACCGACTTCGACCGGATCTCGCGCATCGCCTACGCCGAGGAGAAGGCGTTCCTGCGCACCCTCGAATCGGGCACCCAGCTCTTCGAGACCGCGTACGAGAAGCTCGACAGCTCCGACAAGACGATCAGCGGCGACGTCGCCTTCACCCTCCACGACACCCACGGCTTCCCGATCGACCTCACCCTCGAAATGGCCGCCGAACACGGTGTCAGCGTCGACGAGGAGGGCTTCCGCTCCCTCATGGCCGAACAGCGCACCCGCGCGAAGGCCGACGCGAAGGCGAAGAAGGGCGGCGGCCACACCGACCTCACCGCGTACTCCGCGCTGCTCGACGAGGGGCAGAGCGAATTCGTCGGCTACGACGCCCTCGAAGCCGACTCCCGGATCCGCGGCATCGTCGTCGACGGTCAAGCCCAGGAGGTGCTCACCACCGGACAGACCGGTAACCTCGTCCTCGACCTCACCCCGTTCTACGCCGAATCCGGCGGCCAGCGCGCCGACGTCGGCCTCATCAAGGGCGACGGCTTCACCGCCCGCGTCCTCGACGTCCAGAACCCGCTCAAGGGACTCGCCGCCCACCGCATCGAGGTCGTCGACGGGGAGATCCCCGTCGGCGCCGACGTCCTCGCCGAGGTGGACCACGAGCACCGCTTCCAGGGCTCCCAGGCCCATACGGCCACCCACCTCGTCCACGCCGCACTGCGGGAGATCCTCGGCACCCACGCCGTCCAGGCCGGTTCGATGAACCAGCCCGGCTACATGCGCTTCGACTACTCCTTCCCGGAGGCCCCGAGCGCGCAGATGCGCGACGAGATCGAAGACGTCGCGAACCTCGCCGTGCGCTCGAACTACGACGTCGGCACCGAGTACCTCCCGTTCGAGGAGGCCAAGCGCTCCGGCGCGATGGCCCTCTTCGGCGAGAAGTACCCGAACATCGTCCGCGTCGTCGACATCGGCGGACCGTTCTCCCGTGAGCTGTGCGGCGGCACGCACGTGGCCGCCTCGGCGGAGGTCGGACCGATCTCCGTGCTCTCCGAAGCCTCCGTCGGCTCCGGAGTGCGCCGCATCGAAGCCGCCGTCGGCATGGACGCCTTCCGCTCCCTGGCCGCCGAGCGCACGATCGTGTCCTCCCTGTCCGAGATGCTCAAGGTCCCCGGCACCGACGTCAAGGACCGGGTTTCGGAGCTCATGGTCAGGCTCCGGGACGCGGAGAAGGAGATCGCCCGCCTCCACTCGCAGCAGCTGCTCGCCCAGGCCGGCCGCTTCCTCGAGGGCGCCGAAACGGTCGGTGGGACCCTCTTCGTCGTCGCCGACCTCGGTGAGGTCGCCAACGGCGGGGACGTCCGCACGATCGTCACCGACCTGCGCGCCCGCGTCTCCGACCGCTCCGCCGTCGTCCTCGGCATCGGAGTCTCCGGCGGCAAGCCCGTCGTCGTCATCGCGACCACCGAGGCGGCGCGCCAGGCCGGCAACCAGGCCGGCAGACTCGTGTCCCTGGCGAGCTCGACGCTCGGCGGCGGAGGCGGCGGCAAGCCCGACCTCGCGCAGGGCGGCGGCAGCGACCCCGCGCAGATCACCGCGGCGATCAGCGCGGTCAAGGCGGAGCTCACGTGACACTGAGGAGGGGGCGCCGACTGGGTCTCGACATCGGCTCGGTGCGCATCGGGGTCGCAGCCTGCGACCCCGAGGGGATCCTCGCGACCCCGCTGACCGTGGTGCGCCGCACCGACGAACCGGCAGCGCTGCGGCAGCTGCGGGAGATCATCGCCGAATACGAGCCCATCGAACTCCTCGTCGGGGACCCCAAGTCCCTCGACGGCACCGCGCGGGCGGCCGCCGACGCCGCCCTCGACTTCGCGGTGAAGATCGACGCCGGGGTGCCCATCCGCCTCATCGACGAGCGCTTCAGCACCGTCGAAGCCCACAGCGCCCTGGCCGCAGCGGGAAAGAACTCCCGCCAGCGCCGGGAGATCGTCGACGCCCAGGCGGCGGTCATCATTCTGCAGAATGCGCTCGAATCCGAACGCAACACGGGCACGCCCGCAGGTCGCGAGCTGCCCCACACAGGAGAGTGAGCAATGATTCCGTTCCCCGGTGAGTTCTCGGACGACGAAGGACTGTCCCGTTCCGAGATCAAAGCGAAGAAGCGGCGGCGGATGATGCGCAAGCGGCGCACGACGGTCATCGTCGTCATCTGCGTCCTCGTCTTCGGCCTCGGCGGATTCTTCGGCCTCCGCGCTGCCGGGGGAGTCGTCGACGACCTCTTCGGCGGCGGCTCCGACTACGAGGGCAACGGCACGACCGAGGTCTCCCTCGAGATCCCACCGGGCGCCTCGGCGCGGTCGGTGGCCAACCAGCTCGTCGAAGAGGGCGTCATCAAGGACTCCAAGCCCTTCCTCGACGAGGTCGAGCGCCGCAACCTCACGATCCAGGCCGGTCCCATCGTCATGCGCGAGCAGATGAGCTCGGCCGCCGCCGTCGATGCGTTCATCAATCCGATCAAACCGCCGACGATGACGATCGCCGAGGGCCGGAAGATCGAGCAGATCAAGGCGACGATGATCGAATCGGGGATGAAGGCCGAAGAGGTCGACAAGGCCATCGACGACAAGAAGCCCGCGGACTACGACCTCGACGTCGAGGCCCCGAGCCTCGAAGGCTACCTCTACCCGGCCACCTACGAGGTGGGGGCGGGCAAGACCGCGGAGATGATCGTCCAGGAGATGGTCGACAAGACCAAGCTCGAACTCGACACCGCCGGCATCGAGAACGCCGACGCCAACCGCGTCCTCACCCTCGCCAGCCTTGTCGAGATCGAATCTCCGGGCGACGAGGAGACGCGGAAGAAGGTCGCCCGCGTCTTCCTCAACCGGATCTCCGACCAGTCCCAGACCGGTCAGCTCCTCCAGTCCGATGCGACCGTCGCCTACATCTTCGGTGCCCGCGCCGACCTCACGACGACGGCCGAGGAGCGCAGCTCCGACAGCCCCTACAACACGTACAAGGCGAAGGGACTGCCCCCGGGACCGATCAACTCCCCGAGCGCCGGCGCCGTCGACGCGGCCCTCAACCCGGCCGACGGAACCTGGCAGTTCTTCGTCGCCGTCAACCCCGACACGGGGGAGACGAAGTTCGCCGACACGTACGCCGACCACCAGAAGAACGTCGAGGAGTACCGCGCATGGCTGCGGGAGAACGGGGGATAGCGGCGGGCGCGCGCATCCGCGCCGCCGTCCTCGGGCGCCCGATCGCACACTCGCAGTCACCGGCGCTCCACACTGCGGCGTTCGCCGCGCTCGGTTTCACCGACAGCAGCTATGAGCGTGCCGAGGTCGGCGCCGACGACCTTGTTACCTTCCTCGACGCCCACCCCGACCACACCGGGTTCTCCCTGACGATGCCGCTCAAGGAGCGCCTCGTCGCACTCGCCCGGGACCGCGGCTGGATCCTCGACGACACCGCCGAGGCGACCGGGGTCGCGAACACCCTCGTCCGTGCGAATGCGACGACAGTGGCGAACACCGACGTCGACGGCATCGTCCGCGCGCTCACTCCCGTCCTCCCCGACACCGAGGCGGCCGGGCGCGGGCGGGCGGCCGGGCGCGGGCGGGCGACGATCCTCGGCGCCGGAGCCACCGCCCGGTCGGCCCTGCTCGCCTGCCACCGCCTCGGCGTCACCGAGGTCGACCTCCTCGTCCGCAGTCCCGCCCGGGCCGCCGCCGTCCTCGACCTGGCCGACCGACTGGGGATGAGCGCCGGCACCGGACCGCTGACGACGATCGCGGACTCGGCGATCGTCGTCTCGACCCTCCCCGCCGAGGCGGCCCCCGCGCTCACCTGGCCCGCCGGGCCCGGGGTCGCCCTCGACGTCGCCTACGCCGCGGACTCCGCGCTGCTCACCGACGCCGCCGCCCACGGCTTCACCCCCGTCCCGGGCATCGCGATGCTCGTCGAACAGGCCGTCGCCCAGTTCGCGCTCTTCTTCGCCGCGGCCGCCGGCACCCCGCTCACCGCGGCGCAGCTGGCGGCGGTGGCCGAGGCGATGCACGGCGCGGCCGAGAAGGCCTGACCGGGGCCGCGCATGGTCGCACACGCGCTCTTCATCGCCGTCACCGCGGTCATCGCCGGCGGCCTCGCCGCCCTCCTCGTCGCGACCCCCGCCCGGTGGCTCGCCGACGACGCCGACCTCACCGCCCTCACCGGCTCCCGCGCCTTCCGGCCGAGCCTCCTCATCCTCGCAGCCGTCGCCCTCGCCGCGGTCGCCGCTGCGCTCTTCCCCATCGACCAGGCGATTCCCCACCCACCGGAATGGACGGCCCACGCGCCGGGCAGCGGCACGACGCTCACCCCACCCCACCCGACGGGGATCGACTTCGCGCTGACGAGCCTCAGCCTCGGCGCCGGAGCGGCCGCCACACCCGTCCTCCTCGTCACCGACCTCCTCATCCGCCGCCTGCCCGACCGGATCGTCTACCCGCTCATCGCCCTCCTCGGCGCCGCCTTCATCACCGGCATCCTCGTCGGGAACTCGACGCTGTGGTGGTTCGCCCTCCTCGGAGCGATCGTCGGCATCCTCCTCTTCGGCGCCATCCACCTCGTCGGACGTCTCGTGCGGAAGCCGACGATGGGACTCGGCGACGTCAAGCTCGCGTTCGTCGTCGCCGGTGTGTCCGGGCTCTTCTCCCCGTGGGCCCCGCTCGTCGTCCTCCTGTTCAGCGTGCTCATCGCCGGGGTCTGGGCGCTCATCGCCGGCCTGCGCGCCCACGACCTCAAGGCGACGACGATCCCGTTCGGTCCCGCGATGCTGTCCGGTCTGTGGCTGGGGTCGGTGGGGGCACCGTTCGTTTTGTAGAATCGGTGGAATGTTGAGATGGCTGACTGCAGGCGAATCCCACGGCGAAGCGCTGATCGGGATCATTGAGGGGCTGCCCGCCCACATCCCGATCACCAGGGACGACATCCGCGTCAACCTCGCCAGGCGCAGGCTCGGCTACGGCCGGGGCGCGCGCATGAAGTTCGAAGCCGACGAGGTCCGGATCCTCGGCGGCGTCCGCCACGCGAAGACCCTCGGCTCGCCGGTGGCGATCGAGGTCGGCAACACCGAATGGCCCAAATGGGAGACGGTGATGAGCGCCGACGCCATCGACGAGTCCGACCTCGACGGTCAGGCCCGCAACGCCCCGCTCACCCGTCCGCGCCCCGGCCACGCCGACATCGTCGGGATGCAGAAGTACGGCTTCGACGAGGCCCGCCCCGTCCTCGAACGCGCCTCGGCCCGGGAGACGGCGATGCGCGTGGCGCTCGGGACCGTGGCCGCGAAGTTCCTCGGCGAACTCGGCATCACCCTCGTCTCCCACACGGTGGCGATCGGCGGCGTCGAGAACGCACCCGGCGCTGACGCCCCGCTGCCGCGCGCCAGTGACGTCGACGCCCTCGACGGCGACCCCGTCCGCAGCTTCGATCCGGCGCTGTCGACCCGGATGGTCGCGGAGATCGACGCAGCGAAGAAGGCCGGGGACACCCTCGGCGGAGTCGTCGAGGTCCTCGCCTACGACCTCCCGCCGGGCCTCGGCTCCCACGTCCACTGGGACCGCCGCCTCGACTCCCGCCTCGCCGGTGCCCTCATGGGCGTCCAGGCGATCAAGGGCGTCGAGGTCGGCGACGGCTTCCTCACCGCCGCCCGCCCCGGATCGGCCGCCCACGACGAGATCCTCGTCGGCGCCTCCGGCTACCACCGGGCGAGCAACCGCGCCGGCGGCACCGAGGGCGGCATGTCGACGGGCGAGCCGCTGCGCGTGCGCGCGGCGATGAAGCCGATCGCCACCGTGCCCCGCGCCCTGTCGACCGTCGACGTCGTCACCGGGGAGCCGGCGAAGGCCAACCACCAGCGCTCGGATGTCTGCGCCGTGCCCGCCGCCGGCGTCGTCGCCGAGGCGATGGTCGCCCTCGTCCTCGCCGAGGCGGTCGTCGAGAAATTCGGCGGCGACTCGGTGGCCGAGACGAAGCGGAACCTGGAGGGCTACCTCGCCGCCATCCCGGAGAACCTGCGCATCGGACGATGAGCGAGCACCCGCTTCCGAAACCCGTCCCGCCGCTCGAACCGGTGCCCGCCGCGCACTCGCGCGTCGTGCTCACCGGGCCGCCGGCGGCGGGGAAGTCGACGATCGGCCGGCTCCTCGCCGACCGGCTGGGCCTGCCCCTGACGGACACCGACGCGAACATCGTCGACCGCCACGGCGTCATCGCCGACATCTTCGTCGAACGCGGTGAGGACCACTTCCGCCGCCTCGAACGCGAAGTCGTGCGCCGGGCGCTGCGCCGACTCCTCGACCGCCCCGGCATCGTCTCCCTCGGCGGGGGAGCGATACTCAACTCCGGGACCCGCGCGCAGCTGCTCCACCCCGCGATCAAGGTCGTCCACATCGACATCGACACCGAGACCGTGGCCCCGCGGCTCAACGCCCCGCACCGGCCGCTGCTGCGCGGGGCGGGCTCCCCGGTGGAGAACTGGCTCGCCCTCGTCGCCGAACGCGAACCCCTCTACCAGCAGGTGGCGACGTTCCGCGTCCACGCCTCGAACTCACCGCCCTCGACCGTCGTCAACCGCATCGTCGACGTCCTCACCGGCCTCCAGCGGGCCGAGGACTACGCGAAGTACCAGCAGACCAAGGAGACCCCATGACCGTGACCACCATCGACGTCGACGCCGGAGGCCGCTACCCGGTGCTCGTCGGTCAGGGACTGCTCGGGCAGCTGCCCGACCTGCTCGGACCCCAGGTCGAGAAGGTCCTCGTCATCCACCCCCGCGCCCTGCGCTCGACGGGCGAGGCGGTGCGCGACGACCTCGGCGCGACGGGACTCGACGCGATCGTCGCGGAGATCCCCGACGCCGAGGAGGCCAAGCACATCCAGGTCGCCGCCTTCTGCTGGCAGGTGCTCGGGCAGTCCGACTTCACCCGCACCGACGCGATCGTCACCGTCGGCGGGGGAGCGGTGAGCGACCTCGGCGGATTCGTCGCCGCGACATGGCTGCGCGGGATCCGCGTCATCCACATCCCCACGACGGTCCTCGGCATGGTCGACGCCGCGATCGGCGGGAAGACCGGGATCAACACGGCCGAGGGCAAGAACCTCGTCGGCTCCTTCCACGCCCCCGCCGGCGTCCTCGTCGACCTCGACACGCTGTCCACCCTGCCGGAGAACGAGCTCTTCACCGGGCTCGCCGAGGTGGTCAAGGCCGGCTTCATCGCCGACCCCGTCATCCTCGACCTCCTCCGCGACCACACGAAGGAGGAGATCGCCGACGTCAACGGACCCGTGCTCCGGGAACTCATCGAACGGGCGATCGCCGTGAAGGCCGAGGTCGTCGCCGACGACTTCACGGAGGCCGGGCGCCGCGAGATCCTCAACTACGGCCACACCCTCGGCCACGCGATCGAGCACAAGGAGCGCTACCAGTGGCGCCACGGCGCGGCCGTGTCCGTCGGCATGGTCTTCGCCGCCGAGGTCGCGGCGATGGTGAAGAACCTCCCCGCCGAGGTCGTCGACCTCCACCGCGAGCTGCTCACCAAGCTCGGCCTGCCCACCGGGTACCGTGCCGACGTGTGGCCGCAGCTGCTCGACACGATGAAGCGGGACAAGAAGGCCCGCGGGTCGATGCTGCGCATGGTGCTGCTGAGCGACATCGGTCAGCCCGCGACCGTCGAGATCCCCGACGTCTCCCTCCTCCACACCGCGTACCAGGAGATCGGCGAGGACTCCCCGCGCAGGCTGCTCGGGCCCGGCGCGTGAGCGACGGGGGCGCTCCCTGAGCGCGTATGACAGTGGCAGTGCGGGCTTGCTAGAATCGCTCATTGGCGAAACCGCCGCCCCCTGACACGACCGCATCGTGCGGGGCATGATGTGAAGAAGGACGGATTAGTGGCGACAACGAACGACCTGAAGAACGGCCTCGTGCTCAACCTCGACAACCAGCTGTGGCAGGTGCTGGAGTTCCAGCACGTCAAGCCCGGCAAGGGTCCCGCGTTCGTCCGCACCAAGCTCAAGCACGTGATCTCCGGCAAGATCATCGACAAGACGTTCAACGCCGGCACCAAGGTCGAGACCGCCAACGTCGACCGCCGTGACATGCAGTACCTCTACCACGACGGCTCCGACTACGTCTTCATGGACGCCAAGGACTACGACCAGGTGACCATTCCGGCGAGCCTCGTCGCCGACGCCGCGAACTACATGCTCGAGAACCAGGAGCTCCAGGTCTCCTTCCACGACGGCACCCCGCTGTCGGTCGAGCTCCCGGCCTCCGTCGAGCTGACGATCTCCCACACCGAACCGGGCCTCCAGGGCGACCGCTCGACCGGCGGATCGAAGCCCGCGACCCTGGAGACCGGCTATGAGATCCAGGTCCCGCTCTTCCTCGAAGAGGGCACGAAGATCAAGGTCGACACCCGCACGGGTGACTACCTCGGCCGCGTCAAGTAAGTGGGAGCACGCACCCGGGCCCGACGCCGGGCCCTCGAGCTCCTCTTCGAAGCGGGGCAGCGGGGACTCGACATCGACGAGGTCGTGGCCATGCGGTCGAACGACCCCGACTACCCGATGAAGGCGTACGCCGTCGAGATCGTCGACGGCGTGAAGTCCCACCGCGAGGAGATCGACGAGATCATCTCCACCTACTCGGAGGGCTGGACGATCGACCGGATGCCGGCCGTCGACCGGGCGCTGCTCGAGATCGGCACGTGGGAGATCCTCTTCAACGACGAGGTTCCCGACACCGCCGCGATCGACGAGGCGAAGATGCTCGCGAAGCAGTTCTCGACCGACGACTCCCCGGGCTTCGTCTCGGGTCTGCTCTCGCGCATCCTCGACGTCAAACCGACGCTGACGTGAGTCGCTGCGCCCGCACTCGCCGGGCGCAGCGGACCCACCGCTCGGGCCGGCGCAGGCGCGCGCTAGACTGAGCACACCACGCTCCTTTAACCACCGTCCCGAGAGGCGGAGAAGGGCAGATATGACTGAGCGAACAGTGCTCGATGCCGCAGACATGCGGCGGGCGATGACCCGCATCGCCCACGAGATCATCGAAGGCAACAAGGGCACCGACGATCTCGTCCTCCTCGGCATTCCCCGCCGCGGAGTGCCCCTGGCCACCCGCCTCGGTGAGCTCATCGCCGACATCTCCGACCGTCCGCAGGGCGCTCCGGGACTCGTCGGCAGCCTCGACATCACGATGTATCGCGATGACCTGCGCTCGAACGCCTACCGGGCACCGGCCCCCACCGACATCCCCGGGGAGGGCATCGACGGGACCACCGTCGTCCTCGTCGACGACGTCCTCTTCTCGGGCCGGACGATCCGGGCCGCCCTCGACGCGCTCTCGGACCTCGGCCGCCCCGCCAAGGTGCGTCTGGCCGTCCTCGTCGACCGCGGCCACCGGGACCTGCCGATCCGCGCCGACCACGTCGGCAAGAACCTCCCCACCTCGAGCAGCGAACGCGTCAACGTCTCGCTCGCCGAGATCGACGGAACCGACGCCGTGACGATCTCCGGAGGCCGCGAATGAAGCACCTCCTCGACACCGCGTCGCTGACCCGCGAGGACGCCGTCGCGATCCTCGACATCGCCGAGGAGATGGCGCAGGTCGGTGAGCGCGAGGTGAAGAAGCTGCCCGTGCTGCGCGGCCGCACCGTCGTCAACCTCTTCTTCGAGGACTCGACCCGCACCCGGCTCTCCTTCGAAGCCGCCGCGAAGCGCCTGTCCGCCGACGTCCTCAACTTCTCCGCGAAGGGCTCCTCGGTGTCGAAGGGCGAGAGCCTCCAGGACACCGTCCAGACGATCTCCGCGATGGGCGCCGACGCGATCGTCGTCCGCCACTCCGCCGCCGGCACCGCGCAGCGCCTCGCCGACACCGGCTGGATCGACGTCCCCGTCGTCAACGCCGGGGACGGCACCCACGAACACCCCACACAGGCCCTGCTCGACGCCTTCACCCTGCGCCGGGCGCTGGGCGGCTTCCCCGCCTCGGGGGCGGTCAAGGACGGACCCCGCGGGAAGGGCCTCGACGGCGCCACCGTGGCGATCGTCGGCGACATCCTCCACTCCCGGGTGGCCCGGTCGAACGTCCACCTGCTCGACCGCCTCGGCGCCGACGTCCACCTCATCGCCCCGCCCACGCTCCTGCCCTGGGGCGCGGAGACGTGGCCGGTGACGATCCACTACGACCTCGACGAGGCGATCGCCGGCCAGGACTTCGACGCGGTGATGATGCTGCGCGTCCAGCACGAGCGGATGCACGAGTCGTTCTTCCCCAACGCCCGCGAGTACGCGCGCCTGTGGGGACTGAGCGAGGCCCGCCTGTGGGCCCTGCCGGAGTCGGCCTTCATCATGCACCCCGGGCCGATGAACCGGGGCTTCGAGATCTCCGCGGCCGCCGCGGACTCACCCCGCGCCCTCGTCCTCGACCAGGTCGAGAACGGTGTGAGCGTGCGCATGGCGGTGCTCTACCGTCTGCTGACCGGTCAGGAGGAGACCATTGACTGACTACCTCATCCAGGGCGCCGACGTGCTCGGCCGCGGCCCAGCCGACATCGCGATCGCCGACGGCGCGTTCGTCGACCCCGACCTCCTCGGGCCCGACCCCGAGGTCATCGACGCCACCGGACTCATCGCCCTGCCCGGCCTCGTCGACATGCACACCCACCTGCGCGAACCCGGCAAGGAGGACGCGGAGACGGTGCTCACCGGCTCCCGGTCCGCCGCCGCCGGCGGGTACACGTGCGTCCACGCGATGGCGAACACCGCCCCCGTGGCCGACACCGCCGGCGTCGTCGAACAGGTCCACCGGCTGGGTCGCAGCGCCGGCTTCACCGAGGTCGTGCCCATCGGCGCCGTGACCATCGGGCTCGAGGGCAGGCAGCTCGCCGAACTCGGCGCGATGGCCCGCTCGGAGGCCCGCGTGCGGATCTTCTCCGACGACGGGATCTGCGTCTCCGACCCGCTGCTCATGCGCCGGGCCCTCGAATACGTCAAGACCTTCGACGGCGTCATCGCCCAGCACGCGCAGGAGCCCCGGCTCACCGAGGGCGCGCAGATGAACGAGGGCGTGGTCTCGGCCGAACTCGGCCTGCCCGGCTGGCCCGCGGTCGCCGAGGAGTCGATCATCGCCCGTGACGTGCTGCTGGCCGAACACGTCGGCTCCCGCCTCCACATCTGCCACGTCTCGACCGCCGGCAGCGTCGACATCGTCCGCTGGGCGAAGTCGCGAGGAGTCCGGGTCACCGCCGAGGTCACACCGCATCACCTCATGCTCACCGACGAACTCGTGCGCACCTTCGACCCCGTCTACAAGGTCAACCCGCCGCTGCGCGCGCAGCGCGACGTCACGGCCCTGCGGGAGGCGCTGGCCGACGGCACGATCGACGTCATCGGCACCGACCACGCCCCGCACACCGCCGAACACAAGTGCAGCGAATGGTCGGCCGCGGCCATGGGCATGGTCGGCATGGAGACCGCCCTGCCCATCGTCGTCGAGGCGATGCGCGACTACGACTTCGACTTCGGCGACATCGCCCGGGTGATGTCCCAGGCCCCCGCCCGGATCACCGGCGCCACCGGCCACGGCAGCCTCGAGACGGGTGCGAGCGCGAACCTCGTGCTCATCGACCCGAACGCCCCGCACACGATCGTCCCGGCCGACCACGCGACGAAGGGCAGGAACAACCCCTTCGCCGGTCTCGAGGTCGCCACCGCGATCACCGACACGTTCTTCTACGGGCACCGCGTGCTCGCAGACGGCGAACTCACCACCCCCCATCCGGCAGGAGCGTCATGGACCGAACAGTGAGCGTCCTCATCATCGCAGGCATCCTCCTCCTCATCCTCCTCGCCCTGACCTGGGGCTGGTCGCGGCGCAAGAGCCGACAGACCGACGTCGCCGCCCCCGTCAAGCCGGGCCTCGGCATCACCCCGATCGCCGACCCCGTGGCCGGTTCGTACGTCTCGACGACGACGGCCGGCAACCCGCTCGACCGCGTCGCCGTCCACGGCCTGGGCATCCGCACCAGCGGCGAGCTCGTCGTCACCGACGCCGGGGTCATCATGGACCTCGCCGGGCGGGAGGACTTCATCATCCCGCGCTCCGACATCGTCTCCGTCGACACCACCTCGGGGATGATCGGGAAGTTCGTCGAACGCGGCGGCATCGTCCGCATCACCTGGAGGCTCGGGGAGACCCTCGTCGACACGGGCTTCCGCGCCCGGTACTCCGCCGACACCGCCCCCACCGTCAACCGCATCCGAGAGATGATCGTAGAGGCACCATGAGACTGTCCACCACCCCCGCCGTCCTCGTGCTCGAAGACGGCCGCACGTTCACCGGATCCGCCTACGGCGCGATCGGCCAGACCGTCGGCGAAGCCGTGTTCGTCACCGCGATGTCCGGCTACCAGGAGACCCTGACCGATCCGTCGTACCACCGGCAGATCATCATCCAGACCGCACCCCACATCGGCAACACCGGCGTCAATGCCGCCGACGACGAGTCCCGCCGCTTCTGGGCCGCCGGCTACGTCGTCCGCGACGCCTCCCGCGTCTCGTCGAACTGGCGCAGCGAGGGCGACCTCGACGAGCGGCTCAAGTCCGAGGGCATCGTCGGCATCAGCGACGTCGACACCCGGGCGCTCACCCTCCACCTGCGGGACAAGGGAGCGATGCGGATGGGGATCTTCTCCGGTCCCGCCGCCGAGCTCGACCCGACCGTCATGCTCGAGACGGTCCTCGAGACCCCGCGGATGGCCGGGGCCCGACTCGCCGAGGAGGTCAGCGTCTCCGCACCCGAGTTCGTGCCCGCTGTCGGCGAAGCGAAGTTCAGCGTCGCTGCCGTCGACCTCGGCATCAAGGCGATGACCCCGCAGCGACTGGCCGAGCGCGGCATCGACGTCCACGTCCTGCCCGCCTCGGTGAGCTTCGCCGAGATCGAGGCCCTCGGCGTCGACGGGGTGTTCTTCTCCAACGGTCCCGGCGATCCCGCGACCGCCGACGACCAGGTCGAGCTGCTGCGGCAGGTGCTCGCCGCACGGATCCCGTTCTTCGGCATCTGCTTCGGCAATCAGCTGCTCGGCCGGGCCCTGGGTTTCGGCACGTTCAAGCTGCCCTTCGGCCACCGCGGCATCAACGTCCCCGTCATCGACCGGACGACCGAGAAGGTCGAGATCACCGCCCAGAACCACGGCTTCGCCGTCGACGCCCCGCTCGAGGGGGAGACCACGGCCCCGGCGGACCCGGACTTCGGCCGCGTCGCCGTGTCCCACGTGTGCCTCAACGACGACGTCGTCGAGGGACTCCAGTGCCTCGACATCCCCGCGTTCTCCGTCCAATTCCACCCCGAGGCAGCGGCCGGGCCCCACGATTCGAGCTACCTGTTCGATCGGTTCGTCGACCTCATGTCCGCCCGCGCCTAAGGAGACCCCATGCCACTGAGAAGCGATATCGAATCCGTCCTCGTCATCGGCTCCGGTCCCATCGTCATCGGACAGGCCTGCGAGTTCGACTACTCCGGCACCCAGGCGTGCCGTGTGCTCCGGTCCGAGGGCCTGCGCGTCATCCTCATCAACTCGAACCCCGCGACGATCATGACCGACCCCGACGTCGCCGACGCCACCTACGTCGAACCGATCGACCCCGACATCATCGAGTCGATCATCGCCAAGGAGCGCCCCGACGCCCTCCTGCCGACCCTCGGCGGGCAGACCGCGCTCAACGCCGCGATCGCCCTCCACGACGCCGGCACGCTCGAGAAGTACGGCGTCGAGCTCATCGGCGCCGACGTCGACGCGATCCAGCGCGGTGAGGACCGCCAGAAGTTCAAGGACATCGTCGAGGAATGCGGCGCCGAGGTGGCCCGCTCCGTCATCTGCCACACCCTCGACGAGGCGCTGACCGGGGCCGAAGAGCTCGGCTACCCGCTCGTCGTCCGTCCCTCCTTCACGATGGGCGGCCTCGGGTCGGGCATGGCCTACGACGAGACGGATCTGCGCCGCATCGCCGGTGCCGGGCTCTCGGACTCCCTGACGACCGAGGTCCTCCTCGAGGAGTCGATCCTCGGCTGGAAGGAGTACGAGCTCGAGCTCATGCGCGACCACAAGGACAACGTCGTCGTCGTGTGCTCGATCGAGAACGTCGACCCCGTCGGCGTCCACACCGGTGACTCGATCACCGTCGCCCCCTCGCTGACGCTCACCGACCGCGAATACCAGACGATGCGCGACATCGGCATCGACATCATCCGCGCCGTCGGCGTCGACACCGGCGGCTGCAACATCCAGTTCGCCGTCGACCCGGCCACCGGTCGCATCGTCGTCATCGAGATGAACCCGCGGGTCTCCCGGTCCTCGGCGCTGGCGTCGAAGGCCACGGGCTTCCCGATCGCGAAGATGGCGGCCAAGCTCGCCGTCGGCTACTCCCTCGACGAGATCCCCAACGACATCACGAAGGTCACCCCGGCGAGCTTCGAGCCGACCCTCGACTACGTCGTCGTCAAGATCCCGCGCTTCACCTTCGAGAAGTTCCCCGCCGCCGACCCGACCCTGACGACGACGATGAAATCCGTCGGCGAGGTCATGGCGCTGGGCCGCAACTTCACGACCGCCCTGCAGAAGGCGATGCGCTCGATGGAGCAGAAGGGCTCCTCGTTCGACTGGTCGGACCTGCCCGACATCAGCGACGACGAGGTGCGCGAGGCCCTCCTCGAACGGATCGCCCACCCCACCGCCGACCGCATCCACTCCGTCCAGCGCGGGCTCGCCGCGGGCCTGACGAACGCCGAGGTCCACGAGGCCTGCGGGATCGACCCGTGGTTCCTCGACCAGATCGAGCTCATCAACGAGGTCGCGCAGTTCATCGCCGACGCCGACGAGCTCGACTCCGAGGTGCTCAGGGTCGCGAAGAACCACGGGTTCTCCGACGAGCAGATCGCCGGGCTGCGCAGCCTCACCACCGAGGTCGTCACCGGCATCCGCCACGCCCTGCGCATCCGCCCCGTCTTCAAGACCGTCGACACGTGCGCGGGAGAGTTCGAAGCGCACACCCCGTACCACTACTCGAGCTACGACGCGGAGACCGAGGTCGCCCCGCGGGAGCGCCCCGCCGTCCTCATCCTCGGGTCGGGTCCGAACCGGATCGGACAGGGCATCGAGTTCGACTACTCGTGCGTCCACGCGACGATGGCGATCGGGGAGGCCGGCTTCGAGACCGTCATGGTCAACTGCAACCCCGAGACCGTCTCGACCGACTACGACACCGCCGACCGCCTCTACTTCGAACCGCTGACGTTCGAAGACGTCATGGAGGTCTACCACGCGGAGCTCGCCGCCGGCCCCGTCGCCGGCGTCGTGTGCACCCTCGGCGGGCAGACCCCGCTCGGGCTCGCCGACCAGCTCAAGGCGGCGGGCGTGCCGGTGCTCGGCACCCAGCCCGAGGCGATCGACCTCGCCGAGGACCGGGGCGAATTCGGCGCCGTCCTCGACCGGGCGGGACTGACCGCGCCCAAGCACGGCACCGCCGTCACCGCCGCCCAGGCCGCGGCGATCGCCGCGGAGATCGGCTACCCCGTGCTCGTGCGCCCCTCCTACGTCCTCGGCGGCCGCGGCATGCAGATCGTCTACGACCGCACGCAGCTGCTCGACTACATGGCCACCGCCACCGAGGTCTCCGTCGACCGGCCCGTCCTCGTCGACCGGTTCCTCGAGGACGCCATCGAGATCGACGTCGACGCCCTCTACGACGGTGAGGACATCTTCATCGGCGGCATCATGGAGCACATCGAGGAGGCCGGCATCCACTCCGGCGACTCCGCGTGCGTGCTGCCCTCGCTCACCCTCGGCGAGGACGTCCTCGACCGCGTCCGGCAGGCCACCCGCGCGATCGCCGAAGGCGTGAGCGTCCGCGGCCTGCTCAACATCCAGTTCGCGATCACCGCCGACGTCCTCTACGTCATCGAAGCCAACCCGCGCGCCTCGCGCACCGTGCCGTTCGTCTCGAAGGCGACGTCGACGCAGCTGGCGAAGGCAGCCGCGCTCATCGCCGTGGGCCGGACCATCGCCGACCTGCGCGGCGATCTGCTGCCGGAGACCGGCGACGGCTCGACCCTGCCGCTCGAGCACCCGATCGCCGTCAAGGAGGCCGTGCTGCCGTTCCGCCGGTTCCGGACCGTCGAGGGCAAGGTCGTCGACTCGATCCTCGGCCCTGAGATGCGCTCGACCGGCGAGGTCATGGGCATCGACCACGACTTCCCGACGGCGTTCGCCAAGGGCCAGCTCGGCGCCTCGATCAAGCTGCCCACCTCGGGCACGGTGTTCGTCTCCGTCGCCGACCGCGACAAGCGGGCGATGGTCCTGCCGGTCAAGGAGCTCGTCGACCTCGGCTTCGACGTCGTCGCGACGACGGGCACGGCTGCCGTGCTCTCCCGCTACGGCATCGCGACCTCCCAGGTCCACAAGCACTTCGAGGCCGACGCCGAGGACCGCACGGTCCTCGACTACCTCGCCGCCGGGACGATCGACATGGTCATCAACGTGCCCTCCGGCCGTCAGGAGCGCGCCGACGGCTACGAGATCCGCGCCGCGGCGACCGCGAACTCGGTGCCGCTCATCACGACGATCGCCGAATTCGCCGCCGCCGTGACCTCGCTCCACGTCGTCCGCGACAAGACCTTCGGCGTGCGCAGCCTCCAGGACTGGAGCGCGTGATGTTCTCCACCCGGCTCACCGCGGCGATGGCCGCCCACGGTCCCGTGTGCGTGGGCATCGACCCCCACGACCATCTCCTTCAGACGTGGGGGCTGCCGCGGAGCGCCGCCGGCGTCCGGGAGTTCGGGCTGCGCACCGTTGAGGCGCTCGCGGGGACGGTCGCCGCGGTCAAACCGCAGGCCGCGTTCTTCGAGCGCTTCGGCTCCGCCGGCGTCGCCGCCCTCGAGGACACCCTCGCGGCGTGCCGGGAGCAGGGGCTGCTGACGATCCTCGACGTCAAGCGCGGGGACATCGGCTCGACGATGGCCGGCTACGCCGAGGCCCATCTGCTCCCGGACTCACCCCTGTCCGCCGACGCCATCACGGTCTCGCCCTACCTCGGCGTCGGAGCCCTGGCCGCCGCGTTCGACCTCGCCGCGGCCCACGATCGGGGCCTCTTCGTCCTCGCGCTCACCTCGAACCCCGAGGGCGCGGACGTCCAGCACGCCCGCACCGGTGCCGAGGCCCCTGGCTTCGGCGACTCCGTCGCCGGGTCCGTGGCCGCCGCCGTCGCCGCCCGCAATGCCGAGCTCACCGGGGGAGCGGGTGAGCTCGGCCCCTTCGGCCTCGTCGTCGGGGCGACGATCGGATCGGCCGCACGGGACCTCGGCTTCGACCCGAGCGCCTGCGGGGGACCGCTCCTCACCCCGGGCGTCGGGGCGCAGGGGGCCGGCCGGGACGAACTCCTCGACGTCTTCGGGCCCGAGGCGCTCGCACGACACCAGGTCGTCGTCGCCGTCTCCCGGGCCGTGCTCGCCGCCGGACCGGCCGGTCTCGCGGAGGCGGCCCGCAGCCTCAACGCGTCCCTGACGGCACCCCCGCCGATGTCCGCCGGGCGCTGAGCGGCTCCCTGCGGCCTACCGCACAGTAGGGCCGGGGCGCGGATTTTCTTCCCTGCGCTGTGTCGGTTGTCATGGTTTGTGTTTTAGACTGAAGCAACTTCCCTACCTGCCCGTTCATGGTGACAGAGGAGATAATGTGGCACTCGAACCATTGACCCCGCAACAGCGTTCGGCCGCTCTTGACAAAGCGTTCAAGGCTCGACAGGTGCGCGCCGAGGTGAAGTCGGCCCTCAAGAGCGGTGAGACCGATCTTGCGGCAGTGCTCAAGAAGGCAGGGAAGGACGAAGCACTCGCGAAGATGCGCGTGCTCGACCTCCTCCGGTCGCTGCCCGGAGTGGGCGATCGCCGGGCCGAAGCGGCGATGGAAGAGGTCGGGATCGCCTCATCGCGGCGCATCAAGGGCCTCGGCGTGCACCAGAAGAACGCCCTGTTGGAGAAATACTCCTGAGTGTGACACTTTAGATCTGTGAACACTCGACTCACCGTTCTCGCGGGACCCACCGCAGTCGGAAAAGGCACCATCAGCTCCTATATCAGACAGCACCACCCCGAGATCTGGTTCTCGGTGTCTGCGACGACGCGGCCCCGGCGCCCCGGTGAGATCGACGGTGTTCATTATCACTTCGTCTCCGACGACGAGTTCGACGGGCTCATCTCCCGCGACGAGATGCTCGAGTACGCCGTCGTCCACGGCCGCCACCGCTACGGCACCCCGTCGGGGCCCGTGCGGCAGCACCTCGCCGAAGGCATCCCCTCCCTGCTCGAGATCGACCTGCAGGGGGCGCGCCAGGTCAAGGCGAAGATGCCCGACGCCCTCTTCGTCTTCCTCGCCCCGCCGACCTGGGACGAACTCGTCTGCCGGCTCACCGGGCGCGGCACCGAGAGCGCCGAGGAGCAGGCGAGGCGGCTGACCACGGCGCGGGCCGAACTCGCCGCCGAATCCGAGTTCGACGTCACCATCGTCAACGACAGTGTTCGCACTGCGGCAGAAGAACTCATACAATTGATGGGTATATCCACACTCGATTAGATGGGACACCCCTTGCCTGCTCAGCCCGAAGGCATCACCAATCCGCCGATCGACGAACTCCTCACCGTCACCGGCTCGAAGTACGAACTCGTGTCCGTCGCCGCTCAGCGTGCGCGCCAGATCAACTCCTACTACGCACAGCTGCAGGAGGGTCTGCTCGAGAACGTCGGACCGCTCGTCACCCCGGAACCCCACGAGAAGCCCTTGTCGATCGCCCTGCGCGAGATCAACGAGGGCAAGATCGTCTCCCGTGAGATCAGCGAAGCCGACTTCGCGACGACGACCGTCGAGGAGACCGCCGAGGCGCCCGTGAACACCGACGGCGCGATCGACTTCAGCGACCAGTGAGAATCGTCCTCGGAGTCGCCGGTGGGATCGCCGCCTACAAATCGGCGCACGTCATCCGGCGCCTCCGGGAGCTCGGGCACACCGTCACGGTCGTGCCCACCGCCGACGCCCTGAAGTTCGTCGGCGCCCCGACCTTCGAAGCGCTGTCGGGACAGCCCGTGACCACCGACGTCTTCGACGAGGTCGACAAGGTCAACCATGTGCGCATCGGCCATGAGGCCGAGCTCCTCATCGTCGCCCCGGCCACGGCGAACACGATCGCGAAGATCGCCGCCGGCCTCGCCGACGACCTGCTCACCGCCTCGGTGCTCACGACGACGGCGCCGATCGTCGTGGCGCCTGCGATGCACACGGAGATGTGGCACAACCACGCGACCGTGGCGAACATCGCGACGCTGCGCGAGCGCGGTGTCCACGTCCTCGACCCCGCCGTCGGCCGTCTCACCGGACCCGACTCCGGACCGGGGCGCCTGCCCGAACCCGAGGAGATCGTCGCCTTCGCCCTCGCCGCGGCCCAGGCCGATACGACCGAGGCCGGCACGACTGAGACCGCCGCTGCCCAGGCCGGCACGGCAGGCACCGACTCCACGGGCCCCCTGAGCGGCAGGCGCGTCGTCGTCAGCGCCGGCGGCACCCGAGAGGCGCTCGACCCCGTCCGGTTCCTCGGCAACCGCTCCTCGGGCAAACAGGGCATCGCGCTGGCCCGCGCCGCGTTCGCCGCCGGCGCGCAGGTCGAACTCGTCGCCGCGCACGTCGACTCCGGACTGCTCGCCGACCTGCCTGCCGGCATCACCGTGACCCCGATCGAATCGACCCTCGACCTCCAGGCCGCGATGGCCACGGCGGCCGAGCACGCCGACATCATCATCATGGCCGCCGCCGTCGCCGACTTCCGGCCGGCCCGGCTCGCCGATGCGAAGCTCAAGAAGTCCGGGGACGAGGGGATGAGCATCGAACTCGTCCAGAACCCCGACGTCCTCGCCGGGCTCGTCGCCGACCGCCGACCCGGCCAGTTCATCGTCGGCTTCGCCGCCGAGACCGGCGACGCCGCCCACACCGCACACGAGTACGCCGAGGCGAAGTTCCGTCGCAAGGGCGCCGACCTCCTCGTCTTCAACGACGTCTCCGCCGACCGCGCCTTCGGCCACGACGTCACCGAGGTCGTCATCCTCGCCGCCGGGGACGGTGGCTCCGACGTCGTCGACGCGGCGACGCTGGCGGGCACGAAGGACGATGTTGCGCAAAAGGTCGTTGCCGAAATCGCCCGCCGCACCACCCCAGTAGAATCGACGCCGTGAGTACATCCGAACTGCGCTACTTCTCCTCCGAATCCGTCACCGAAGGCCACCCCGACAAGATCTGCGATCAGATCAGCGACGCCGTGCTCGACGACCTCCTCTCCAAGGACCCGAACGCGAAGGTCGCCGTCGAGACGATGGTGACGACCGGGCTCGTCCACGTCGCCGGTGAGGTCAACACCGACGCGTACGCCGATGTCGCCGGCATCGTCCGCAGCCTCATCACCGGCATCGGCTACGACTCCTCGGACACCGGCTTCGACGGCCATTCGTGCGGTGTGTCGGTCTCGATCGGCAGCCAGTCTCTCGACATCCACTCCGGGGTGACGAACCCGCTCGACTTCCGCGAGGCGCTCGAGACCGACCACGGCTCGTCGCTGGGCGCCGGGGACCAGGGTCTGATGTTCGGCTACGCCGACAACGCGACCGACGTCCTCATGCCCCTGCCCATCCACCTCGCCTCCCGGATGGCCGAGAAGCTCAGCGCCGTCCGCAAGTCCGGGGAGCTGTCCTACCTCCGCCCCGACGGCAAGACCCAGCTGACGATCGGCTACGACGGGGACACCGCGGTCTCGCTCGAGAACATCGTCGTCTCCACCCAGCATGCCGCCGACATCTCCCAGGACCAGCTCAAGGCTGACATCGAGGAGTTCGTCGTCGGCCCGATCGCCGAGGCCTCGGGACTCGACCGCGGCAATGAGAAGATCCACATCAATCCCGCCGGGCCCTTCGTCACCGGCGGCCCGATGGGCGATGCGGGACTGACGGGGCGCAAGATCATCGTCGACACCTACGGCGGCTTCTCCCGCCACGGCGGCGGCGCGTTCTCCGGCAAGGACCCCTCGAAGGTCGACCGCTCGGCTGCCTACGCGATGCGCTGGGTGGCGAAGAACATCGTCGCCGCGGGACTCGCCGACCGCGCCGAGGTCCAGGTCTCCTACGCGATCGGCCGGGTCGACCCGATGGGCCTCTACGTCGAGACCTTCGGCACCGAGAAGGTCGACCCCGCGGCGATCACCAAGGCCATCCGCGAGGTCTTCGACCTGCGCCCGGCGATGATCATCCGCGAACTCGACCTGCTCCGCCCGATCTACTCGCAGACCTCGACGTACGGTCACTTCGGCCGTGAGCTGCCCGACTTCACGTGGGAGAGGACCGACCGCGCCGACGACCTGCTGCGCGCCGTGTCCGCGCACTGAGAGTGGACGAGCCCCTTCCCATCGCGACCGGCACCACCGCTGTGGGGCAGGTGCCGCTCGCCCCGGACGCGCCCGTCGCCCGCGTCCTCGTCGACCACCCGGTCCCGCATCTCGCGCGCGCCTTCGACTACGCCGTCCCGGAGAAGCTCGCCGAGGCGGCGCAGCCGGGGGTGCGGGTGCGCGTGAAGTTCGCCGGCCGGCTCCGTGACGGGTTCATCCTCGAACGCGCGGACGAGAGCGACCACATCGGTCCGCTCGCCGTCATCGAGCGGATCACAAGCCCGCTGCCCGTGCTCACCCCCGCCCTCCTCGAACTCTGCGAGGCCGTCGCCACCCGGTACGCGGGCACCCTGCCCGATGTGCTCCGGCTCGCGATCCCACCCCGCCACGCCCGCGCCGAGAAGGCCGTGCTCCGCGCGATCGAGCGGCGGCAGATGGGGGAGACCGGCGGCAAGACCGCAGGCGACGAGCCCGGCCGGGACGATCCCGGCCGAGACGAGGACGCCCCCGAGGAGCCCCCGATCGTCGACGCCCTCGGCGAGTGGGTCATCGAGGCCGGCACCGAGGTCACCGACGGCGATCCCGGCACCGCCGGGTCCGACCGCGCCCGCCTCGCGCTCACCTTCACTCCCGGCACCACCCCCGGCCTCGGGTGGATCACCGCGGGACTGCGCGCCGCGCGGGCCGCTCTGGCCCGGGGTGCCGCCGTGCTCTGGCTCGTCCCCGACCACCGGGAGATCGCGGTGCTCTCGGCAGCGCTCGAGGCCGAGATCGCCCGCGGCGGGCAGATCACCGAGTACACCGCCCTCCACGCCGACCAGTCACCGGAGCAGCGGTGGGCGGCGTGGCTGCGTGGCCTCCTCGGCGACACCCGCCTGATCATCGGCACTCGCGCCGCCGCCTTCGCCCCGCTCGCCGACCTCGGCGTCATCATCTGCCTCGACGACGCGAACCAGAACTACCTCGACCAGCACGCCCCCTACCCGCACGCGCGGGAGGTCAGCCTGCTCCGGTCGAACCTCGAGGAGACCGGTCTCCTCTTCGCCTCGACCGACCGCAGCGCCGAGGTCGAGCGGCTCGTCGAGATCGGGTGGCTGCGCGACATCAGCCCCGCTGCCGCGGCCCGCCGCAGCTCCTCACCGCTCGTCGTCGTCCCCGACGAGGAGCGCGACCCCTACGCGTGGCAGCGGATCCCCACCCGGGCGTGGGACATCATGCGCGCGGCGCTCAAGCCCCGGGACGGGAGCGCGCCCGGCCCCGTCCTCGTCCAGGTCCCCCGCGGCGGGTACTACCCGGTGTTCGCGTGCGCGCGATGCCAGGAGACGGCCCGCTGCCCGGTGTGCGAATCGCCGCTGTCGACCCAGTCCGAGGTCGGGCCCTTCGCGTGTCGGACGTGCGGGTACCACTCCGAGACCTTCACGTGCGCGCGCTGCCGCTCCCACCAGGTGCGCTCTATCGTGCGCGGACGCACCCGCACCGTCGAGGAGCTGGTCAAGGCGCTGCCGGGCATCGAGATCGTCGAATCCGGGGGAGACGACATCCCCGTCGCCCTCGACTTCGCCCCCCGCGTCGTCGTCGCGACGACCGGCGCCGAACCCTACGCGATCGGCGGCTACGCCGCGGGGATCCTCCTCGACACCCTGTGGCCGGGCCCGTGGATGCGGGCGAGCGACGAAGGGGTGCGGCGGCGGATGCGGGCGGCCTCCCTCGTCCGCTCGCGCACCGACGGGGGAGTCGTCTACCTCGGTGATGCCGATGAGACGATCCGCGGGGCGCTGACGACCTTCGACCCCGCCGTGACGATGACGCGGTCGCTGGCCGACCGCCGGGAGCTCGGGTTCCCGCCGTACCGCCGGATCGTCGAACTCACCGGTCCCGGCACCGACATCGACGCCGTGCTCGCCGAGGTGCCGGAGCTCACCGAACTCATCCGCGACGACGACGAGGACGGTCAGCGCGTCGTCGCCGCCTTCCCGATCGCCGCCGGCCCCCACATCGGCACGCGCCTGGCCGAGACGACGGCGGCGCGCTCGGCGAAGAAGCTGCCGCAGGTGCGGGTGCGCATCGACGATCCCCGGTCGCTCTGAGCCCGGCGCCCACGACGTACAATCTCTTTCTGTGGATATCGTCTTCGCCGGCACCCCGGAGGTCGCCGTTCCCGCGCTCGAGGCGCTCGTCGCCTCCGACCACACGGTCCGCGCGGTGCTCACCCGTCCCGACGCCCCGGTCGGCCGCAAGCGCGTCCTCACCCCCTCACCCGTCAAGGCCCGGGCGCTCGAGCTCGGACTGCCCGTCATCGAAGCCGATCGTCTGCGCGGGGACGTCATCGGGCAGCTGCGGGAGATCGGCGCCGATGCCGTCGCCGTCGTCGCCTACGGCGCGATCGCCGGACCCGCAGCGCTGTCGACGGCGCGACTCGGCTGGTTCAACCTCCACTTCTCGCTCCTGCCCGCCCACCGCGGGGCCGCCCCGATCCAGCGCGCCCTCATCGCGGGGGAGACGACGAGCGGGGTGAGCGTCTTCCGGATCGACACCGGCATGGACACCGGCGATGTCGTGCGCACCCGCACCCTGCCGCTCGATCAGGACGACGCCGCCGCGGCACTGGCCGCCTACGCCGCGGTCGGGGCCGGCGAACTCGTCGCCGCGTTCGACGATCTCGCCGCCGGCACCGCGGACTTCACCCCGCAGGACGCGCTCATCGCCGCAGGCGCTCAGCCGAGCCATGCCGAGAAGATCACCGCCGCCGACGCCCACCTCGACCTCACCCGCCCCGGTGCCGAGGTCGTCGCCCGCTCCCGCGGGGTCAGCCCCGCACCGGGACCGTGGGTGACGGTCGACGGGAAGCGGACGAAGCTCTTCGGCCTCACCCCGGTGGGAGGCGACGCCGCCCCGACTCCGGCCCCGACCGCCTCGGCGGAGGTCGGCCTGCTCACCTCCCACGACGGTGCCGCCGTGCTCGGGGTCGGGGACGGCTGGCTGCGCGTGAGCGAGATCCAGCCCTTCGGCAAACCCCGCATGAGCGCGGCCGACTATCTGCGCGGACACGGCGAGGTCCGCATCGACGCCGCCGCACCGGCCGACGCCGGCCGCGCCACGACGAGCAAGGAGGCCTGAGATGGCCCAGAAGCCCAACCTGCCCCGCCGGCTCGCGTGGGAGGTGCTCACCGACGTCGACACGAAGGACGCGTACGCGAACCTCCTGCTGCCGGCGAAGATCGCCCGCACGCACCTGAACCCCCAGGACGCCGCGTTCGCCACCGAACTCACGTACGGCACCCTGCGCGGACAGGAGTTCTACGACGCCGTCATCGCCCACGCCGCCGGTCGACCGGTCACGCAGATCGACCCCGAACCGCTCGCGGCGATGCGGATGGGCGCCCACCAGATCCTCGCGATGCGCGTGCCCGACCACGCCGCGCTCTCCGAGACCGTCGGAGTCGTCAAATACGCGGCCCCGAAGACCGCGGGCTTCGTCAACGCGGTGCTGCGCCGGGTCTCCGAGGCCGACCGGCAGACCTGGCTCGACCGGGTCGGGCAGGGGCGCTCGGAGACCGCCCGGCAGGCGATCGCCAGCTCGCATCCCGAATGGATCGTCCGGGCGCTCACCCAGGCGCTCAAGGGCCACGGCCGCGACGCCGGCGAACTCGATGCGCTGCTCACCGCCGACAACACTCCGGCCCAGGTCGCCGTCACCGCCCTGCCGGGACTCCTCGACCGCAGCGCGCTGCCCGGCACCCCGACCCCGCTCTCGCCGCTCGGCGTCCACCTCGAGACGGCCGTGCCCAAGGACATCCCCGCCGTCGCCGACGGTCGCGCCCGCGTCCAGGACGAAGGCTCCGCCCTCGTCGCCCTCGCACTCGCCGAGGCGGCCGCCCCGGACGGGACGTGGGCCGACCTCTGCGCGGGCCCCGGCGGGAAGGCCGCTGTCCTCGCCGCCCGCGCCCGCACCGAGGGCGAGTCCCTCGACGCGTTCGACTCGAGCCCGCACCGGGCCTCCCTCGTCGAGACCTCGACCCAGGCGCTCGACAACGTCACCGTCGGCGTCGCCGATGCCCGAGACGCCGAGGGCCCGTACGCGAAGATCCTCGTCGACGTCCCCTGCACCGGCCTCGGTGCGCTGCGGCGCCGGCCCGAGGCCCGGTACCGGCGCAGCCCCGACGACGTCAACGCCCTGGCCGCGCTCCAGCGGGAGATCCTCGCCTCCGCCCTCGACGCGGCGGCGCCTGGCGGCGTCGTCGCCTACTCGACGTGCTCACCTCACTATGCGGAGACCGTCCTCGTCGTCGACGACGTCCTCCGCCGGCGGCGGAAGGAGACCGGCGACGACGTGGAGATCCTCGACACCCCGGCCGTGCTCGCCGCTGTCACCGGCGCCGAGGCCGACTCCTTCGCCTCGGTCAGCCGCGGCGACGGCCGCTACGCGCAGCTGTGGCCCCACGTCCACGACACCGACGGAATGTTCCTGGCCCTGCTGAAGAAGGCGAACTGATATGGCGATCGAGATCAACCCGAGCATCCTCTCCTCCGATTTCTCCGACCTCCGCGGGGAGCTTGAGAAGATCGCGACGGCGGACATGGCCCACATCGACGTCATGGACAACCACTTCGTGCCCAATCTCACCTTCGGCCCGCCCGTCGTCGAGCGGATCCAGGCGATCAGCCCGATCCCGCTCGACGCGCACCTCATGATCGCCGACGCCGACCGCAACGCGCCCGTGTACGCGGAGCTCGGGTGCGCCTCGGTGACCTTCCACGCCG
This sequence comes from Brevibacterium sp. NPDC056726, assembly GCF_042790515.1. NCBI lineage: Bacteria > Bacillati > Actinomycetota > Actinomycetes > Micrococcales > Brevibacteriaceae > Brevibacterium > Brevibacterium sp. NPDC056726. The sequence continues at coordinate 260,446 of NZ_JBHTYZ010000004.1, read as the reverse complement.
AGGCGGCCGCGGCCCCCGTGCGACTGGCCAGGGAGCTGCGGCGGCTGGGGGCGAAGGCGAGCCTCGCGCTCAAGCCCGCGACCCCGATCGAGCCCTACATCGACCTCCTGCCCGAATTCGACCAGATCCTCATCATGACCGTCGAACCCGGCTTCGGCGGGCAGAAATTCCTCGACGTGTGCCTGCCGAAGATCGCCCGCACCCGGGAGGCGATCTCCGCCTCCGGACTCGAGATCAGGCTGCAGGTCGACGGCGGCGTCTCCGCCGCGACCGTCGAGCGCGTCGTCGACGCCGGTGCCGACGTCCTCGTCGCCGGGTCCGCCGTCTACAGCGCCGAGGATGCGGCCGCGGCGATCGCCGAGCTCCGCAGCCTCGCCTCCGCCTCCCACACCCACTGACCGACCCGCGATCCGAGGCACATCATGGAATTCCTCTCCTGGCTCAACACCCCGGCCTTCGAGCTGCTCGGCAAACCCGTGCCGTACTCGGATCTCTTCGGCAACATCTGCGCGCTGGCCACCGTCGTCCTCGCCCTCAAGCGGAACATCCTCTCCTGGCCGGTGCAGATCCTCGGGTCGATCCTCCTCTTCTCCGCCTCGCTCTCGGCCGGTCTCGGCGGCAATGCCTCCCGCCAGGTCGTCATCATCGTCGCCGCCGTCTGGGGATGGACGCAGTGGCGGAAGTCGCAGGAGGTCAAGGGCGAGGTCGTCGTCCGGTGGGCGACGTGGAAGGAGCGGATCGGGCTCATCGCCGCCCTCGTCATCGGCACCGCCGTCTTCGGGTACATCCTCTCCGTCGGCGGCTGGTCGTGGAACCCCTACCCCGACGCCTACATCTTCATCGGCTCCCTCGTGGCGATGTACGCCCAGGGACGGGCGATCGTCGAGTTCTGGTTCGTCTGGCTCGCCGTCGACCTCGTCGGCATCCCGCTGGCCGTGGCCGGGGGACTCGTCTTCTCCGGCGCCGTCTACCTCATCTTCCTCGTCATGGTCGTCATCGGCTTCCTCGACTGGTCGAAGCGCTCGAAGCAGACGATCTCCGCCCCGCACACCGGTGCGACCGACATCACCCGCGGCCCGGATGCCGCGTCCGGGACCTGAGACCCCGGTCAGGGCACGCAGCGGCGATGGTCTACCCTGGATCACGTGAAGACCTTCGACTCTCTCTACGCTGAACTCCTCGCCAAGTCCCTCGACCGGCCCGCCGGATCGAAGACCGTCGCCGAACTCGACGCGGGAGTCCATGCGATCGGGAAGAAGATCGTCGAGGAGGCCGCCGAGGTGTGGATGGCCGCGGAGTACGAGACGCCGGACGAGCTCGCCGAGGAGATCTCCCAGCTGCTCTACCATCTCCAGGTGCTCATGATCGCCAAGGACTTAAGCCTCGACGACGTCAACGCCCACCTGTGACCTTCCTCTCCTCCTCGCAAAGGACGCCATGCTGCGTGTAGCCGTGCCCAACAAGGGCATCCTCTCCGAAGCCGCCACCGACATGCTCAGCGAAGCCGGGTACTCGACCCGGCGCGGATCGAAGACCCTCGTCCACCGGGACGAGACGAACGGGGTCGAGTTCTTCTACCTGCGCCCCCGCGACATCGCCGTCTACGTCGGCTCCGGCATCCTCGACGCCGGGATCACCGGTCGCGACCTCCTCCTCGAATCCCAGGCGAAGGCCCAGGAGGTCATCGGCCTCGGCTTCGGGAACTCCCGCTTCTTCTACGCCGGGGAGCGCGGCCGCTACGACAGCGTCGACGAACTCGCCGGCAAGCGGATCGCCACGAGCTTCCCGCATCTCGTCCAGACCGACCTCGACGCCCGGGGCATCACGGCCGAGACCGTCCAGCTCGACGGCGCCATCGAGGTCTCGATCCAGCTCGGCGTCGCCGATGCCGTCGCCGACGTCGTCGAGACCGGCAGCACCCTGCGGGCGGCGGGCCTCGAGACCTTCGGGGAGCCGATGCTCGAGTCCGAAGCCGTCCTCGTCCAGCGCGACGGCGCCGACGCCTCGATCGAGGTGCTCAAGCGCCGCCTCGAATCCGTCATGGTCGCCCGCCAGTACGTGCTCGTCGACTACAACATCGAAGAGCGCCTCGTGCCCGAGGCGATCAGCCTGACCCCGGGACTCGAATCGCCGACGGTCTCCCCGCTGCAGGAGACCGGCTGGGTGGCCGTGCGGGTCATGGTCGAGGCGAAGTCCGTGAACAACGTCATGGACCGCCTCTACGCGGTCGGTGCGCGCGCGATCCTGGTGACGAACATTGGCGCCTGCCGCATCTGAGTTCGCCGTCTTCCGGCCCCGGCGGGTCCGCGTGCTCGGCTTCGTCGGCGCGGCCGTCGTCTTCGTCGGCTTCGCGGTGCTCTCCGTCGCCCTCCTCGTCGTCGACTGGCGGCCGTGGACGTGGTTCGACGTCGTGTGGATGAACCTCCTCGGCGTCCTCTTCGCAGCCGCCCTCCTGCGGGTCGGCAGCATCGAGGCCCGCCCCGACGAGGCGGGGCTGACGGTGCGCAACATCGTGCGCACCCGCCGGTTCGGCTGGGGGCAGATCCTCGGGGTGACGTTCTCGACGTACGGCGACGACCCGTGGGCGATCCTCGACCTCGCCGACGGTTCGACGTGCGCGGTCATGGCCGTCCAGCACGCCGACGGCCCCCGCGCCTACGACGAGGTCGCCCGACTGCGTAAGCTCGTGACCACATGGACCACATATGAGGAGGACTAGGCATGTTCGACGACGCACCGGCCACAGGTGAGGGGCCGCTGAGCGGGTACACCGTCATCGATCTCTCCCGCGCCCTCGCGGGTCCGCACGCGGGAATGATGTTCGGCGACCTCGGCGCCCGGGTCATCAAGGTCGAGAACCCCGGCCGCGGCGACGACTCCCGCTCGTGGGGTCCGCCCTTCGTCGGTCCCGCCGACGATCCGCAGGCGACGTACTTCCTCTCCGCGAACCGGAACAAGGAGTCGATCGCCCTCGACCTCAAATCCGAGACCGGCAAGGACACGCTGCGGGCGCTCATCGCCCGCGCCGACGTCCTCATCGAGAACTTCCGCACCGGCGTCCTCGACCGCCTCGGGTTCTCCCCGGCCACGTGCCTGGAGATCAACCCGCGCCTCGTCATCCTCTCGATCACCGGCTTCGGCCACGACGGGCCGGAGGCCGCCCGCGCCGGCTACGACCAGATCGCCCAGGGCGAAGCGGGACTGATGTCCCTGACCGGGTCCGGGCCTGAGGACATGCAGCGGGTGGGCGTGCCGATCGCCGACCTGCTCGCCGGCATCTACGGCTCCTACGGGGTGCTCGCCGCCCTGCTCGAGCGCGAGCGCACCGGGCGCGGGAAGATCGTGCGCACCTCGCTCATCGCCGGCATGGTCGGCGTCCACGCGTTCCAGGGAACCCGGGCCACCGTGGCCGGGGAGAACCCGCAGCCCGGCGGCAACCACCACCCGTCCCTGTCCCCGTACGGCCTCTTCGCCTCCCAGGACGGGGCCGTGCAGATCTCCGTGGGCAACGAGAGCCTCTGGCAGAAGTTCGCCGCGGCCTTCGACATCGACCCGGCCACCCCGGGCATGGCCGACAACGCCGAGCGCGTGGCCAACCGCCCGGCCGTCATCGCCCTCATCGAATCCCGCTTCGCCGACTTCACGTCCGCGCAGCTGCTCGAGAAGCTCAGCGCCGCGGGCATCCCCGCCGGCACGGTGCGCACCCTCGCCGAGGTCTACGACTGGGAGCAGGCGCTGAGCCAGGGGCTCAAGGTCTCCGTCGACCACCCCGTGCTCGGCGACATCGACCTGCCCGGACCCCCGCTGCGGTTCTTCGACACGGGAGCCGACGGGGAGGTCGAGACGACGAAGAGGACGCACGAGGCCCCGCCGCTGCTCGATGAGGACGCCGAGGCGATCGCGGCGTGGCTCACCGGCGAGTCGGCGCCCGAGGGCGGGGACTGAGACGATGGCGAGGCTGAACGCGCACGAACTCGTCGACATCGTCGTCGATGAGGGGTCCTTCGTCTCCTGGGACGAGGCCCCCATCACCCCCGCCGGAGGCATCTCCGAGGACTATGCCGCCGAACTCGCCGCGGCCCGTGAGAAGTCCGGGGTCGACGAGGCGATCATCACCGGGGAGGGCACGATCGGCGGCCGCCGGGTCGCCGTCGTCGCCGGAGAGTTCCGGTTCCTCGCCGGATCGATCGGCGTCGCCGCCGCCCAGCGGCTCGTCGACGCGATCGAGCGGGCCACGCTCGAGGGCCTGCCGCTGCTCGCCGGTCCCGCCTCCGGGGGCACCCGGATGCAGGAGGGCACCGTCGCGTTCCTCTCGATGGTGAAGATCACCAACGCCGTCGTCGCCCACCGTCGGGCCGGTCTGCCCTACCTCGTCTACCTTCGGCATCCCACGACCGGCGGCGTGTTCGCCTCGTGGGGCTCGATGGGCCACGTCACCGTCGCCGAACCCGGATCCCTCATCGGCTTCCTCGGCCCCCGCGTCTTCGAAGCCCTCTACGGCGAGTCGTTCCCCGAGGGTGTGCAGACCGGGGAGAACCTCCACAAGCACGGGATCATCGACGCCGTCATCGGTCCCGAGCGGATCCAGACGACGGTCTCCCGGGTCCTCGACGTCCTCATGGGCGCCAAGGAGGTGCCTCCGCGCGTGCCCGACCCGGACACCCGCCCGGGCACGATCGACCCCGAGTCGGATGCGTGGGCGGCGATCACCCGGTCCCGCCGTCCCGAACGCCCGGGCGTCCGCGATCTCCTGCGCACCGCGGCGAACACGGTGCTCCCGCTCAACGGCACCGGGGAGGGGGAGAAGGATCCCGGGCTGCTGCTCGCGCTCGCGAAGTTCGGCTCCGCCCCGTGCATCGTCCTCGGCCAGGACCGCTTCCGGCAGGACTCGCGGGCACCGCTCGGTCCGGCCGCGCTGCGGGAGGCCCGCCGCGGCATGCGCCTGGCCAGAGAGCTCGACCTGCCGCTCGTCACCGTCATCGACACCCCCGGCGCCGCCCTGTCCCAATCCGCCGAGGAGGGCGGGATGGCCGGAGAGATCGCGCGCTCGCTCGCCGAGCTCGCGAACCTCGACGCCCCCACCGTCTCCCTCATCCTCGGGGAGGGCTCCGGCGGCGGGGCGCTCGCGCTCATCCCCGCCGACCGCGTGCTCAGCGCCGAGAACGGCTGGCTGTCGCCGCTGCCGCCCGAGGGCGCCTCGGCGATCGTCCACCGGACGACCGACTTCGCCCCGCAGATGGCGCAGAGCCAGGGCGTCCACGCTCCCCAGCTGCTCGCCACGGGAGTCGTCGACCGGATCATCGCCGAACATCCCGATGCCAGCGACGAACCCCTCGACTTCGTCGCCCGGGTCGGACAGACCCTCGAGTTCGAGCTCATCGAGCTCATGCGGGCGCAGTCAGAGCGCCGGCTGGCCCGCCGCATGGAGCGCTACCGCACGCTCGGGATCTAGAGAAGAGAGAAGAGAACCATGGTTGCCGTGAGAGTCATCCCGTGCCTCGACGTCGATGAGGGACGCGTCGTCAAGGGCGTGCGCTTCGCCGACCTCCGGGATGCCGGAGACCCGGTCGAACTCGCACGTGTCTACGGCGAGTCCGGGGCCGACGAGCTGACGTTCCTCGACGTCACCGCGAGCAGCGGCGACCGGGAGACCGTCCACGATGTCGTCCGGGCCAGCGCCGAGCAGGTGTTCATCCCGCTCACCGTCGGCGGGGGAGTGCGCAGCGTCGACGACGTCGACCGGCTCCTGCGCGACGGCGCGGACAAGATCTCCGTCAACACCTCGGCGGTGGTCGATCCGCAGCTCATCAGCGACATCTCCCGGCACTTCGGCAACCAGGTGCTCGTCCTCTCCCTCGACGCCCGGCGCACCCGGGAGACGACGACACCGTCGGGCTTCGAGGTCACCGTGCGCGGCGGACGTGAGGGCACGGGCCGCTGCGCGATCGACTGGATCCGCGAGGCCGCCGACCGCGGGGTGGGCGAGATCCTGCTCAACTCGATCGACGCCGACGGCACCCGTGAGGGCTTCGACCTCGAACTCATCGCCGCCGCCCGTCAGGCTGTGGGCGTCCCGCTCATCGCCTCCGGCGGCGCCGGGAAGGTCGAGCACTTCGCCCCCGCCGTGCGGGCCGGGGCCGATGCCCTGCTCGCCGCGAGCGTCTTCCACTTCGGGACGCTCACCATCGCCGAGGTCAAGGACGCACTGCGCGCAGAAGGGTTCGATGTCCGATGAGTCAGCAGCAGATCGATGCGACGCCGGAGAACTGGCGCGAGATCATCAGCTTCGGGCCCGGCGGGCTCATCCCCGTCGTCGTCCAGGAGGCGACGACGCGCGAGGTCCTCATGCTCGCGTGGATGGACCGCACCGCCGTCGAGAGGACACTGGCCGAACGCCGCGCCGTCTACTGGTCGCGGTCCCGGCAGGAGCACTGGGTCAAGGGGGAGACGTCGGGCCACACCCAGGCGCTGCGCTCGCTCGCCCTCGACTGCGACGCCGACGCCCTCCTCATGACCGTCGACCAGACGGGACCGGCCTGCCACACTCTGACCGCGACCTGCTTCACCGGAAGGACGATCAGTGACGACGCACGCGACTGAACCGCTGACCATCCGCCCGAGCCTCGCCGAGTTCCGCGCCGCCGGCGCCGACCACCGGCTCGTGCCCGTCCACACCGAGGTCCTCGCCGACACCGACACGCCCCTGAGCCTCTACCGGAAGCTCACCGACGGCGGTCCCGGGTCGTTCCTCTTCGAATCCGCCGAGGCCGGGGCCTGGGCGCGCTATTCGTTCATCGGCTCCGCCCCTGTGGCGACGCTCGTCACCACCCCCGAGGGCTTCACCTGGACGGGCACGCCGCCGGTCGGGGTGCCCGAGACCGGCAGCGTCCTCGACGCGGTCTCGGCGACGCTCGAGCTGCTCAAGATCGACACGAGCGATCTGCCGCCCATGGTCTCGAGCCTCGTCGGGTACTTCGGGTGGGACATCATCCGGGAGTTCGAGAAGCTCGGCACCGCCAATCCCGACGAGCATCGCCTGCCGACCGTGCAGCTGATGATCCCCGGCGACATCGCCGTCTACGACCACTATTCGGGCACGCTCACCCTCGTCGCCAACGTCGTCAACGTCAACGGGGCCGACACCGGCATCGACGAGGCGTACGCGGCCGGAGTGGCGCGGATCGAGACGATGCTCGCCCGGCTCTCCCGTCCTGCTCCCGCCGAGGCGGTCGTCCCGGTGGCCACGACACCGCAGGTGCGCACCCGCACACCGCGGGCGGACTACCTGTCCGGAGTCGAGCGCGCGAAGCAGGACATCGTCGACGGGGAGATCTTCCAGGTCGTCCTCGGCCAGCGCTTCGACACCGACTGCGACGCCGACCCGCTCATGGTCTACCGCATGCTCCGGCACTCGAACCCTTCGCCGTTCATGTACCTGCTGGGCCTCCACGACGCAGACGGGCAGCCGGTGAGCATCATCGGCTCCTCGCCCGAGGCCCTCGTCACGGTCCGCTCCGGCACCGTCGTCACCCACCCCATCGCCGGGTCCCGTCCCCGCGGGGCGACCCCGGAGGACGACGACCGGCTCGCGAGGGAGCTGCTCCGCGATGAGAAGGAGCGCGCCGAGCATCTCATGCTCGTCGACCTCGCCCGCAACGACCTCGCGAAGGTCTGCACCGCGGGCACGGTCGATGTCAGCACCTTCATGGACATCGAGCGCTTCAGCCACATCATGCACATCTCCTCGACCGTGCGCGGCGAGGTCGCCGACGGCCACGACGGCATCGACGTGCTGCGGGCGACCTTTCCCGCCGGCACCCTCTCCGGGGCCCCGAAGCCGCGTGCCCTGCAGATCATCGACGAGCTCGAGGTCGTCGGGCGCGGACTCTACGGGGGAGTCGTCGGCTACCTCTCCTTCACCGGTGACCTCGATCTCGCGATCGCCATCCGCACCGGGGTGCTCGCCCGCGGGGTGATGAGCGTCTTCGCCGGCGGCGGGATCGTCGCCGACTCCCAGCCGGAGACGGAGTATCGTGAGTCCGAGAACAAGGCGGCCGCGGTGCTCGCAGCCGCCGCAGCAGCCGGTCGGGTCCAGCGCCTGACGGAAGGAGCACGATGACCAAATCCCGCGGAGTCCTCCTCGTCCTCGTCGTCGCCGCCGGCATGTGGGCGATCACCCTGGCCACGTGGCAGGCGGGGGCGAGCAGCGAGACTCTCGGTCCCGCGGGAGTCGCGATGCCCGGCCAGGCCGAGACGACGCAGGCCTCGCCCGTGGCCACCGCGTGCGTGGCGATCATCGCTGTGTGCGGGCTGCTCTCGGCGATGTTCGGCCGCATCGGCCGCTTCGTCATCTTCGGTCTCGCGGAGCTCGCGGCACTCGGCTACGGGGTCAGCGCGATCACCGCGATCGGTGCCCCGGGGGCGACCTCATGGCCGATCGTCGCGCTGCTCGCCGCCGTCGTCGGCGTCATCGTCATCGGCTGGGTCGCCTACGCCTCGCGGACCTGGACGGGGTCGAATCGGTACGCCCGCAGCGCCGAAGGCGCCGGCGGCGAATTCGACTCGGCCGCGACGTGGGATGCGCTCTCCCGCGGCGACGAAGTGGAGACCGGACGCGAGGAGGCCGGCGCCGAGGCGGCGGCGGAATCCGCGGACGCGCAGTCCGCGGATGCACAGCCCTCAGACGCGCAGGCGGCGGAGGACGAGTCCCCGCGCAACGACGACGGTCCGACAAGCAGCCGGAGTTCCTGAGTGCGCGTGTGGCGTCTGCCACGTCTCGCCTCTCGCGTCGATGCGGAATCAGCATTCCGGACATGACGATCCTGCCCCGACCCTGTCCTGCAGGTCGCGTCGATGCGAACTCACCACCTCGGACATGACACAATAGACCCATCACGTGCACGTCAGCATAAGGAGCACCATGTCGCAATCAGTCGCCCGCTCGGGTGCCGCCGATCTCGATAAGTCCACGATCGACTACGCTGCGATCGCCGATCCCGGTCACGGCAACTCCGTCGCCGGGTGGACCGGCGTCATCATCATGCTCATCGGACTCTCGATCGGCTGCGTGGGCTTCACGATCCATGCCCCGATGATCACCTACATCGGCGGCGGCGTCACCGTTCTCGGCCTCATCGTCGGCATCATCCTGCGCGCCGTCGGACTGGGAAACAAGCCGAAGCGCACATGACCGTCCTCGACGACATCGTCACCGGGGTGACCGAGGACCTCGCCGCCCGTCGGCGCGAGGTCCCGCTGACGGCCGTCCGCGACGCGACAGCGGCCGCACCGGCCGTCCGCCCCTTCGACCTCAGCGCCGACTTCGGGGTCATCGCCGAGGTCAAGCGCCGCTCGCCCTCCCGCGGAGATCTCGCGACGATCCCCGATCCGGGGACACTCGCCGGCCTCTACGCCGCCGGCGGCGCCCGGGCGATCAGCGTGCTCACCGAGGGCCGGCGCTTCTCCGGCAGCCTCGCCGACCTCGACGCGGTTCGCGCGGCCGTCGACCTGCCCGTCCTCCGCAAGGACTTCATGGTCGACGAGTACCAGTTCCACGAGGCCCGCGCCCACGGCGCCGACCTCGTCCTCCTCATCGTCGCCGCGCTCAGCCCCGCCCAGCTGCGGGAGTTCCACGACCTCGCCGCCTCCCTCGGGATGACCGCGCTCGTCGAGACCCACAGCGAAGCCGAACTCGCCACCGCGATCGACATCGGCGCCCGCCTCATCGGCGTCAACACCCGCAACCTCAAGGACCTCAGCGTCGACACGGGACGATTCGCACCGCTGGCGGCCCTCGCCCCGGCCGAGGCCACGCTCGTCGCCGAGTCGGGGGTCGCCTCGGTAACCGACATCGAGGACTACGCGCGCGACGGCGCCGACGTCGCCCTCGTCGGCGAAGCCCTCGTCCGCGACGGCGATCCCGCCGCGGCCGTCGCCGCCTTCACCGCCGCCGGTCGGGCCGCCCGGACACCCCGGACGCCCCACCCCAGCCGCTGACCCGCACGGCGCCCGAGACGGCCCCGGCCGCCTCGGTGCCGGACGCACCACGACCCGCAAAGGACGCACCATGACCGAGACCAGCCAGGAGACCGGACCGTATTTCGGTGCGTTCGGCGGCAGGTTCATTCCCGAAGCCCTCATCCCGGCCCTCGATGAGATCGAGGAGACCTGGCGCAAGTCCCAGGTCGATCCGGAGTTCGGGGCCGAGCTGCACGAGCTGCAGGTGTCCTACATCGGGCGCCCGAGCCTGCTCACCGAGGCCAAGCGGTTCTCCGCCCACTGCGGCGGGGCCCGCGTGTTCCTCAAACGGGAGGATCTCAACCACACGGGCAGCCACAAGATCAACAACGCCCTCGGTCAGGCTCTGCTCGCCAAGCGGATGGGCAAGACCCGGCTCATCGCCGAGACCGGCGCCGGCCAGCACGGGGTCGCCACGGCGACCGCCGCGGCCCTCCTCGACATGGAGTGCGAGGTCTACATGGGCGAGGAGGACACGCAGCGCCAGGCGCTCAACGTCGCCCGGATGCGGCTGCTCGGGGCGAAGGTCAACGCCGTGACGAACGGCACCCGCACCCTCAAGGACGCGATGAACGAGGCGATGCGCGACTGGGTCGCCAACGTCGGCAGCACGCACTACGTCATCGGCACCGTCGCCGGTCCCCACCCGTTCCCCGCGATGGTCCGCGCGTTCCAGCGCGTCATCGGCGACGAAGCCCGCGACCAGCTGCGCGAGGCCACCGGCGGCCTGCCCGACGCCGTGCTCGCCTGTGTCGGCGGCGGATCGAACGCGATGGGCATCTTCGCGGCGTTCCTCGACGACCCCGAGGTCCGCATCTACGGCTTCGAGGCCGGGGGAGAGGGCATCGACTCCGGACGGCACGCCGCCCGCTTCTCCGGGGGTCGCCCCGGCGTCCTCCACGGGTCGGCGACCTACATCCTCCAGGACGAGGACGGCCAGACACGGCCCTCGCACTCGGTCTCGGCAGGTCTCGACTACCCGTCGGTGGGACCCGAGCACTCGTACCTCCACGATGCCGGCCGCGTCACCTACGAACCCGTCGTCGACGACGAGGCGATGGAGGCCCTGCAGCTGCTCGCCCGCACCGAGGGCATCATCCCCGCGATCGAATCCGCCCATGCGCTGGCCGGGGCGATGCGGGTCGGCCGACAGCTCGGCCCCGACGCGGTCCTCCTCGTCAACCTCTCGGGCCGCGGCGACAAGGACATGACCACGGCCGCCACGTGGTTCGACTACTTCGACGAAGGAGCCGTGCAGGTATGACAGGCACGACAGAGACGCAGGCAGGTCCCCGCACCGGGGCGACGCTCGACGCGATCGCGGACTCCGGACGCAGCGCCGCCCTCATCGGCTACCTGCCCGTCGGGTTCCCCACCGTCGCAGGGTCGATCGAGGCGATGACCGCCCTCGTCGACTCCGGCGTCGACATCGTCGAGGTCGGCCTCCCGTACTCCGACCCGGGCATGGACGGGCCGGTCATCCAGCGCGCCGCCGAGCAGGCCCTGGCCGGCGGGGTGCGCACGAAGGACGTCTTCGCGGCCGTCAGCGCCGTCGCCGAGGCGGGCGGGACGCCGGTGGTCATGAGCTACTGGAACCTCGTCCTCCAGTACGGCGTCGACGCGTTCGCCCGCGACCTCGACGCCGCCGGCGGGGCCGGGATCATCACCCCCGACCTCATCCCCGACGAAGCCGCCGACTGGCTGGCCGCCTCCGACGAGTACGACCTCGACCGCATCTTCCTCGCCGCTCCGTCCTCGACCCCCGAGCGCATCAGCCGCATCGTCTCCGCCAGCCGCGGCTTCGTCTACGCGGCCTCGACGATGGGGGTGACCGGGGTGCGCACGTCCGTCGACGACCATGCCCGCGACCTCGTCTCCCGCCTCCGCGAGGCAGGCGCCCCGCACGCGTGCGTCGGCCTCGGCGTCTCGACCCGGGACCAGGCCGCCGAGGTCGCCGCCTACGCCGACGGCGTCATCGTCGGCTCCGCTCTCGTCCGCAGCCTCGACGACGGCGGCGTGGCCGCCCTGTCCGATCTCGCCGCGCAACTCAGGGAAGGCTGTGCATGAGCCCCGTCGACATCACCGCTGCGATTCCGTCTCCCACGTGGAGCGGATTCTCCATCGGGCCGCTGACGATCCACGCGTACGCGCTGTGCATCCTCGCCGGCATCCTGCTCGCCCTGTGGCTGACCTCGCGGCGCTGGCGGGCGATGGGCGGACACGAGGACGACCTGTGGAACATCGCGATCATCGCCGTGCCCGCGGGCATCATCGGCGGACGCCTCTACCACGTCTTCTCCACCCCTGACCCGTACTTCGGGCCCAACGGCAACCCGCTCGATGCGTTCAAGATCTGGAACGGCGGCCTCGGCATCTGGGGCGCCGTGGCGCTCGGCATGCTCGCGGCGTGGCTCGTCGCCCGCTATCAGGGGATCCGGATCCTCCCGTTCCTCGACGCCGCCGCCCCCGGGCTCATCCTCGCCCAGGCCGTCGGCCGGTGGGGCAACTGGTTCAACCAGGAGCTCTTCGGCGCCCCGACGACCCTGCCGTGGGGTCTGCGCATCGACAAGTTCATCGACGGGCAGCTCAACCCGAACTGGCCGGATCCCGCGCTGCCGGCCGACACGCTCTTCCAGCCGACGTTCCTCTACGAATCCCTGTGGAACCTCGCCGGCTGCCTCATCCTCATCGTCGCCGCGCGGAAATTCCGCCTCGGCCACGGCCAGGTCTTCGCGCTCTACATCTGCTACTACACGCTCGGACGCGTGTGGATCGAGGCGCTGCGCATCGACGACGCCGAACTCGTCCTCGGCCTGCGGCTCAACATCTGGACATCGATCCTCGTCTTCGCCGTCGGACTCATCTGGTTCCTCGTCTCCCGCTCACGCCACAAGGAGCCCGAGTCGACGATCTACGTGCCCGGCGCCCGCGCCCTGGCCAAGCACGGCCGACACGAGGACGACGGGGCCGACCACGACGGCACGCCCGGCGGCGGAGGCGCCGCGTCGACCCGCTCAGCCGCGCAAGGCCAGGCTCCCGCGCAGGACACCGCGACCGCCGATGACACGGCGGCCGACCGGGCCGGTGCGCGGCGGAAGCCGCGGGGCAGGGACGACGAGAAGCCCGGGTTCGGGTTCTTCGGAGCGGTCACCTCGGCGATCTCGATCATCCCCGATGTGCGGTCGCGGAACCGCGGAGGAGAGGACGAAAAGTCCGGCAATTGAGACGTTGAGGTTCACCTTTCGGTCCTTTCTCGTTTTCACGTTGAGCCCTCACGGGGTGTAAGTTGGTAATCCGACCGTGAGAACCACGTCACACCTGTGCCCGCAGGACGATCTCCCCAGGGCATGCCGAAGCCAGTTCGAGACAGCGTCGTCTGCTGGAGAATGACTAGACCCCGTGAAGGCAGCCGATGTCCCGTGAAACCTCATCGACCCCACAACTCCCGCCGCAGCGCACCGGACTCTACGACCCCGCGCTCGAACACGATGCGTGCGGTCTCGCTCTCATCGTCCGCTACCGCGGCGCCGCCGACCACGAGGTCGTCGAACAGGCGCTGAGGGCGTTGCGCAAGCTCGAGCACCGCGGCGGCATCGGCTCCGACGAGGGCACCGGCGACGGCGCCGGCCTCACCCTGCAGATCCCGCACGACTACTTCGCCGAGGTGGTCCGTGAAGAGCAGGACATCGACCTGCCCGCGCCCGGCGAGTACGCCGTGGGCATCGGATTCTTCTCCCAGGACTACCGCACCGACCTCACCGGCCTGACCTCGACCGAGTCGCCGATCCCCGCCGGGGAGTTCCCGACCGCCGGGGAGGAGCCGCTCGCCGACGAGGAGGCGCTCGTCCGCCGGATCGCCGCCGAAGAGGGCCTGAGCGTCCTCGCCATCCGCGACGTCCCCCGCGACGAGAGCGTGCTCGGGGAGATCGCGCGCTCGACGCAGCCGCACATGCGCCACGTCTTCTTCGGGTTCGACGCCCGCTACCCGGCCCGGGACGCCGACGACCTGCGCCGCCGGTCCTACATCGTGCGCAAGCGCCTCGACCGGGAGGGCATCTACTTCCCGTCGCTGTCGCCGGCGACGATCACGTACAAGGGCATGCTCGCGACCGGCCAGCTCGCCCCGTACTACACGGAGCTCAACGACGACCGGGTGACCTCGCGCATCGCGCTCGTCCACTCGCGGTTCTCGACGAACACGTTCCCGTCGTGGCAGCTCGCCCAGCCGTTCGGCACGATCGCCCACAACGGGGAGATCAACACCGTGCGCGGCAACCGCAACTGGATGCGGGCCCGGGAGGCGCACCTCGCCTCCGACCTGCTGGCCTCCCCGGTGCCCGAGACCGACTCGAGCCTCGAGCGCCTCTTCCCGATCGTGCCCCCGGGCGCCTCGGACTCCGCGTCCTTCAACGCCGTCCTCGAGCTCATGGTCGCCTCGGGGCGGTCCCTGCCGCAGGCGATGCTCATGATGATCCCCGAGGCCTGGGAGAACAACCCGGGCATGGGGGAGTCGCGCAAGGCCTTCTACGAGTACCACTCGCTGCTCATGGAGCCGTGGGACGGTCCCGCGTGCGTCGGCTTCACCGACGGCAAGCTCGCCGGTGCCGTGCTCGACCGCAACGGTCTGCGACCGGCCCGCTACGTCATGACCTCCGACACCGTCGTCCTCGCCAGTGAGATCGGCGTCGTCGACCTGCCCGAGGCCGACATCGTCGGCCGCGGCCGGCTCACCCCCGGCCGCATGTTCCTCGTCGACACGGAGTCCGAGCGGATCATCTCCGACACGGAGATCAAGAACCAGCTCGCCACCCAGCACCCCTACGCCGAGTGGGTCGCCGACTCCTCGAAGCGCCTCGAGGACCTGCCCACCCGCGTCCACGTCCTCCACCCGCAGGCCTCGGTGCGCCGGCGCCAGCGGACCTTCGGCTACACCGAGGAGGAGCTGCGGCTGCTGATCACCCCGATGGCCGAGACCGGGGCCGAACCGCTCGGGGCGATGGGCACCGACACCGCGATCGCGGGCCTCTCGACGCGCCCGCGGCTGCTCTTCGACTACTTCCACCAGAACTTCGCGCAGGTGACGAACCCGCCGCTCGACTCCATCCGCGAGCACATCGTCACGAGCATGGCCGCGGGACTCGGTCGGGAGGGCAACCTCCTCGAGCACAGCCGCCCCGACTCCGCGCACATCATGCTCTCGCGCCCGGTCATCGACAACGACGAGCTCGCGGCGATCGGCCACGTCAAGGGCCACCACCTCGGCGTCGACAATCCGCGTCCCACCGTCACGCTCTCGGGTCTCTACTCGGTCAACGCCGGACCCGACGCGATGGAGGCGCGGATCGAGGCACTGTGCGCCGAGGCGAGCGCCGCCGTCGACGCCGGCGCGGTGTTCATCATCCTCTCCGACCGCGACTCCACGGCCGACCTCGCGCCGATCCCGTCGCTGCTGCTCACCTCGGCGCTCCATCACCACCTCGTGCGGGAGAGGTCCCGGACGCGGGTGAGCATCGTCGTCGAGGCCGGGGACGTCCGCGAGGTCCACCATGCCGCGACGCTCGTGTCCTTCGGCGCCTCGGCGGTCAACCCCTACCTGCTCATGGAGACCGCCGAAGCCCTCGTCCGCTCCGACCGGGTGACCGGGGTGAGCGAATCCGCGGCCGTGGCCAACGTCCTCGGCGCGCTCAACAAGGGCCTGCTCAAGATCATGTCGAAGATGGGCATCTCGACCGTGCAGTCCTACCACGGGGCGCAGACGTTCGAGGCCGTCGGTCTCTCCGATGACCTCATCGACCGGCACTTCACGTCGACACCGCACCAGCTCGGCGGCAAGGGGATGCGCGAGATCGCCGCGGAGAACACCGCGCGCCACGCCGATGCCCACCGCGACGACCATCCGCGCCCCTCTCATCGGCCCCTCAAGGTCGGCGGGGAGTACCAGTGGCGCCGGGAGGGGCCGGGCCACCTGTTCAACCCGGAGACGATCTTCAAGCTCCAGCACTCGACGGCGTCGAAGCGCTACGACATCTTCCAGGAGTACACGCGCGCCGTCGACGACCAGTCGCGTGAGCTGATGACCCTGCGCGGCCTCCTCGACCTCGTGCCCGGGGCCGAGGGCCCCATCGACATCGCCGAGGTCGAACCCGCCGAGGCGATCATGAAGCGCTTCTCCACCGGCGCGATGAGCTACGGGTCGATCTCGAAGGAGGCCCACGAGACGCTCGCGATCGCGATGAACCGGATCGGCGGGAAGTCGAACACGGGGGAGGGCGGCGAGGACGTCGACCGGCTCCTCGACCCCGAGCGCCGGTCGGCGATCAAGCAGATCGCCTCGGGCCGCTTCGGGGTGACCAGCCACTACCTCACCGAGGCCGACGACCTGCAGATCAAGATGGCGCAGGGCGCCAAGCCCGGGGAGGGCGGTCAGCTGCCCGGGGAGAAGGTCTACCCGTGGATCGCGAAGACCCGGCATGCGACCCCCGGCGTCGGGCTCATCTCCCCGCCGCCGCACCACGACATCTACTCGATCGAGGACCTCGCGCAGCTCATCTACGACCTCGGCCGGGCCAATGCCCGGGCCCGGGTCCACGTCAAGCTCGTCTCCGCGGTCGGGGTCGGCACGGTCGCGGCGGGAGTCGCGAAGGCCGGAGCCGACGTCGTCCTCATCTCCGGTCACGACGGTGGCACGGGCGCGAGCCCGCTCAACTCGCTCAAGCACGCGGGCACCCCGTGGGAGCTCGGACTCGCCGAGGCGCAGCAGACGCTCATCCTCAACGGCCTGCGGGAGAAGGTGAGCGTCCAGGTCGACGGTCAGCTCAAGACCGGCCGCGACGTCATCATCGCCGCCCTCCTCGGGGCCGAGGAGTTCGGGTTCGCGACGACCGCGCTCGTCGTCTCCGGCTGCATCATGATGCGCGTGTGCCACAAGGACACGTGCCCGGTGGGCGTGGCCACGCAGAACCCGCTGCTGCGCTCGCGCTACACGGGCCAGGCCGACCATGTCGTCAACTTCTTCACGTTCATCGCCGAGGAGGTCCGCGGGTACCTCGCGCAGCTGGGCTTCCGCACCCTCGACGAGGCGATCGGCGCCGTCGAGCGCCTGCGCGTCGACGAGGACCGGGCCCGGGAGTCCGGTCTCGACCTCGACCTCTCGACGATCCTCACGGTCCCGGGCAACCTCTCCGGGGACACCTCGGTGGCCCGCAAATGCGCCGGTCAGGTGTTCCGCGACTTCCACGGGGAGCTCGACCCGCAGCTGCTCGACCAGGTTCGGGAGGCGATCGAGACGAAGTCGCCGGTGACGATCTCCTCGACGGTCGTCAACACCGACCGCAGCGTCGGCACCCTGCTCGGCCATCACGTCACCCGGGCCTACGCCGACCGCGGCCTGCCCGAGGACACGATCCGCCTCGAACTCCACGGCACCGCCGGGCAGTCGCTCGGCGCGTACCTGCCGGTCGGGGTGAGCATCGACCTCACCGGCGACGCCAACGACTACGTCGGCAAGGGACTGTCCGGGGGCACCGTGGCCGTCCACCCGGCCCCGGAGAACCCGACCCGCCCCGAGCACAACGTCATCGCCGGCAACGTCATCGGCTACGGCGCGACCAGCGGCAAGCTCTTCATCTCCGGTCAGGTGGGGGAGCGCTTCATGGTGCGCAACTCCGGCGCCGAGGCGGTCGTCGAGGGCATCGGCGACCACGGCCTGGAGTACATGACCGGTGGGGTCGCCGTCATCCTCGGCGGCACGGGACGCAACTTCGCGGCCGGCATGTCCGGCGGCACCGCCTACGTCCTCGACTTCAACCCGGCCCGGCTCAACCCGGACGAGCGCGCCGCCGGCGTCTTCCGCTTCACCGGGGTCGGCGTCGATGACATGGAGGTCCTCGAGCGGCTGCTCGGCGAGCACGTCGAATGGACGGACTCGCCGCTGGCCGCCCAGCTGCTCGACGGCCTGCGCCGCGGCGAGGACGTCCTCTCCCGCTTCACGAAGATCATTCCCGTCGCCTACCAGGCGGTGCGAGACATCCAGTCCGAGATGGCCGCCGAGGGCACGCCAGCGGACTCGGACGCCGCCTGGCGCAAGATTCTGGAGGTCACCAATGGCTGATCCGCACGGATTCCTCACCGTCACCGAACGCGAGCTGCCGCAGCGCCGCCCGGTTCCCATCCGCCTGCTCGACTACCGCGAGGTCTACGAGGCCGGCGACCCCGAGCAGCTGCGGCGCCAGGCGTCGCGCTGCATGGACTGCGGCGTTCCGTTCTGCCACCAGGGCTGCCCGCTCGGCAACCTCATCCCGGAGTTCAACGATGCGATGTACCGCGGCGAGCTGCCGCGGGCCGTCGACCTCCTCCACGCGACGAACAACTTCCCGGAATTCACCGGTCGGGCGTGCCCGGCGCCCTGTGAGAACGCGTGCGTGCTCAGCATCAACCAGCCGGCCGTGACGATCAAGCAGGTCGAGGTGACGATCGTCGACGAGGGCTTCGCCGCCGGTCTCATCCAGCCGCAGATCCCCGACCGCATCACCGGGCACACCGTCGCCGTCGTCGGGTCGGGTCCGGCCGGACTCGCCGCGGCCCAGCAGCTCACCCGCGCCGGGCACACCGTTGTCGTCTACGAACGCGACGACCGCCTCGGCGGGCTGCTGCGCTACGGCATCCCCGACTTCAAGCTCGAGAAGCACCACATCGATCGGCGTCTCCACCAGATGCGGGCCGAGGGCACGCGCTTCGAGACCGACGTCGAGATCGGCGTCGACATCACCCTCGAGCAGCTCCAGTCGCGCTTCGACGCCGTCATCGTCTGCACCGGGGCGACCGTGCCCCGGGACATGCCGGTGGCCGGGCGCGAGCTCGACGGCGTCGAATTCGCGATGGACTTCCTCGTCCCGAGCAACAAGGCTCAGGCCGGCGGGGATCCCACGCCGATCAGCGCCAAGGGCAAGAACGTCATCATCATCGGCGGCGGCGACACGGGCGCCGACTGCCTCGGCACAGCGCTGCGCCAGGAGGCCGCCTCGGTGACGACGCTCGCGATCGGCGCGAAGCCCCCGGCCTCGCGCAGCGAACGCGACCCGTGGCCGACGGTGCCGCGGATCTTCGAGGTCCAGACCTCCCACGAGGAGGGCGGCACCCGGCAGTACCTGGCGTCGACGACGGGCTTCGCCGGCAACGGCGAAGGCGAGGTCGCCGGCATCGAGGTCTCCGAGACGCAGTTCGTCGACGGGAAGCGGATCCCGACCCCGGGCACCGAGCACGTCCTCGACGCGGACCTCGTCCTGCTCGCGCTCGGGTTCTCCGGACCGGAGTCCGAGGCGCTCGGCCTCGACGTCGCCGACACCGGAGCGTTCGTCCGCGACGACAGCTACGCGTCGTCACAGCCGGGCGTCTACGTCGCCGGTGACGCCGGCCGCGGGCAGTCGCTCATCGTCTGGGCGATCGCCGAGGGACGGGCGGTCGCCGCCGAGGTCGACACGTACCTCACGGGGTCGACGCGGCTTCCGGCACCGGTCCGGCCGCGCGACACCGGATTCACAGTGTAAAATGATCTGTGTCACTATTTGAGAATACGCACAAGGGCGTGCATCGGCTCTCCGGCAGGGATCTCCTGCCGGAGAAGGGTCGATGTGACTCCTGAGGTGCAGGTAGGGTGGAGTGCATGAGGCGAGCAAAGATAGTCGCAACACTGGGTCCGAATCAGAATTCCTACGAAGACATCCGCACACTCGTCGATGAGGGCGTCGACGTCGCCCGATTCAATCTCAGCCACGGGCTGCGGGAAGAGCATGAGGAGAAGTTCGCCTGGGTCCGCCAGGCCGCTCTCGACACCGGCCGCGCCGTCGCCGTCCTCCTCGACCTCCAGGGTCCGAAGATCCGAGTCGGCACCTTCGCCAACGGCAAGGAGTACCTCGAGGACGGGGCGACCTTCACGATTACGAGCCGCGACGTGCCCGGCACCGCGGAGATCGTGAGCACGACGCTCAAGACGCTGCCGAACGACGTGTCCGTCGGCGACCCGCTGCTCATCGACGACGGCCGCCTGCGCCTGCGGGCCACCGAGGTTACCGAGACCGACGTCGTCACCGAGGTCGAGATCGGCGGTCCGATCTCCAACCACAAGGGCATCAACCTGCCCGGTGTGCCCGTGTCCGTGCCGGCGCTGTCGGAGAAGGACATCGACGACCTCAAATGGGGTCTGGGCCTCGGGTTCGACTGGGTTGCCCTCTCCTTCGTCCGCAGCCCCGCCGACATCGACGACGTCCACGCCGTGATGGACGAGGTCGGCGTGCGCGCCCCCGTCATCGCCAAGCTCGAGAAGCCGCAGGCCGTCGAGGAGCTCGACGCCGTCATCGACGCCTTCGACGGGATCATGGTCGCCCGCGGCGACCTCGGCGTCGAACTGCCGCTCGAACAGGTGCCGATCGTGCAGAAGCGCGCCGTGGAGATCGCGCGCCAGCAGGCCAAGCCCGTCATCGTCGCCACGCAGATGCTTGAGACGATGATCGAGGCCTCACGGCCCACCCGCGCCGAGGCGAGCGACTGCGCGAACGCGGTCCTCGACGGCGCCGATGCGCTCATGCTCTCGGGGGAGACCTCGGTCGGTGCCCACTGGGTCGAGGCGATCCGCACGATGAGCCGGATCATCTCCTCGACGGAGGAGCACGGGCTCGATCGGATCCGTCCGCTCGGCACCGTCCCGCACACGAAGGGCGGCGCCGTCACGGCCGCCGCCGTGCAGATCGCTCAGCAGCTCGACATCGATCTGCTCTGCACGTTCTCGCAGACCGGTGACTCCGTGCGCCGGATGTCGCGGCTGCGTCCGCGGTGGCCGATCCTCGGCTTCACCCCCGATCCGCAGGTCCGTCACCAGCTCGCGCTGACGTGGGGCGTGCGGCCCTACCTCGTCAAGACCGTCCGCCACACCGACCAGATGGCCCGGCAGGTCGACGCGGTGCTGCTCGCCGACGGCACCGCCCGCGAAGGCGACCAGTCGATCCTCGTCGCCGGATCGCCTCCCGGCATCCCCGGGTCGACGAACGCCCTGCGCATCCACACGATGGGCGATGCCGCGAAGGGCGTGGCCGCGGCGTACCAGGACTCGAGCGACAGCGACGAGGATCCCCTCGCCGGGTACGGCGTCGTGTCCGAGGCGCCGATCACCCGCGACATCCCGATCGTGCAGTCCGAGGAGGGCTGAGCGTCTGGACTGAGCGCGTGAACTGAGCGCTCGCGCTGTGCGCGTGAGGCTCGTGTCCGGCAGCAGTGAGGGCCCGACCGGAGAACCTCTCCGGTCGGGCCCTTCTGTGTGCCGTCGTCCGGGACGGCCGGCCACTGCTCTTCTGGTCGACCACCTCGGCGGGGATCCAGTCGTACGGGATGGTTGGCCGCCTCGGCGAAGTTGCGATCCATGTCACTCCGGTTTGCGGAATTCGACGGATTGCTCAACAGTTGTGCAGTGAGTTGAGTTTTCCACGGGCGCCGCTGTGCCCGTGCCACCGTCGAAAGGAACCATATGAGACTGCCGGCTTGGTCGAAGTCGTTCGGGGTGCAGGTGACGATCGCGCTGATCGCCGGTGTCGTCCTCGGGCTCGTCGCCCGTTCGTGGGGACCTGTGAGCGAGACGCAGGACAACTGGCTGGGGACGACGCTCGAGACCATCGGGTCCTCGTACGTCACCCTGCTCAAGGCGGCCGTCGTGCCGCTCATCATCACCGCGATCATCGCGAGCATCGGCAACCTGCGCAAGGTGACCAATGCCGCGAAGCTCGCCGTGTCGACGCTGCTGTGGTTCGCGCTCACCGCGCTCATCGCCGTCATCATCGGACTCATCATCGGCGTCGTCATGCAGCCCGGCGCGCACGCGGACGCCGCGTCCCTGCAGGGCGGGGCGCCGTCGAGCGAGGGCAGCTGGATCGGCTTCCTCACCGGGCTCATCCCGGTGAACTTCCTCGGCCTCGAGGTCGCGACGGCACCTGATGACACGGGCGCGCTGGCCTCGGAGGTCAACTTCAACGTCCTCCAGCTCATCATCGTCTCCGGTGCGCTCGGCATCGCCGCGGTCAAGGTGGGCAAGGCGGCCGAGCCGTTCCTCGAATTCGCCGAGGCGGCCCTCGCCGTCGTCCAGAAGGTCGTGTGGTGGATCGTGCGGATCGCCCCGATCGGCACGCTCGGCCTCATCGGCAACGCCGTGAACTCGTACGGCTGGTCGACGATGGGATCCCTGCTGTGGTTCGTCGTCGCCGTCTACATCGGACTCGCGATCGTCTTCTTCGTCGTCTACCCGCTGCTCGCCCGCGTCAACGGACTCTCCGTGCGCCAGTACTTCTCCGGTGTGTGGCCGGCGACGCAGATGGGCTTCGTCTCCCGTTCCTCGATCGGGACGATGCCGGTGACGCAGAAGGTCGCGACCGACAACTTCGGCGTCCCGCAGGGGTACGCGGCCTTCGCCGTGCCGTTCGGGTCGACGACGAAGATGGACGGCTGCGCGGCCATCTACCCGGCGATCGCCGCGGTGTTCGTCGCCCAGTTCTTCGGCATCGAGCTCGGACCCATCCAGTACCTGCTCATCATCTTCGTCTCCGTCATCGGGTCGGCCGCGACCGCCG
This sequence comes from Brevibacterium sp. NPDC056726, assembly GCF_042790515.1. Classification (NCBI taxonomy): domain Bacteria; kingdom Bacillati; phylum Actinomycetota; class Actinomycetes; order Micrococcales; family Brevibacteriaceae; genus Brevibacterium; species Brevibacterium sp. NPDC056726. Next base: position 237,821 of record NZ_JBHTYZ010000004.1, on the reverse strand, counting down.
GGACGACGGGTGCCACGGTCATGCTCACCCTCACGCTGTCGACGATCGGCCTGCCGCTCGAGGGTGTGGGACTGCTGCTCGCGATCGAACCGATCGTCGACATGGGCCGTACCGCGCTCAACGTCTCCGGTCAGGCGCTCATCCCGGCGATCGTCGCGAAGCGCCACGGCATCCTCGACGTCACCCGGTACGACGCGAAGCGCATCGACGGCTATGTGCCGGTGACCGAGGACGTCGCTGACGGTGCCAGCGCGGACGGTGTCTCGGGTGCGGACGGCGCCACGGGTGCGGTTGCTCCGGTAGCCGGTGGCTCGAACGTCGTCGGCGATGCGCAGAAGTCCGTCGCCGACTCCGGAACTGCGGGTGCTGCTGGATCCGCTGCCGGGGCGCGGACTGAGAGCTCGCGCGTCTGAGATCTCGCGGGACTGAGATCTCCTGCTGCGCCCGCCCCTGAACGGGGGCGTCCGCTTGAGTGAGCACCATCGACCGTCCGGCCTCCGGGCCGGACGGTCGCGTGCGTTCTGCACGTCCGCGACACGCGCCTCACCGCAGATCGGTGTCTCGATTCGCGCGTCGACTGCGCATAGTCGCCTGACATCGGCTACATTGGGAGATGTTCCACTTCGCGGGTGTAGTTCATCGGTAGAATGAGACCTTCCCAAGGTCTAGAGGCGGGTTCGACTCCCGTCACCCGCTCTCATCGCTCGAGGCCCTGTTCGCCGCTTGAACTCAGGGACTCCTGGCTTCCGGCAAGTGCTCGTTGTCAAGTTTTCTGAAATCCTCGCACCCCCGGCGCACCTCGTTGGTCTCGCGCTCTCTCTGCGGTCCCCGACTCACTGCATGAATCGCGTGTGCGCCACCTCGGCGGCGATTGTGCGCCACGCCCATGGCGAAAATGAGTGCGATTTCGCCATGACCCTGGCGCAGAACCTCAGGGGCCGTCATCTACCTGGCGCAGAATCCCAGGGGTCGCCATGAGCTTGGCGCGAAATCACGAGTCTGCGGAGGCCACTGGTGTCAATTGCACGAAGCTCCGCAAGCGTACGGATGCACTGCTGCTGAGTCGTGCCGAGAGTGGCGTCTGTGCCGACCCGAAAGTGCTGAACGTGCCGCGATATCGCAGGCGCGATGCAGGGACACGTCGCCGTGGTACCGGATGTGGGACTCGAACCCACACGTCTTTCGACAACGCATTTTGAGTGCGCCGCGTCTACCGATTCCGCCAATCCGGCTCGTCGAGAACACCGTTCCCGACATCGACAACTCTACGGCAGGGCACGCGGCATCGCCCAATCGCCTTGCCCCATGGGTGGCTGTCCTCACAGGGGAAACGGCTGATGCGCAGGCATGCCTGGTCTAGACTGGTGCCGTGCTTTCCAACAGCGAACAACCCACCGCAGATGAATCCGTGCCCGTCCGCCGCGTCGTCGTGGCCGAAGACGAGGCCGTGATCCGTCTCGACATCGTCGAAATGCTCCGCGAAGTCGGCTACGACGTCGTCGGTGAAGCCGCGGACGGCGAATCCGCGATCCGGCTGGCCGAAGAGCTGCGTCCCGACCTCGTCGTCATGGACATCAAGATGCCGATCCTCGACGGCATCGCCGCGGCCGAGCGCATCGCCAAGGCCCGCATCGCCCCCGTCGTCCTCCTCACCGCGTTCTCGCAGAAGGAACTCGTCGAGCGCGCCCGCGACGCCGGAGCGATGGCCTACGTCGTCAAGCCCTTCACCTCGGCCGACCTCATCCCGGCGCTCGAGATCGCGCTGTCGCGCCACGCGGAGATCAGCTCGCTCGAATCCGAGATCTCCGACCTCACCGAGCGCTTCGAGACCCGCAAGCTCGTCGAGCGCGCGAAGAGCCTCCTCCAGACCTCGATGGGTCTGAGCGAACCCGAGGCCTTCCGCTGGATCCAGAAGACCTCGATGGACCGCCGTCTGACGATGCGCGAAGTCGCCGAAACCGTCCTCAAGCAGATCGGCGCGAAGAAGGACTGACACCTTCCCATCGGGCGGTTGCCGGCTGATCGGCGCCGACCCCGGCTCACGTTGAGACGACTCGGCCCCGGACGCGGAGAGAACCGCGACCGGGGCCGTCGTGCGTGCGGAAACGATCACCGCGCCGAGGCGGTCGACCGCCTCGGCGCATCACGGTGAGCGCTGCCCATCCGGCAAGCATTGCCCACCCGGTGAGCGGTGCCCACCCAACGACCCGACCGCCGGGCGGCCTACTGCGCCTTCGAGGCGAGGATCATGTTCGTGATCCGCACGATCGAGAGCAGCCGACCCTCCTCGTCGGTCATCCTCACCTCGTGGGACATGAGCGTGCGGCCGCGGTGGAGCACCTCGGCGCGCCCGGTGACGAGCTCTCCGCGCATCGCCCGCAGATGGGTGGCATTGAGGTCGACGCCGACGACGTTCTTCCCGCCGCTGGTGAGGAACGCATGCATCGAGGCGAGCGATTCCGCGAGGACGACGTGACCGCCGCCGTGGAAGAGGCCCATCGGCTGCGTGTTGCCTGCGACCGGCACGGTCGCGCTCATCCAGTCGAAGCCGATGCCGGTGAACGCGATGCCCATCCGGTCGGCGAGCCCACCCCCGGCGCCCTGGGCGTTGAGCTGGTCGAGCAGACCCTTAGCCTCGTCCTCGGTCGTCTCTGCTGTCAGCGATACGTGCGGAACCACCATCGATCTCCTTCTCATGTCCGTGATGAACGCTAGGCTAAGGCATGTGAGTCACGCTAACGAATCCCTCCTGCTCATCGACGGTCACTCGCTGGCCTACCGCGCCTTCCACGCCCTCCCGGCGGAGAACTTCTCCACGAGCACCGGCCAGACGACGAACGCGATCTTCGGGTTCATCTCGATGCTCATCAACGTCCTCCGCGACGAATCGCCGAGCCACGTCGCCGTCGCCTTCGACCTCGGCCGGGAGACGTTCCGCCTCGAGGAGTACCCGGAGTACAAGGCGGGGCGGGCGAAGACCCCGCCGGAGTTCCACCCGCAGATCGACCTCATCAAGGACATCGTCACCGCCATGGGCATCCGGGTCGTGACGAAGGAGGGCTTCGAAGCCGACGACGCGCTCGCGACGATGGCGACAATGGGCACCGAGGCCGGCGCCGCGGTCGAGGTGATGACCGGGGACAAGGACTCCTTCCAGCTCTCGACCGACACCGTGACGATCCTCTATCCCAAGCGCGGGGTCAGCGACCTCGTGCGGATGACGCCCGAGGCGATCGAGGAGAAGTACGGGGTCACCCCCGCCAACTACCGGGGCCTGGCCGCGCTCGTCGGGGAGAAGGCCGACAACCTGCCCGGCGTGCCCGGAGTCGGGGACAAGACCGCCGCGAAATGGCTCAAGGCCCACGGCGACCTGCCCGGCGTGCTCGAGCACGCCGACGAGATCGGCGGCAAGGTGGGGGAGAAGCTGCGCGACCACATCCCCGAGGTCGAACGCAACTACCGCCTCAACCGGCTCCTCGACGACCTCGACCTCGGCCTCGACTTCGCCGACCTGAAATGGGGCGAGGGCGACCCGGCCGAGCTCAGCAGCCTCTTCGACCAGCTCGAGTTCCAGGCCCTCGGCAAGCGCCTGGCGGCGATCTTCGGCGACGCCGCGACCCCGGAGGCGGCGGAGTCCGCCCCCGCCCGGGAGGTCGAGATCGCGACGGTCGCTGTGCCCGCCCTCCTCGACTCCATCGCCGAGGCGGATGTCCTCGCGCTCGACACCGACGGGACGTACGAACTCGGACACGGCGATGTGCGCTTCCTCGCGGTCTCCGCCCAGCCGGGGACCGCCTCGGTGGTCGACCTGGGAGAGGCGAGCGACGCCGACCTGGCCGCCCTTGAGGCCGCCCTGCGGAAGGCCGCGCTCATCTTCCACTCCTCGAAGGTGCAGATCAAGGCCCTGCGCTCGGTGGGCATCGACCTCACCGACGTCGCCGGGGACACGGCCCTGGCCGCGTACCTCCTCGTGCCCGACCAGCGCAGCTACGAACTGCGCGACATCGCCGCCGAGCGCGCCGGCATCGACCTCGCCCCCGCCGAAGCGAAGGACGGTCAGCTCGCCCTCGACCTCGACACCGACGCGACCGCGCGCACCCACGGCGCCAACGCCGCGGCCCTGCTCGAGGTCCACGAGATCCTCGCGACGGCCATCGACGAGGCGAACATGACCCAGGTCTACCGCGACATCGAGTTGCCGCTCGTGCCCGTCCTCGCCGGCATGGAGCTCGCCGGCATCGCCATCGACGAAGCGGGGCTGGCCGAACTCGTCGAGGACTTCACGAAGCAGGCGCAGGCAAGTGCCGAACTCGCGTACGAGGCGATCGGCCACGAGGTCAACCTCGGCTCCCCGAAGCAGCTCCAGACGGTCCTCTTCGACGAACTCGACATGCCGAAGACGAAGCGGACGAAGACGGGATACACGACCGACGCGGATGCGCTGGCCGAGCTCTTCGTCAAGACCGAGCACCCGTTCCTCCAGCACCTGCTCGCCCACCGCGACGCGACGAAGCTCAAGCAGACCGTCGTCGGCCTCGGCAAGACCGTCGCCGAGGACGGGCGCATCCACACGACGTATCAGCAGACGGTCGCGGCGACCGGCCGCCTGTCCTCGCTCGACCCGAACCTGCAGAACATCCCCGTGCGCACGGAGTCGGGCCGGCGCATCCGGGAGGTCTTCGTCGCCGACCCGCACGTGCCGGGCGGACTGCTCCTCACCGCCGACTACTCGCAGATCGAGATGCGCATCATGGCGCATCTGTCCGGGGACGCCGCGCTCATCCAGGCGTTCAAGGACGGCGAGGACCTCCACTCCTACGTCGGCTCGAAGGTCTTCTCCGTCGGCATCGACGAGGTCGATGCGACGATGCGCTCGAAGGTCAAGGCGATGTCGTACGGCCTCGTCTACGGACTCTCCGCATTCGGACTGTCGAAGCAGCTGGCGATCGGCGTCGATGAGGCCCGCGGTCTCATGGACCAGTACTTCGAGCGCTTCGGCGCCGTCAAGGACTACCTCGACGAGATCGTCGAGCAGGCCAGGGACAACGGCTTCACCGAGACGATCATGGGCCGCCGGCGCTATCTGCCGGCACTCCACAGCGACCGCCGGCAGCTGCGGGAGATGGCCGAGCGCGCGGCGCTCAACGCCCCGATCCAGGGCTCGGCGGCCGACATCATGAAGATCGCCATGCTCAAGGTCGCCGACCGCCTCGAGGGCTTCCGATCCCGGATGCTCCTCCAGGTCCACGACGAGATCATCGTCGACCTCCACCCCGAGGAGGCCGACGAGGTCAAGGCCATCGTCACCGAGGAGATGGGATCGGCGTACGAACTCGACGTCCCGCTCGACGTCAACGTCGGCACCGGCGTCTCCTGGCACGCCGCCGCCCACTGAGTCTGGCATGCCGCCGCCCACTGAGGGCGGTGTGGCGTGGGCACGAGCAGGATCGTGCGCCGAGGTGGTGGTCCGAACCTGGCTAGACTGTCGACATGGACGGGCGATTGACCGAGAACTTCGCCGAGGCGGCCTGCTGGGTCGAGTCCCTCGTCGACCGCATCGACCCGCGCGCATGGGACGGACCCGGCCTGGGCGACTGGAGTCTCCGTGCCCTCGTCGGTCACACGAGCAGGTCACTGCTCACCGTTGAGGCCTACCTGGTCGCTCCCGCCGACGAGGTGGCGCTCGAGAGCCCGGAGGCCTACTTCGCCTTCGTCGCCACGCAGACGAGCACCGATCCGGGCGCCGTGTTCGAGCGGGGCGTCGCCGCCGGTGAGGCCCTCGGCAGCGACCCCGGGCGTGCGCTGAGCGCGATCGCCGACCGGGTCATCCCGCTCGTTCAGTCGGCTGAGGACCGCGTCATGACGACCGCCGCCGGCCCGATGCTGCTCAGTGCCTATCTGCCGACGCGGACGTTCGAACTCACCGTGCACGGTCTCGACATTGCCGCGGCTGCCGCAATCACCGCCTCGGCGCCGGACGGTCCCTTGGTCGAATCGCTCGGTATCGCAGCCCGACTGGCTGCCCTCGGAGGCGACGGAGAGCGCGTGCTCCTGGCGCTGACGGGCAGAACCGCGCTCGGAGACCGTTTCTCCGTCCTCGACTGACGAGGTCCTCGACCGAGGTTCGCGGCCGCCCCGCTCTCGATCTCGCGGCAGCGCGGAAATCGCGTTGGCGCGCTCTCGATCAAGCCGGAGCACGGATAGCGGCCCGTGCACGACCCGCTATCCGCGCTGCCCCTTGATCGAGGGGCAGCTGCCGCGTGATCGACGGAAGTTCGCGCCGAGGCGGTCCGGCGGCCCGGCAGTCGCGTAGTAGGGGCACGGGTCAGGCCCCGGGCAGAATTCAAACCTCGGGCAGAGGTCAGGCCTCGGGCAGGGTTGTCGAGAAGATCACGGTGCCGGGCATGAGAGCACCGCGCAGGGGCGACCAGCCGCCCCACGCCGTCTCGTTGGAGTCGGGCCACTCGGGTTCGGTGACCGCGTCGATCCGGAAGCCGGCGGCCACGAGGAGGCTCACCCAGTCGCCCATCGTCCGGTGGTGCTCGGCGTAGACGGGCTGACCGTCGGCGGCGATCTCGACGTACGGGGTCCGGTCGAAGTACGAGTACTCGACGGTCAGCCCGTTCTCCCCGGGCACGTCGGGGAACATCCAGCGCATCGGATGCGTCGTCGAGAACACCCACTTCCCGCCGGGACGGACGACGCGGGCCACCTCGGCGAGGACCACCTCGGCGTCCTTGACGAAGGGGAGGGCCCCGTACGCGGAGAACGCGATGTCGAAGCTGTTCGAGGCGAACGGCAGCTGGCGGGCATCGGCGCGGACGAACGTCGGGGGAGTGGCGTCGGCGCTCAGCGGATTCTCCCGCTGCAGGCGCGAGGCCTGCTCGAGCATGCCCGCGGAGACGTCGATGCCGGTGGCGATCGCCCCCTCCTCGGCGAGCCAGCGGGAGCACTGGCCGGCCCCGCACCCGACCTCGAGGATCTGGCGGCGGGCGACGTCACCGAGGAGATGGACGTCGGATTCGTGAATTCCCTCGGGACACCAGATGAAATCGGAGGCGCCGAGGAAGCTGCCGTGCTCGGCGAGGTAGTCCTCGGCGGAGTTGTCCCAATAGCTGCGATTGGCGCGCACTGACGCCTCTTCGTCGATGGGCAGGTACCCGCCGCTGATGACCTCTGTCGAATAGCTTCCGTCGCTCATGAGTCCTCCGCGGTCGAACGGGCAGATCACCTCGGATTCCGAGGGTGCATTCACGCCCTGAATGATGCTAGTATTGACAACCGTATGTGCGTATGCATACAAGTCCATAATCGTAATCGAGACCGGATGCGATTCCCCACAGGCTGTGTCACAGCAGATCAAGGGTATCGGATCCGGGACACAATTCCATCGGAGTCCCTACCTATATGACCACCACCACGCCGGAATCGGTGCAGCCGAAGCAGGTCGCTGTCAATGACATCGGAACCGCTGAGGACTTCCTCGCCGCCGTCGACGAGACGATCAAGTACTTCAACGATGGCGACATCGTCGAAGGCACCGTCGTCAAGGTCGATCGCGACGAGGTCCTCGTCGACATCGGATACAAGACGGAAGGCGTCGTCCTTTCGCGTGAACTCTCCATCAAGCACGATGTCGATCCCGGCGAAGTCGTCGAGGTCGGGGACCCCATCGAGGCACTCGTTCTCCAGAAGGAGGACAAAGAGGGCCGTCTCATGCTGTCGAAGAAGCGTGCGCAGTACGAGCGCGCCTGGGGCGACATCGAGAAGATCAAGGAAGAGGACGGGGTCGTCACCGGCACCGTCATCGAGGTTGTCAAGGGCGGCCTGATCGTCGACATCGGCCTCCGCGGCTTCCTCCCCGCCTCGCTCGTCGAGATGCGTCGCGTCCGCGACCTCGCCCCCTACATCGGGCAGCAGGTCGAGGCGAAGATCATCGAGCTCGACAAGAACCGCAACAACGTCGTCCTCTCGCGCCGCGCCTGGCTCGAGCAGACCCAGTCCGAGGTCCGCCACGACTTCCTCCAGACCCTCCAGAAGGGTCAGGTCCGTCCGGGCGTCGTCTCCTCGATCGTCAACTTCGGTGCCTTCGTCGACCTCGGTGGTGTCGACGGACTCGTGCACGTCTCGGAGCTGTCCTGGAAGCACATCGATCACCCGGGTGAGGTCGTCACCGTCGGTGACGAGGTCACCGTCGAGGTTCTCGACGTCGACATGGACCGGGAGCGCGTCTCGCTCTCGCTCAAGGCGACGCAGGAAGATCCGTGGCAGCACTTCGCCCGGACCCACGTCATCGGCCAGATCGTGCCGGGCAAGGTCACCAAGCTCGTTCCGTTCGGTGCGTTCGTGCGCGTCGAGGACGGCATCGAGGGCCTCGTCCACATCTCCGAGCTCGCCGTGCGCCACGTCGACCTCCCGGAGCAGGTCGTCTCCGTCGACGAGACGATCTACGTCAAGGTCATCGACATCGACCTCGAGCGCCGCCGCATCTCGCTCTCGCTCAAGCAGGCGAACGAAGGCGTCGACCCCGAGGCCGAAGAGTTCCTCGACCCCGCTCTCTACGGCATGCCGCAGGAGTACGACGAGGACGGCAACTACAAGTACCCCGAAGGCTTCGACCCCGAGACCAACGAGTGGATCGAGGGTTTCGAGGCGCAGCGCGAGGTCTGGGAGCAGCAGTACGCCGCCGCCCAGTCGCGCTGGGAAGAGCACAAGAAGCAGGTCGCGAAGGCGATTGCCGCAGACGCCGAGGCCGGCGCCGCGGAATCGGGCTCCGACGCCGCTCCCGCCACCGGGTCCTTCTCCTCCGAGGAGTCGGGCGACGAAGGCACGCTCGCCAGCGACGAAGCACTCGCAGCCCTGCGTGAGAAGCTTGCAGGCAGCTGACATCAGCGCAGTGAAGGGCTCCCGGCCGACAGGTCGGGAGCCCTTTGCATTGGCGCGACTGCGACCCTGGGCGTGGTACGCCCTCGCCCTCACGCTCGGCAGCATCACCGTCTTCGGCGGGGTCGCCGCCGACCCGGGCGGCACCGTGTCGGCCGGCAACGACGACTCCTCCCTGTTCATCTGGTGGCTCGGCCACGGCGCCGAGGTGCTCGCGGGCCTCCTCGGCTTCGGCGGGGGTCTCGCCGGCACCGGCGACGGCTTCCTCTACACCGAGGCGATGAATGCGCTGGCCGGCGGCGTCAACGGCGCCTGGAACACCTCGCTGACCGGCATCGCCATCCTCCTCGCCCCGCTGACGTGGGTGGCCGGGCCGATCATCGCCTACAACGCCCTCATCCTCAGCCTCCCGGTGCTCAACTCGCTGGCGTGCGCGATCCTCTTCCGCCGGTTCCTCAAGCGCGGACCCGCGTTCGCGGCCGCGGCCGGCATCGGCTTCTCCTCCTACGTCATCGCGCAGCTCTCGGGCCACCCGAACCTCGCGTTCGCCGTCACCCCGCCGCTCGTCGCCGCCCTCGTTCTCGCGCTCCTGTCCGGTCCGCGCACCGGCCGACCTGGCGGACGCCGCTTCTGGCTGCTCAGCCTCGGCCTCGGCGTCGTCCTCGGATTCCAGTTCTACGTCTCCACCGAGGTGCTCGCTGGGACCTTCCTCGCGTTCCTCTGCTTCCTCGCCGCCCTCATCGTCTGCGGCCGTTCCCTGCTGTCGCCGGCCGGCTGGCTGCGGCTGGGAGCCGGCGGCCTCCTCGGCGCCGGCATCGCCCTGCTCGCGGCCCTGCCGCTGCTGATGACGATGGCCGGGCCCAACGCGCCGTCGGGGGCGATCCGTCCGCACGGCGTGTGGAACACCGATCTCCTCGACCCCATCGTGCCGGGCCTGCCGACGCTCTTCGGGACCGGGGAGTCGCCGCTGCCGCGCGTCATGGACCTCGACGGCGCGGAGATCGGCGCCTACGTCGGCCTCCCCGCGCTCATCGCCGCGGCCCTCATCATCCTCACCCTCGGACGGCGGGGGAGATGGGTCGTGCCCGTGCGCATCGCCGCCGTCTCCGGGACCCTCGTCTTCCTCCTCTCCCTCGGATCGCCGGTCCTCCTCGCCGGTCAGCCCCTCCTCGGCGCGGGACCCTTCGCCCTCGTCGAGGCGATCCCGGTCCTCAACAACATCCTGCCGATGCGCCTCGTCCTCCATTCGACGATCGCGCTCTGGGCGATCCTCGGCTGCGGGCTGCAGTGGGCGCTCGAGCGCCGCAGCACCCGGGCGGGCATCGGCATGCTCGCCCTCCTCGCCGTGTCCGCCGTCGTCGTCCTGCCCGGCGCCCAGCCGACCCGTGAGGTCTACGTGCCCGACTTCTACACCGGATCCATCGCCGAGGTGATCCCGGAGGGGGCCGTCGTCAAGACCCTCCCGCGCCCGCTGGCCTGGGCGGCTCCGCACGCGGACGAGGCGATGGTGTGGCAGTCGGTGGCCGATTTCCGCTACCGGGAGACCGGCGGGTACTTCATCGGCTCGAGCCCGAGCTCGCCGATCATCTACTCCGCACCCGAGGACGACCTCGATGCCGCGCTGCGGGCGACGATCTTCAACGGCGCCCCGGTGCCTGCCGCCTCCGATCCGGCCGTCACCGCCGGGGTCGAGGGCCTGCGCGCCGATGGCGTCGACTTCGTCGTCCTCGCGCCCGAGGCGCCGCTGACCCCGGGCGGGACCGGTGAGCTCGAAGGCCTCCTCGATGCCGCGCTCGGGGAGCCCGTGTTCTCCGGTGAGGGCGTCGTCGTCTACCGGGTGAGTCGGTGACGCCGTTCGCTGAGGACGCGGTTCGCTAAGCTGGCCCCATGCTGAGAATCGGACTGACCGGGGGGATCGGCGCGGGCAAGTCGACGGTGGCGAACCTCCTCGCCGCCCACGGTGCGGAGATCATCGACGCCGACGTCATCGCCCGGGAGGTCGTCGCCCCGGGGGAGCCGCTCCTCGACGCCCTCGCCGCCGAGTTCGGGCCCGCGATCCTCGCCGCCGACGGCAGCCTCGACCGGGCCCGGCTGGCCGCCGTCGCCTTCGCCGACGCAGAGTCGACGAAGCGCCTCGGCGAGCTCATGCACCCGGTCATCCGGGATCGAACGGCCGGCCGCTTCGCCGCCGCGGACGCCGAGGTGGTCGTCCACGATGTGCCCCTCCTCGTCGAGAACCACATGGAGGTCGGGTACCACCTCACGCTGCTCGTCGACGTCCCCGCCGCGGTGCGCCTGGACCGGCTCGCCGAGACCCGAGGGATGGACCGGGCCGATGCCGAATCCCGCATCGCCCGGCAGGCCACGGACGAGGTGCGCCGCGCCGCCTGCGACGTCCTCATCGACAACACGGGAACGCCGGCCGCCACCGCGGAGATCGTCGACGCCCTCTGGGACTCCCGGCTCGCCCCCTTCGCCGCGAACCTCGCCGCGCAGCGTCCCGCCGCGCGCAGCGGCGACGACCGTATACGGCGCCGGGAGGGCGACGCGGAGCGGCTCGTCGCGAAGCTGCGCCACGGCACGGGGGAGACGCACCCGATCACCGCGCAGGACACCGCCCCCGATGCCCCGCTCTCCTTCGTCCTCGACGCCGGGGACGCCCGGACCGCCGAGGCGCTCGCACCGCAGCTGACCGCGCTCGGGTTCCCGCCCGCGGAGTCCGGAGGCGACACCGGAGTGCGGGCGAGTGCCGATCCCGGCCAGCCCGCCGAACTCCGCGTGCGCACGACGGCCGGGGATGCGGGGGCGGCGGTGGGCGCGGAACCGGTGGGCGCGGAAGGAGCCCGGGACAGCGCGGAATGACCGTCCCGCCCAGTGCCGTGTCAGGGCCGAGGTCTAGGCTGGGGGCATGAGCGAAACCCGTCCCCTGCCCGCGATCGGGCACCGCCCGGACGTCACCCGCACGGTGGCGCCCTTCGAGGTCGTCTCCGAATACTCCCCCTCGGGCGATCAGCCCACCGCCATCCACGACATCTCCGACCGCCTCGAGTCGGGAGAGCGCGACATCGTCCTCCTCGGCGCGACCGGCACCGGCAAGTCGGCGACCACGGCGTGGCTCATCGAACAGGTGCAGCGTCCGACGCTCATCATGGCGCCGAACAAGACGCTCGCCGCGCAGCTGGCCAACGAGTTCCGCCAGCTGCTGCCGAACAACGCCGTCGAGTACTTCGTCTCCTACTACGACTACTACCAGCCCGAGGCGTACGTCCCGCAGACGGACACGTTCATCGAGAAGGACTCGTCGATCAACGACGAGGTCGAGCGGCTCCGGCACTCCGCGACGAATTCGCTGCTGACCAGGCGCGACGTCGTCGTCGTCTCGACCGTCTCGTGCATCTACGGCCTCGGCACGCCCGAGGAGTACGTCGACCGGATGGTCACCCTCCACAAGGGGCAGGAATGCGACCGCGACGAACTCCTCAAGCGGTTCGTGTCGATGCAGTACTCGCGCAATGACATGGCCTTCACCCGCGGCACCTTTCGGGTGCGGGGCGACACGGTCGAGATCATCCCGCAGTACGAGGAGCTCGCCCTGCGCATCGAGTTCTTCGGCGACGAGATCGAATCCCTCCAGACCCTCCACCCGCTCACCGGGGAGATCGTCCGTGACGAGGACACGATCCACGTCTTCCCCGCCTCCCACTACGTCGCCGGGGAGAACCGGATGGGGCGGGCGATCAGCGAGATCGAGGACGAGCTGCAGTCGCGGCTGAGCGAATTCGAAGCGCAGAACAAGCTCCTCGAGGCCCAGCGCCTGAAAATGCGCACGAGCTACGACCTCGAGATGATGGAGTCGATGGGCTTCACCTCGGGCATCGAGAACTACTCCCGGCACATCGACGGACGCCCTGCGGGGTCGGCCCCGAACTGCCTGCTCGACTACTTCCCCGAGGACTTCCTCCTCGTCATCGACGAATCCCACGTCACCGTGCCGCAGATCGGCGGCATGTACGAAGGCGACATGTCCCGCAAGCGCACCCTCGTCGAACACGGCTTCCGCCTGCCGAGCGCGATGGACAACCGGCCGCTGAAGTTCGACGAGTTCCGCGAGCGCGTCGGACAGACCGTCTACCTGTCGGCGACCCCCGGCGACTTCGAACTCGAACGGTCGGAGGGCACCGTCCAGCAGATCATCCGCCCGACCGGTCTCGTCGATCCCGAGGTCGTCGTCAAGCCGACGAAGGGCCAGATCGACGACCTCCTCGACGAGATCAGGACACGGGTCGAGAGGAACGAGCGCGTCCTCGTCACGACCCTGACGAAGAAGATGGCCGAGGATCTCACCGACTACCTCCTCGAGCACGAGATCCGCGTCCAGTACCTCCACTCCGACGTCGATACGCTGCGCCGCGTCGAACTCCTCACCGAGCTGCGCGCCGGTGAGTTCGACGTCCTCGTCGGCATCAACCTGCTCCGCGAGGGCCTCGACCTGCCGGAGGTCTCGCTCGTGGCGATCCTCGACGCCGACAAGGAGGGCTTCCTGCGCTCGGCGACCTCGCTCATCCAGACGATCGGACGCGCGGCCCGCAACGTCCACGGCGAGGTCCACATGTACGCCGACACGATCACCCGGTCGATGCAGGAGGCGATCGACGAGACGAACCGCCGTCGCGAGATCCAGATCGCCTACAACGAGGAGCACGGCATCGACCCGGCGCCGCTGGTCAAGAAGATCGCCGACATCACCGAGCGCCTGCAGCGCGAGGACGCCGACACGCGCGAGCTCCTCACCGAATTCGACTACGGCAAGGGCAAGCGCGGCTACAACTCGACGCTCACCGACGAACAGCGGCAGGCCGCTTCGAGCGGCGGCGGCTCGCTGCGGCCACCGGCCGCCGATCTCACCGAGCTCATCGAATCCCTGACGACGCAGATGCATGCGGCGGCCGCGGAACTCCAGTTCGAACTCGCCGCGCGGCTGCGCGATGAGCTCTCCGACCTCAAGAAGGAGCTGCGGGCGATGAAGGAGGTCGGCCACGCGTGAGCCGGCCGCCGCGCGTGCTGCGTGCCCGGCGGCCACGCGGCAGGCGGGCTTGACGGGAATCCCGTCCGCGTCCTGAGAGGCGGATGCGCACAATCGCGGCAACCCGACTATACTGGTGAGGCTGGCGAAAGGGAGTATCCCGTCCATCCGTGCTCGTCACCACGACCCGTCTGCGGGTCCGGGCACGGAGCGCACGCCGCCGCAGGCTCGCCCGCCGCACCGCGAACATCGCGGTCGGCCGACGACTCCGCGGTCACAGCGTGGGAGAGACTTTCGACACGGGTACAGTCCGTCATCACGAAAGGCCCCAATTGGATACCCTGTCCTCCACCCTCGCCGCCGGCGGCAATGCCGCTGCATCGACAGGAGCAGTCATTCCCGGCTGGTTCATGATCACCTCCGGGATCATCGTCGTCGCGATCCTCATCTTCGACCTCCTCCTCGTCATCAAGCGCCCCCACGTCCCCTCGATGCGCGAGGCCGGCATCTGGGTCGCGTTCTACGTCGCCCTCGCCCTGGCCTTCGCCGGTTCGCTCTTCTGGATCGGCGACGCCCAGCACGGCAGCGAGTTCCTCACCGGTTGGCTGCTCGAGTACTCCCTGAGCATCGACAACCTCTTCGTCTTCATCATCATCATGAGCAGCTTCCAGGTGCCCCGGAAGTACCAGCAGGAAGTCCTCATGGTGGGCATCATCATCGCCATCATCTTCCGCGGCATCTTCATCCTCGCGGGAGCGGCGATCATCAACGCCTTCGTCGAGGTCTTCTTCCTCTTCGGCCTCTTCCTCCTCTTCGTCGCCTACCGTCAGGCCTTCAGCAGCGACGACGAGGGCGACGGCGAGAACGCGCTCATCCGCTTCCTCCGCAAGCGGATCAACGTCGTCGACGAGTACCACGGCAACAAGCTGCGCGTCGAGCTCGACGACGGCAAGAAGTACTGGACGCCCATGTTCATCGTCTTCCTCGCGATCGGCTCGACGGACGTCATGTTCGCCCTCGACTCGATCCCCGCGATCTTCGGTGTCACACAGAACGCGTTCCTCGTCTTCACCGCGAACGTCTTCGCCCTCATGGGTCTGCGCCAGCTCTACTTCCTCCTCGGCGGACTCGTCGACAAACTCGTCTACCTCCACTACGGGATCGCGGCGATCCTCGCGTTCATCGGCGTCAAGCTCTTCCTCCACGCCCTCCACGAGACCGATGTGTCGTGGCTGTCGTGGGGCAACTCGGTGCCCGAGGTCCCGACGTGGCTGTCGCTGACGTTCATCGTCGTCGCCATGGTCGTCGCGACACTCGCCTCGCTGTGGAAGATGAAACGCGAGGGCAAGTCGTTCCGGGACGCCGGAGCGACCGAAACGGAAGCCAAGCAGGACTGAGCCCCCGCTCCCGCAGGCGGCACGCGCCGCAGCGGAGACAGCAGTGCGCGGGTGCCCCCGTCAGCGGTGGGCACCCGCGCACTGTGTCGTTCGGACGGGCGAGTCCGGGAGCGGCTCAGTCCTCGGCGAACGCCCCGAACATCGGATTCCACTCTCGGATCCGGGTCTCGGCGATGACACCGAGGTCGTGGTACGGATCGCCGGTGAGCATGTCGCGGGCGGCATCCTGATCGGCGGCGCTGACGAGCAGCAGGCCGCCGGGCTGCTCATCGTCGGTGAACGGGCCGGAGGCGAGCATGGCACCGGACGCGTTCTGCGCGGCCTGCCACTGACGGTGTGCGGGCCTGTGCGCGAGACGCGTCTCGGTGTCGGGGCCATAGACGTAGGTGACGGCGAAAACCGGCATCTGCCACTCCTTGAGGGATTCGAGGTCAATAGGATGGACATCAGTCTAGAGCGAAAGGTCAGTGCACAGTGGTGACGAGGCTGCAGGAGATTCCGGCGGAGTTCGCCGACGAGGATGCGATCTTCGAGGCGTTCGCCGAGTACTGCCGCGAACTGGGGATCGAACCCTACCCGGCGCAGGAGGAGGCGATGCTCGCGATCCTCTCCGGGGACAACACGATCGTCGCCACCCCGACGGGGTCGGGGAAGTCCCTCGTCGCGCTGTTCGCGCTCTACTGCTCGTTCACCCGCGGCATCCGGGCGTACTACACCGCACCGCTCAAGGCGCTCGTCAGTGAGAAGTTCTTCTCCCTCATCGACGCGTTCGGGCCCGAGAACGTCGGCATGATCACCGGCGACTCGACGGTCAACGGCGATGCGCCCGTCATCTGCGCGACCGCGGAGATCCTCGCCAACCAGGCGCTGCGCGAGGGAGGACTCCTCGACGTCGGCATGGTCGTCATGGACGAGTTCCACTACTTCGCCGATCCCACCCGCGGGTGGGCCTGGCAGGTTCCGCTCCTCGAACTCCCGCAGGCGCAGATGGTGCTCATGTCGGCCACGCTCGGGGAGACGGCGGAGATCCGGGCGACGATGACGGAGACGACGGGCCGCGACTCCGCCCTCATCACCTCGGCGTCGCGTCCCGTGCCGCTCGAATACGAGTACTCGACCGAACCGCTCTCCGACACCCTCCGCGCCCTCGTCCGCCACGACCGGGCACCCGTCTACGTCGTCTCGTACTCCCAGGCCGGTGCGATCGACCTCGCCACGGGCCTGCTCTCGGTCGATCTCGCGAGCAAGGAGCAGAAGGCGAGGATCGCCGAGGAGATCAGGGGATTCACGTTCTCGAAGGGATTCGGCCAGACGCTGCGCCGGCTCCTCCTCCACGGCGTCGGCGTCCACCATGCCGGGATGCTTCCGAAGTACCGCCGCCTCGTCGAGCAGCTCGCCCTCAAGGGCGTCCTCCTCGTCATCTCCGGCACCGACACCCTCGGGGTGGGCATCAACGTGCCCATCCGCACCGTGCTCCTGACCGGGCTGACGAAGTTCGACGGGCGGCGGATGCGCAAGCTCAGCGTCCGCGAGTTCCAGCAGCTCGCCGGGCGGGCCGGTCGCGCCGGCTTCGACACCCGCGGGTTCGTCGTCGCCCAGGCCCCCGAGCACGTCATCGAGAACCTCCGCGCCGAGGCGAAGGCCGCCGGCGATGAGAAGAAGCGGAAGAAGGTGAAGAAGAAGTCCGCACCCGCCGGTTTCGTCGGGTGGTCCGAGGAGACCTTCGCCAAGCTCATCGAGTCCGCGCCGGAATCCCTGCGGTCCCGGATGCGCATCGACCATTCGATGATCCTCAACCTCATCGCCCGCCCGGGATCCGATGTCTCGACGATCAGCCGGTTCATCGATGAGACGCACGAGAGCCGCGAACGGCACCTCGACCTCAAGCTCACGGCGCTGAAGATCGGCCGTTCCCTTTTCGACGCCGGACT
Organism: Brevibacterium sp. NPDC056726; assembly: GCF_042790515.1. NCBI lineage: Bacteria > Bacillati > Actinomycetota > Actinomycetes > Micrococcales > Brevibacteriaceae > Brevibacterium > Brevibacterium sp. NPDC056726. The sequence goes on along the minus strand of NZ_JBHTYZ010000004.1, from coordinate 220,587 downwards.
CATCGAGCGGCGCGGGACCGAACTCGTGCCGACGGAGGACCTCGGTCCCCAGTTCGCCCTCAACCAGCCGCTCGCCCCGTTCGTCCTCGCCGGACTCGACCTCCTCGACCCCGATTCCCGACGTGGGCGCTCGACGTCGTCTCCCTCGTCGAGGCGACCACCCCGGTGCCCTTCGCGATCCTCAAGGGCCAGCTCGACCGGATCAAGCGGGAGACGCTGGCCGAACTCAAATCCGAGGGCCTCGAGTATCCGGAGCGGATGGCCATCCTCGACGAGGTGACCGGGCCGAAGCCGTTGGCCGAGATCCTCGAGCCCGCGTTCGACCACTTCCTCCTCGCCCACCCGTGGCTGCGGGCCGGCGACTTCGAGCCGAAGTCGATCGTGCGCGACATGGTCGAGCAGGCGATGGGCTTCACCCAGTTCGTCGGCTACTACGGTCTCGCCCGTGCCGAAGGCAGCCTCCTGCGCTACCTTACCGACGTCTACCGGGCGCTGACCCACAACGTCCCGGCCGACCGGCGCGGGGAGGAGCTCCAGGACATCATCGAATGGCTCGGGGAGACGGTGGCCCGCACCGACTCCTCCCTCCTCGACGAATGGCGCACCCTCCAGGGACTGAGTCCCACGGACTTCGGCGACGAGGAGCTGCCCGACCTCGACCGCGCGTTCTCGGCGAACACGAAGCTCTTCACCGCCGAGATCCGCAATGCGATGTTCCATCGCGTGCTGCTCGCCGAACGCGCGGACTACGCCGAGCTCGGCCGCCTCGACGCGGAGTCCGGGTTCGACGAGAAGGCCTGGGAGACCGCGATCGAGGACTTCTACGACGAATACGGCGACCTGCTCGTCGACCAGACCGCGCGGGGACGGGAATATATCGACATCGTTCCCGGTTCGACCACCTGGAGTGTGCGTCAGATCCTCGCCGATCCCGACGGCAACCGCGACTGGGCGATCGATGCCGAGGTCGACGTCGCCGCGAGCGATGAGACCGGGGACATCGTCGTGCGCATCCTCGCCGTCGGAGAGATCGCCGAGAACCATGTCAGGGCCGAGTGAGACACTCCTCGCAGGCGCTGCCTCCTCCCGCCGCGACCGTCATGTCAGGACCGAGTAATACAGTGGACAGGTGATGAAAACGAACAGTGCGAACAGCGCGCAGAACCCCTCCGGCGTGTCCCACCTCGACACGCTGTGGGTCAAGGGCGCCCGCGCGCACAACCTCAAGAACGTCGAGATCGCGCTGCCGCGCGACTCCATGGTCGTCTTCACCGGACTCTCGGGGTCGGGCAAGTCGTCGCTGGCGTTCGACACGATCTTCGCCGAAGGACAGCGCCGGTACGTCGAATCCCTGTCGTCGTACGCCCGGATGTTCCTCGGCCAGATGGACAAACCCGATGTCGACTTCATCGAAGGGCTCTCCCCGGCGGTGTCGATCGATCAGAAGTCGACCTCGCGCAACCCGCGGTCGACGGTCGGCACGATCACCGAGGTCTACGACTTCCTCCGCCTCCTCTGGGCGCGCATCGGCGTGCCCCACTGTCCGATCTGCGGCGAGATCATCACGAAGCAGACCCCGCAGCAGATCGTCGATCAGCTCCTCGAGCTGCCGGAGCGGACGAAGTTCCTCGTCCTCGCGCCCGTCGTGCGCCTGCGCAAGGGCGAATTCGTCGACCTCTTCACCGACCTGCAGGCGAAGGGCTTCTCCCGTGCCATCGTCGACGGTGAGCAGATCAGCCTGAGCGACCCGCCGACCCTGGACAAGAAGTACAAGCACACGATCTCCGTCGTCGTCGATCGCCTCGTCGCGAAGCCCGGCATGCGCCCGCGTCTCACGGACTCCGTCGAGACCGCTCTCGGACTCGCCGACGGCCGCATCGACATCGACCTCGTCGACGAGGGCGTGACCCGCACGTTCTCCGAGCACATGTCGTGTCCGAACGAGCATCCGCTGACGATCGACGAGATCGAACCCCGGACCTTCTCCTTCAACTCGCCCTTCGGCGCGTGCCCGACGTGCGACGGCATCGGCACCCGGCTCCAGGTCGATGAGAGCCTCGTCGTCCCCGACGAGGACCTCAGCCTCGGCGCCGGCGCGGTCGCTCCGTGGTCGGGCGGCAAACAGGTGTCGAAGTACTTCAACCGCCTGCTCACCGGTCTCGGCAACGAGCTCGGCTTCACGCTCAAGACCCCGTGGAAGGACCTCACGAGCGCACAGCGCACCGCGATCCTCACCGGCAAGGACTACGAGGTCCACGTCAAGTACCGCAACCGCTTCGGGCGGGAGCGGACGTACTCGACGGGCTTCGAGGGCGTCTTCCAGTACATCCAGCGCAAGCACGACGAAACCGAGTCCGACTGGTCGCGTGAGCGCTACGAGTCGTACATGCGCGAGATCCCGTGCGCCTCGTGCAACGGCACCCGGCTCAAACCCGAGGCCCTCGCCGTCAAGGTCGGTGACCGCTCGATCGCCGAGGTGGCTGAGCTCGCCCTCGACGAGGCGGCCGGCTTCCTCTCCGGACTCGAGCTCAGCGGCCGTGACGCGGCTGTCGCCGCGCAGGTGATGAAGGAGATCAACGCCCGCCTCGGCTTCCTCCTCGACGTCGGCCTCGAATACCTCAGCCTCAACCGCGCCGCCGGGACCCTGTCCGGCGGTGAGGCCCAGCGCATCCGCCTGGCCACGCAGATCGGCTCGGGCCTCGTCGGCGTCCTCTACGTCCTCGACGAGCCCTCGATCGGCCTCCACCAGCGCGACAACCGCCGTCTCATCGACACGCTCATCAAGCTCAAGGACCTCGGCAACACCCTCATCGTCGTCGAACACGACGAGGACACCATCGGCGCCGCGGACTGGATCGTCGACATCGGCCCCGGTGCCGGCGAGCACGGGGGAGAGGTCATCTACTCCGGTCCGGTCCCCGGGCTCAAGGACGCCGAGCGCTCGATCACCGGTGCCTACCTCGACGGACGCAAGTCCATCGCGATCCCCACCGTACGCCGGCCGATCGACCCCGAACGGATGGTCACCGTCGAGAAGGCGAGCGAGAACAACCTCCGCGACCTCACCGTCTCCTTCCCGCTCGGCGTCCTCACCGCGGTCACCGGGGTGTCCGGGTCCGGCAAGTCGACGCTCGTCAACGAGATCCTCTACACGCAGATGGCGAACGTCCTCAACGGCGCGTCCCGCGTGCCCGGTCGGCACAAGCGGGTGACGGGGCTGGAGAACCTCGACAAGGTCGTCCACGTCGACCAGTCGCCGATCGGCCGCACCCCGCGGTCGAACCCGGCGACGTACACCGGCGTCTTCGACCACATCCGCCGGCTCTTCGCCGAGACCGAGTCCGCGAAGGTCCGCGGCTACCAGCCGGGCCGCTTCTCCTTCAACGTCAAGGGCGGCCGCTGCGAGAACTGCAGCGGTGACGGCACGATCAAGATCGAGATGAACTTCCTCCCCGACGTCTACGTCCCCTGCGAGGTGTGCGGGGGAGCCCGGTACAACCGGGAGACGCTCGAGGTGACGTTCAAGGGCAAGACGATCGCCGAGGTCCTCGACATGCCCATCGAGGAGGCCGCGGAGTTCTTCGCCGCGATCCCCGCGATCTCCCGGCACCTGTCGACCCTCGTCGACGTCGGCCTCGGCTACGTCCGGCTCGGACAGCCGGCGACGACGCTCTCCGGCGGTGAGGCGCAGCGCGTCAAGCTCGCCGCCGAACTCCAGAAGCGCTCCCGCGGTCGCACCGTCTACGTGCTCGACGAGCCGACGACCGGTCTCCACTTCGAGGACATCTCGAAGCTCCTCCACGTCCTCCAGGGGCTCGTGGAAAAGGGGAACTCCGTGATCGTCATCGAGCACAACCTCGATGTCATCGCGAACTCCGACTACGTCATCGACCTCGGCCCCGAGGGCGGTCGCGGCGGCGGTCAGGTCGTCGCCGAAGGCACCCCGGAGGAGGTCGCGAAGAACCCCGCCAGCCACACCGGGCGCTTCCTCGCCGAGATGCTCGATGCCTGATCCCGCGAGCTACCGTCCGGCCACCGGCAGCATTCCCACCTCGGCCGGGGTCTACAAGTTCCGTGACCCCGACCGGCGGGTGATCTACGTCGGCAAGGCGAAGAATCTGCGGAACCGGCTCAACTCGTACTTCGCCAACCCCGCGCAGCTGCACCCGCGGACCTCGACGATGGTCCACACCGCCGCCTCGGTGGAATGGACCGTCGTCGACACCGAGGTCGAGGCCCTCCAGCTCGAGTGGACGTGGATCAACGAATTCAATCCGCGGTTCAACGTCATGTTCCGCGACGACAAGTCCTACCCCTATCTGGCGATCACGATGAACGACGAGGTGCCCAGGGCGTTCATCACCCGCGGCAAACGCCGCCGGGGCGTGAAGTACTTCGGCCCGTTCGCCCAGGTGTGGGCGATCAGGGACACCCTCGATCTCCTCCTCAAGGCGTTCCCCATGCGCACGTGCACCCCGGGGGTGTTCCGCCGTGCCGAACGCAGCGGTCGGCCGTGCCTGCTCGGGTACATCGACAAATGCGCCGCCCCGTGCGTCGGCAAGATCAGCATCGACGAGCACCGGGACCTCGCCCGCAGCGTCGTCGACTTCATGTCCGGCAACACGGGGCGCTTCATCAGCGAGCGGAAGAAGGAGATGGCCGCCGCCGCCGCCGACCTCGACTACGAACAGGCGGCACGGCTGCGCGACGAGCTCACCGCGCTGCAGAAGGTCCTCGACAAGTCCGCCGTCGTCCTCTCCGTGTCCGCCGACTGCGATGTCTTCGCCCTCGTCACCGAGGAGCTCGAAGCCTCCGTCCAGGTCTTCCACGTCCGCGGCGGCCGCATCCGCGGCCAGCGCGGGTGGATCATCGAACGCTCCGACGACCACACCCCGGCCGAGCTGACCACCGACTACCTCCGGCAGGCGTACACGGGACTCGACGCCGATGCGATCCCCAAGGAGATCCTCGTCGACACCGTGCCCGCCGACCTCGACTCGCTCGAAGCCTGGCTGAGCGAACAGCGCGGCGCCAAGGTCACCGTGCGGGTGCCCGAACGCGGCGAGAAGAAGGCCGTGCTCGAGACGGTGACGAAGAACGCTAAGGAAGCGCTCGTCCAGCACAAGCTCAAGCGCTCCTCCGACCTGACGACCCGCAGCACCGCGCTCAAGGAGATCCAGGAGCACCTCGACCTGCCCGAGGCGCCGCTGCGCATCGAGTGCATCGACATCTCCCACACCCAGGGCTCGAACGTCGTCGCCAGCCTCGTCGTCTTCGAGGACGGCCTGGCGAAGAAGCGCGACTACCGGCACTTCGCGATCCACGGCGAGGCGGCGACCGACGACACCGCCTCGATGTACGACGTCGTCTCCCGGCGCTTCAGCCGCTACCTCGAGCAGATGGCCTCCGACGAACCCGACGACCGCTTCGGGTACCGTCCCAGCCTCCTCGTCGTCGACGGCGCCGGACCCCAGGTCGCCGCGGCGACCCGGGCGCTGCACGACCTCGGAATCGTCGACATCTCCGTCGTCGGCCTCGCCAAGCGGCTCGAGGAGGTCTGGGTCCCCGACGACCCGTTCCCCGTCATCCTCCCGCGCAACTCCGAGGGACTCTTCCTCATGCAGCGCCTGCGGGACGAGGCGCACCGCTTCGCGATCACCTACCACCGGTCGAAGCGGGCGAAGGCGATGACGAGCTCCGTCCTCGATGAGATTCCCGGCCTCGGCGAGGCGAAGCGGACGGCACTCCTCAAGCACTTCGGCTCGGTGAAGCGGACACGTGCGGCCAGCGTCGAGCAGCTCTGCGAGGTCAAGGGGATCGGGCCGGCCCTGGCGGAGAAGATCGCCGCGGCCCTGCAGACGGACTGAACCCCACCATCCCGAGCTGAACGGGCACTGAGATCGGCGCCCCACAGGCGTGCTCTACAGTAGTGTTCGATATGAGCGACCGTGCGCGGTCGCCGCCAGCCGGGGACACGAGGAGGACGCATGACCACACAGGCCGACGACCACCCCATCGAGGTCGTCCTCGTCACCGGCATGTCCGGGGCCGGGCGGACCACCGTGGCCAATGTCCTCGAAGACCTCGACTGGTACGTCGTCGACAACCTCCCGCCGCAGATGATGCGCACCCTCGTCGAACTCGTCGCCCGCGCCGACGGCGCCGTGCCGAAGATCGCGATCGTCACCGACTCGAAGGGCCGGGCGAAGTACACGGAGCTCGAGGACACGATCTCCGACTTCCTCGACCAGGGACTGTCGCTGCGCATCCTCTACCTCGACGCCGCCGACGAGGTCCTCGTCCGCCGGTTCGAATCCACCCGCCGGCCGCACCCGCTGCAGGGGGAGGGAACCCTCCTCGAGGGGATCGAGGCCGAACGCGAGGCCCTTGAATCGCTCAAGCACCGTGCCGACATCATCATCGACACCTCCGACCTCAACGTTCACCAGCTCGGCGCCGAGGTGCGCAAGCGCTTCAGCGCCGACGACGCCCCGCCGCTGCGGCTGACGGTGATGAGCTTCGGCTTCAAGTACGGCCTGCCCAAGGACGCCGACAACGTCGCCGACGTCCGCTTCCTGCCCAACCCGTACTGGATTCCCCACCTGCGCGGACACAACGGACTCGACTCCGACGTCGCCGACTACGTGCTCGGACAGAACGGCGCCGAGGAGTTCATCGAACGCTACACCGCCACCCTCGACACGATCGCGCAGGGCTACCTCCGGGAGGGCCGCGGCTACGCGCTCATCGGCATCGGCTGCACCGGCGGCAAGCACCGGTCGGTGGCGATCAGCGAACGCATCGCGAAGGGGCTGGCCGCCCGCACCGGCATTCCCGTCACCGTCCGCCACCGCGACCTGGGGAGGGAATGACATGGAGACCGAGGATCTCCCGCAGATCACCCCGGCCGTCATCAACAAGGGCCCGAAGATCGTGTCCTTCGGCGGCGGTCACGGTCTCTACGCCGCCCTGCGCGCGTTCCGGCTGCTCACCGAATCGCTCACGGCCGTCGTCACCGTCGCCGACGACGGCGGCTCCTCCGGTCGGCTCCGCGACGAGCTCGGCAGTCTGCCGCCCGGGGACCTGCGCATGGCGTTGGCCGCGCTCTGCGACGACGGGAACTGGGGCAAGACGTGGCGCGACGTCATCCAGCATCGCTTCGAATCGAGCGGGGAGCTCAACGGCCACGCCGTCGGCAACCTCCTCATCGCCGCCCTCTGGCAGATCCACGGCGACCACGTCGCCGGCCTCGACTGGATGGCGAAGCTGCTGCGCGCCCACGGCCGCGTGCTGCCGATGTCCTCGGTGCCGCTGACGATCGAAGCCGACGTCCAGTTCCCCGGCTCGTTCCAGGTCGTGCGCGGACAGTCGGTGCTCGCCTCGACCCGCGGTCATGTCGAAGCCGTCCGCCTCGACCCAGCGGACCCGCCGGCCCGCTATGAGACCGTCGAAGCCGTCGCCGAGGCGGAGGTCCTCAACCTCGGGCCCGGCTCGTGGTACACCTCGGTGATGCCGCACCTGCTCGTGCCCTCCCTCTCCGATGCGATCGTGCGGTCGAACGCGGTGAAATCCCTCACGCTCAACCTCTCGTCCTCGGACGGGGAGACCCGGGACCTCAGCCTCGGCGAACACCTCATGTCGCTGCACCGCCACGCCCCGGCCCTCACCCTCGACTACGTGCTCGTCGACGAGGCGTCCGTGGTCTCCGAACCGGAGCTCGAACACCATGCGCGGGAGATGTTCGACGCCAAACTCCGGGTGCATCCGCTCAGCTCCCGGCGGGCAGGGCAGCATGACAGCCTCAAGCTCGCAGCATGTTACCGTGACATGTTGGTTGACGCCGGGATCGACGTCGACGAGCAGTGGTAGGACCGATCCGTGCAGGAGGACGAACAATGGCATTGACCGCTCAGGTCAAGGACGAGCTGGCGAGGGTGAAGATCACCCGGACCTCGGCTCGGAAGGCCGAAGTGTCCTCGATCTTCCGCTTCTCCTCCGCCCTCCACCTCGTCAACGGCTCGATCGTGCTCGAGGCCGAACTCGACACCGCTCAGGCCGCGAAGCGCCTGCGCAGCGAGATCAAGGATCTCTACGGCCAGTTCGCCGACATCGTCGTCATCAACGCCGCCGGCATCCGCCGCTCCAACCGCTACCTGCTGCGCGTCACCCGTGACGGCGGCGCACTGGCCCGCCAGACCGGGCTCGTCGACAACCGCGGCCGACCCGTGCGCGGTCTGCCCTCGGCGATCGTCAACGGCTCCGTCGCCGACGCCGAGGCCGCCTGGCGCGGGGCCTTCCTCTCCCACGGCTCGCTCACCGAGCCCGGCCGCTCCTCCGCCCTCGAGGTCACCTGCCCGGGTCCCGAGGCGGCACTCGCGCTCGTCGGAGCCGCCCGACGGCTGGGCCTGAGCGCGAAGGCCCGCGAGGTCCGCGGCGTCGACCGCGTCGTCATCCGCGACGGCGACGACATCGCCGCCCTGCTCACCCGCATGGGCTCCCACAACGCGGTTCTCGTGTGGGAGGAGCGGCGGATGCGCCGCGAGGTCAGGGCGACGGCCAACCGGCTCGCGAACTTCGACGACGCCAACCTGCGCCGCTCCGCCCGGGCCGCCGTGGCCGCCGGCGCGCGCGTCGAACGGGCGCTGGAGATCCTCGGCGAGGACGTGCCCGAGCACCTCCGCTACGCCGGACAGCTGCGCGTCACCCACAAGCAGGCCTCCCTCGAGGAGCTCGGACAGCTCGCCGACCCGCCGATGACGAAGGACGCCGTGGCCGGACGCATCCGGCGGCTGCTGTCGACGGCGGACAAGCGAGCGGAAGAATTGGGAATTCCTGGGACTGAAGCAAGTCTCACTCCCGACATGCTCGAAGACCGATAGGATTCGAGCATGAGACGAATCGCAATCAATGGCTTCGGCCGCATCGGTCGCGCCCTCTTCCGCCTGTCCCTCGAACCCGGTGCCGACTTCGAAGTCGTCGCCATCAACGACCTCACCGACACTGCGACGCTCGCCCACCTCCTCGCCTACGACTCCGTGTGGCCGCGCTTCGACCACACCGTCGAGGCCGGAGAGGATTCGCTCATCGTCGACGGCCGCGAGATCGCCGTCTTCTCGGAGAAGAACCCCGCCGACATCGACTGGACGTCGAAGGACGTCGAACTCGTCGTCGAATCGACCGGCATCTTCACCCGCCGCGACCAGGCCGAGGCCCACCTCGGCGGGACCGTGAAGACCGTCGTCCTCTCCGCCCCCGGCAAGGACGTCGATGCGACCTTCGTCATGGGCGTCAACGAGGACACGTACGACCCGGACAAGCATGAAGTCGTCTCGAACGCCTCGTGCACGACGAACTGCATGGCGACCGTCGTCAAGGCCCTCGACGACGCGATCGGCGTCGAATCCGGACTGCTCAACACCGTCCACGCCTACACCGGCGACCAGAAGCTCGTCGACGGTCCGCACCGCGACCTCCGCCGCGCCCGCGCCGCCGCGATCAACATCGTGCCGACGACGACCGGCGCCGCCCGCACCGTCGGCAAGGTCATGCCCCACCTCGAGGGCAAGCTCGACGGCTTCGCGATCCGCGTGCCCGTGCCCGCGGGATCGATCATCGACTTCACCTTCACCCCGAAGAAGCCGGTCACCCGCGACGAGGTCAACGAGATCCTCAAGGCCGCCGCGGAGGACTCGCCCTACCTCGACTACACCGAGGCCGCCCTCGTCTCCACGGACATCGTCGGGACCACCGCCTCGGCGATCGCCGACTCGGAGCTGACGATGGTCCTCGGCGACCAGGTCAAGGTCGTCGCGTGGTACGACAACGAGTGGGGCTACTCGAACCGACTCAAGGACATGGTCAGCTACCTTCTGCGCGAAAGGCCCCAATGAGGACATTCACGGACCCGGAGATCTTCGCCCACCGGACGGTGCTCGTCCGCAGCGATCTCAACGTTCCCATGGACGGGACGACGATCACTGACAACGGACGCATCCTCGCATCCGCGGCGACGATCCGATCCCTCGCCGAGGCGGGGGCCCGGGTGATCGTCATCTCCCACCTCGGCCGCCCGAAGGGCGCACCCGATCCGCACTTCTCGCTCGCCCCGATCGCCGGCGAACTCGCCGCTGCGATCGGCCGTGACGTCGCCTTCGCCTCCGACACCGTCGGCGAGGATGCGCAGGCGAAGGTCGCAGCGCTCGGCGACGGGGACGTCCTCCTCCTCGAGAACCTCCGGTTCAACCCGGGGGAGACCTCCAAGGACGAGGCCGAACGGCGCGCATTCGCCGAACAGCTCGCCGAGTTCGCCGACGACTTCGTCTCCGACGGATTCGGCGTCGTCCACCGCAAGCAGGCCTCGGTCTACGAACTCGCGCAGCTCCTGCCGCACTACGCCGGTTCGCTCGTCCAGGTTGAGGTCGAGGTCAGCGACCGTCTCCTCAACTCGCCGCAGCGGCCCTTCACCGTCGTCCTCGGCGGTTCGAAGGTCTCCGACAAGCTCGGTGTCATCGACAACCTCATCGACCGGGCCGACAACCTCCTCATCGGCGGTGGCATGGTCTTCACGTTCCTCGCCGCGCTCGGCCACGACATCGGTGCGAGCCTCGTCGAGAAGGATCGCATCGACGACGTCAAGGGCTACCTCGACCGGGCCGAGCAGGGCGGGGCGCGGATCATGCTCCCCACCGACATCGTCATGGCCGCCTCCTTTGCCCCCGACGCCGAGAACTGGGTGCGCCCCGTCGACCGCCTCGAGGACACCCCAGCCGGGGCCGAGGGACTCGGCCTCGACATCGGGCCCGACACCGCACGGGCCTACGCCGAGGTGATCGCCGACTCCGCGACCGTGTTCTGGAACGGCCCCATGGGCGTCTTCGAGTTCCCGGCCTTCGCCGCGGGCACGAAGACCGTGGCCGCCGCGCTCACGGCCACCGCCGAGGGCGCGCGCGCCGACCGGCTCACCGTCGTCGGCGGAGGAGACTCCGCGGCCGCCGTGCGGGCGCTCGGCTTCTCCGACGACGAATTCGGCCACATCTCCACCGGCGGCGGGGCGAGCCTCGAGTACCTCGAAGGCAAGACCCTGCCCGGCATCGACGCTCTCGCGTGAGGACGACCCATCATGACTGACCGCACACTGCTGCTCGCCGGCAACTGGAAGATGAACCACGACCACCTCGAGGCGATCTCGACGGTGCAGAAGCTCGCATGGGCGCTCGAGGACGCCAAGCTCGACGACTCCCAGCTCGAGGTCGTCGTCGTCCCGCCGTTCACCGACATCCGCTCCGTCCAGACGCTCGTCCAGGGCGACAAGCTGTGGCTGCGCTACGGCGCCCAGGACGTGTCCCGCCACGAACCGGGCGCGCACACCGGGGAGATCGCCGCGTCGTTCCTCTCCCGCCTCGGCTGCTCGTACGTCGTCGTCGGGCACAGTGAGCGCCGCGCCGACAACCACGAGACCTCGGATGTCGTCGCCGCGAAGGTCAAGGCCGCGCTCGGCCACGACCTCGCCCCCATCCTCTGCGTCGGCGAATCCCTGGCCGAACGCGAGGACGGCACCCACGTCGACTTCACCCTGGGCCAGCTCGACGACTCCCTGGCCGGCCTCTCGGCCGAGGAGCTCAGCGGCCTCGTCGTCGCCTACGAACCCGTGTGGGCAATCGGAACGGGGAAGACGGCGACGGCGGCTGACGCCGCGGAGATGGCCGCGGCGATCCGCGGTCGCCTGCGCGAGAGGTACGGCGACAGCCTCGCCGACTCCACCCGGATCCTCTACGGCGGGTCGGTGAAGACCGACAACGTCGCCGACATCCTCGTCTCCGACGACGTCGACGGCGCACTCGTCGGGGGAGCGAGCCTGAGCGGGCCCGATTTCGCCGCTTTGTGCAAGGCCGCCGTCGGCAAGTAGACTGAACCGCAAATCCTCTGACAGAAACACAGGTTGAACTCGACGTGGAAATTCTCACCTACGTACTCATCGGCGTGCTCGTCCTCACGAGCATCTTCCTCACCCTGCTCATCCTCATGCACAAGGGCAAGGGCGGCGGCATGTCCGACATGTTCGGCGGCGGCATGTCCTCCTCGCTGGGATCCTCCGGTGTCGCCGAGCGCAACCTCAACCGGTTCACCGCGCTCATGGCGATCGTCTGGGGCGCGTCGATCATCCTCCTCGGACTCATCACGCGCTTCAACAGCTGAGACCCGACCGAACGCAGAACCGACGAAGGCCCTCACCGACACCGGTGAGGGCCTTCGTCGTGCGGTCATGCGACGCGCAGGGCATCCGACTCGAAGGTCAGCCGACTCGCACGTCAGTCGACTCCGAAGTGGTGGTGCGGGGCGACCTCGGCGACGGCGTCGCGCAGCTGTGCGAGCCCGCGGGCCCGGTCGGTGAGGTGGACCCGGAGCACCGGACGCCCCTTCGCCCGCAGGGCCGCGGCATCGCCGAGCGCCTGCGCGTGCTCGAGTTCACCGAACCCGTAGCCGCGGCCGGGCACGATGAGCTCCGTGCGCGGGTCGGCGGTGATCTGGAGGAACACGCCGTTGGGGTGACCGCCCTTGTGGTACTGGCCCGTCGAGTGGAGGTACCGCGGGCCGAAGCCGAACGTCGTCTGCACCCCGGCGTGCCGGGAGACGAGCGGACGGAGGTCGACCGCCTCGGCGTCGCCGAGCCGATCGAGGTAGGCCTGGATGGCGACATAGCCGTACTCGTCGACCTGTGCGAAGAGCTCACGGAGGGCCCCGACGAGGTCGTCGGCCTCATCGATGTCGCCGTAGACCTCGACGGCGCCGTCGACGAACGCCGGGATCTCCTCGGCGTGGGTGCCCGTGTCGAGGGCCTCCCGGGCGAACGCCTTCGCCGCCTCGACATCCGGCTGATCGAACGGGTCGACCCCGATGCTGTAGCCGGCGATCGCGGTGGCGAACTCCCAGAAGAGGAACTGCTCGCCCAGATCGCCGTCGACCTCGGCATTGAAGCCCGAGGGCGCGCCGATCGTCGTGGCCGGGCCGAGGGTGCAGAGCAGGGCATCGGCGCGGGCGTCGGCGAAGCCGACATCACCGGGTTCGTCGAGGACGACGGGGAGGATCCCCTGCCCGTCCTTGCCGAGCGATTCCGCGATGAGCTGCTCGACCCAGGCTCCCAGACCGGCAAGGGCCGCCGAGGTGGGAGCGAGGACGAGCTTCTCCGTGGCCCGGGCGTGGGCGATGCCCAGCCAGGTGCCGAACCGCAGCGCCGGGTTGTCCGGGCTGTCAGCGCCGAGGTCGGCGGCGATGCCCGCCGCGGACTCGACGATCCGGCGGATGTCGACCCCGGCGAGACCGGCGGGGACGAGGCCGAACGGGGAGAGGGCACTGAACCGACCGCCGACGTTCGGGTCGGCGTGGAACGTCGCGAGGTACCCTTCGGCACTCGCGAGCTCAGCGAGTTCGGTCCCGGGATCGGTGATCGCGATGAACCGGCTGGCCGGGTCGATGCCGACGGCCTCGAAGGCCGCGGCGAACGCGCGCCGGATGGCATCGGTCTCGATCGTCGTCCCCGACTTCGAGGCGATGACGAGGACGGTGTGGTCGAGGTCGGTGCCGATCGCCTCGGCGACCTGATTGGGATCGGTCGAATCGACGATCTCGAGGTCGACCCCGGCCCACGCCGCCATCACCTCGGGGGCGAGCGACGAGCCGCCCATGCCGGTGAGGCTGATCGAGCGCAGACCCTGCGCGGCGAGATCGTCGCGCAGCGCCTCGATCTCGGTGACGAGCTCACCGGCCCGGCCCGCGAGATCGACCCAGCCGAGACGATCGGCGGCGACGGAGTCGGAGAAGACGCTCGCGTCCTGCGCCGCGATCCGCGAGGGCACCCGGGCGCTGAGCAGACGGTCGAGTTCGGCCTCGAACTCCGCACTGACGGGGACGCTGAGCTCGACTCTCATGCGCGCTCCAATGCCCGGCGGACAGTGCCCTGGAGCTCGGTCCAGCTGACGTCGAACTTCTCCAGGCCCTCGGTCTCGAGGACGGTCATGACATCGGCGTAGTCGATGCCGAGACCGGCGAGCCGGTCGAAGACCTCGTCGGCGGCCCGGTAGTCCTCAGCGGCGATCGGAGCCCCGACCTCGCCGTGGTCGGCGAAGGCGCGCAGCGTCGCCTCGGGCATCGTGTTGACGGTGTCGGGGGAGACGAGACCGGTGACGTACATCGTGTCCGGGTAGTCGGGGTTCTTCACTCCGGTCGACGCCCACAGGAGCCGCTGCGGGCGGGCCCCGGCGAGTTCGAGGACGCGGAAGCGCTCGGAGGTGAAGAGCTGCGAGTGGATCTCATGGGCGAGCACGCAGTTGGCGATGCCCGCGCGACCGGCGAGCTCCGCGGCGGCCGGATCGTCGACGGCGGCGAGGCGCTTGTCGATCTCCGCATCGACGCGGGAGACGAAGATCGAGGCGACCGACCGGATCGTCGAGAGGTCGTGACCGGCGGCCCGCGCCTTCTCCAGTCCCTGGAGGTACGCCTCGACGACGTGCCGGTAGCGGGAGAGCGAGAAGACGAGCGTGACGTTGACGCTGATCCCGGCGCCGATGGTGTCGGCGATCGCGCTCAGTCCCTCCTCGGTGGCGGGGATCTTGATCATCGCGTTCGGCTCGCCGACCCGCTCCCACATGATCGTCGCCGCCGACGCCGTTCCCGCGGTGTCGCGGGCCAGCGGCGGGGGGACCTCGATCGAGACGCGTCCGTCGGCGCCGTCGGTGGCGTCGTAGACGGGCCGCAGCAGCCGGGCAGCTGCCGCGACGTCCTCGGTGGTCAGGGCTTCGATGGCCTCTTCGACGTCGGCACCGGAGGCGGCGAGGTCGGAGAGTGCGCCGTCGTAGCTGTCGGAGCCGGCGATCGCGGTGGCGAAGATCGTCGGGTTCGTCGTCACCCCGGTCACCGACGACTCGTCGATGAGGGTCTGGAGGTCACCGGACTCGAGCCGGGTGCGGGACAGGTCGTCGAGCCACACCGAGACTCCTGCCTCGGTGAGGCGGGTGAGGTTCTCGCTCATGCTTCTCCCTTCGCTGCTGCAATGGACTCCTCGGCCGCGGCGACGACCGCCTCGGCAGTGATGCCGAACTTCTCGAAGAGCGTCTTGGCATCGGCTGAGGCGCCGAAGTGCTCGAGGGACACGGCGCGCCCGGCATCGCCGAGGTAGCGGTGCCAGCTCATCGCCGATCCCGCTTCGACGCTGACCCGGGCCTTGAGCGACCGGGGGAGGACGGCGTCGCGGTAGTCCTCGTCCTGGGCGTCGAACCATTCCTGGCTCGGCATCGAGATGACGCGCGCCGCGATCCCCTTGGTCTCGAGCTCCTCGGCCGCGGCGATCGCAAGCTGGACCTCCGAGCCGGTGGCGATGATCGCGACCTGCGGGTCGTCGCCGGTGTCGAGGAGGACGTAGCCTCCGCGGGCCGCCTCGGAGGCCGGTGCGTACTTCGTCCGGTCGAGGGTCGGCACGGCCTGCCGGCTGAGGATGAGGCCGCTGGGGCCGTCGGTGCGGTCGAGGATCTTCCGCCACACGACCGCGGTCTCGTTGGCATCGGCGGGGCGGACGACGTCGAGGCCGGGGATCGCCCGCAGCGCCGAGAGGTGCTCGACGGGCTGATGGGTGGGGCCGTCCTCGCCGAGGCCGATCGAATCGTGGGTCCACACGAAGATGTTCGGCAGCTTCTGGATGGCGGCCAGGCGCACGGCCGGTCGCTGGTAGTCGCTGAAGACGAGGAACGTGCCGTTGTAGGGACGGGTCCCGCCGTGAAGTGCGATGCCGTTGCCGATGAGGCCGGCGGAGAACTCGCGGACGCCGAAGTGGATGTTGCGTCCGTACGGGTTGCCGGTGAACGTGTCCGTCGAGCGGTCGGTGGGCAGGAAGCTCGGGTCGGCCTTGATGAGGGTGTTGTTCGACCCCGCGAGGTCGGACGATCCGCCCCAGAGCTCGGGCATCCGGGCGGCGATCGCATTGAGCACCTGGCCGGAGGCGGCGCGGGTGGCGATGCCCTTGGCGTCGGCGTCGAAGACGGGGAAGTCTCCGTCGAGGCCCTCGGGCAGGGTGCGGGTGGCGAGCCGGTCGAAGAGTGCGGCGCGTTCGCCGTTGGCGTCGCGCCAGGCCGCGTACTTCTCCTTCCACGCGAGGTGAGCGGCGCGACCGCGCTCCTCGGCGCTGGTCCGGGTGTGCTCGAGCACCTCGGGGGAGATCGCGAAGTTCGCATCGGGGTCGAAGCCGAGCAGCTCCTTCGTCGCCCGCACCTCGTCCTCACCGAGGGCGGCACCGTGGGCGGCCCCCGTGTTCCGGGCGTTCGGCGCGGGCCACGCGATGATCGTCGAGAGGCGGATGAAGGAGGGACGGGAGTCGGCGCGAGCGGCCTTGACGGCGGCGTGGAGGGCGTCGAGGTCCTCGGTGTACTCTCCGTCGGCAGTCCAGTCGACGTGCTGGACGTGCCAGCCGTAGGCCTCATAGCGCGCCGCAGTGTCCTCGCCGAAGGCGATCGCGGTGTCGTCCTCGATGGAGATCCGGTTGTCGTCCCAGATGACGATCAGGTTCGACAGCTCCTGGGTGCCGGCGAGCGAGGAGGCCTCACCGGAGACGCCCTCCTCCATGTCGCCGTCGGAGGCGAGGACGATGATGTCGTGATCGAACGGCGAGGTGCCGGGGGCGGCGTCGGGATCGAAGAGTCCGCGTTCGCGGCGGGAGGCCATCGCCATGCCCACCGCCGAGGCGACACCGGAGCCGAGCGGGCCCGTGGTGATCTCGACACCGGGAGTGTGTCCGACCTCGGGGTGGCCGGGGGTGAGCGAATCCCAGGTGCGCAGCGCCTTGAGGTCGTCGAGCTCGAGGCCGATGCCGGCGAGGTAGAGCTGGACGTACTGCGTCAGCGAGCTGTGGCCGAGGGAGAGGACGAAGCGGTCACGGCCGACCCACGTGGGATCGGACGGGTCGAGGGTGAGGGCCTTCTGGTAGAGGTAGTAGGCGACGGGAGCGAGGCTCATCGCGGTGCCGGGGTGTCCGTTTCCGGCCTTCTGCACGGCGTCAGCGGCGAGGAGGCGGGCGGTGTCGACTGCTTGGGAGTCGAGGTCTGTCCAGGACAGGGCATTCATGTCTGAGAGCGTTCCTTCTGTCGTCGGCGATGCGTCCTCTCAAACTCTACCGCGCACCGGCCGGACCCTCCCGGTCCGGACACGTGGTGATACGGTCGCTGCGCTGGCAGTGTCCCCACTGTGCTGCCCTCCCACCGCCGGCACGTCCACGTCGCCCGCCCACGTCAAGGAGACCTCCCCATTCCCCGCAGTCCCCAGCACCCGACCCTGCCTCGACGATCACCCGTGCGCCATGCCCGGGCACTCCGGAACCTCGGCATCAGCCTGACCGTCCTCGTCCTCGTCGAGCGGATCGTCTTCACGACCCTCTTCGTCGAGCCCTTCGGAAACGGCACTGGCACCGAGGCGGTCGGGAGCTGGCTGCTCGCCTTCCTCCTCGGCGCGGGCCCCTTCCTCGTCCTCCTCATCGTCCTCGCGATCGCCCGACCTGCCGGTCTCATCTGGTGGGCGGCGGTGGCCTTCACAGTCCTCGCCGGAGCCTTCGGCATCGTCGTCGATGTCGACATGCTCACACTCGAAGATCCCCTCGCGGGGCTCGGACTGTTCGTCCTCGCGGCGGTCCTGTGGGCCGCACTCGCCGTAGTGGGGCTGGTGGTCGGGGCCGTCGCGGTGCTTGTCCGGCGACGCCGTGAGCGCGCAGATGATCCCGATGACCGCGCACTCGGTCCCGATGACAGGGCGACTCGCCCGACCCCAACTGGAAATTCATTCGACACAGAGTAGAATCGTCTCTCGTGAGTGAACTTCGTCAGAACCCGGGCACGCAGAGTGAACGACCTCTGCAGAGGACCATCGACGAAGCTCGACACTCGCAGAAACCCCGATCGATCATCGGCGCCTACATCGCCCTGACGAAGCCGCGGGTCATCGAACTCCTCCTCGTCACCACCGCCCCGGTGATGTTCCTCGCCGCCAACGGCATGCCGAATCTCTGGCTCGTCCTCAACACCCTCATCGGCGGGGCCGCCGCTGCCGCCTCGGCATCGGTGTTCAACTGCTACGTCGACCGCGACATCGACGCGAAGATGGATCGGACGAAGCACCGTCCGCTCGTCACCGGGGAGATCTCGCCGCGTGCAGCCCTGATCTTCGCCTTCGTCCTCGGCATCGGGTCGATCTTCTGGCTCGGCGGATTCACGAACTGGGTGACGGCAGGACTGACCGCCTCGGCGATCCTCCTCTACGCGGTCTTCTACACGCTCGTCCTCAAGCGCCGCACGACGCAGAACATCGTGTGGGGCGGCGCGGCCGGCTGCATGCCGGTGCTCATCGGCTGGTCGGCGGTGACCGGCGGGCTGTCGTGGGAGCCGGTCATCCTCTTCCTCGTCATCTTCTTCTGGACGCCGCCGCACTACTGGCCGCTCGCGATCAAGTACAAGGCCGATTACGACGCTGCCGGTGTGCCGATGCTGCCGTCGAAGGTCCCGCCGACCTCGGTGGGCCGCCAGATCATCCTCTACGCCTGGGCGATGGTGCTCACCTCGCTCGTCCTCATCCCCGTCGCCCCGATGGGACCGGTCTACACGGCCGTCGCGGTGCTCGCCGGTGCCTGGTTCCTCTGGTCGTGCTACCAGCTCGTGTCTCGCGCGAAGAAGGGCCTCAGCGGCACCTCGCTGCGGGCGATGAAGGTCTTCCACGGCTCGATCACGTACCTGTCGGTGCTCTTCCTCGCCGTCGCCGTCGACCCGTTCGTCACCCCGCTGCTGCCCAGCCTCTGGTGATCCGCGGCAGGTATCTGCCACCCCGCACCTGACGGTCCACACACCACCCGTGCCCGCGGTGTTCTCATCGCTGCGTGGAGGAGTTGCGGAGCTGAGGGTGGTGCATACGCGCCGAGGTTGTCCGTGGGTCTCCGGGTGGTGCAGTCTCGCCGAGGTTGTTGCTGAGGCCCAGGGATGCGCGCAGCGGGAGCGAGCGTGATCCCGACGACCGAGGCGGCGCGTCAGCCGGCGGCGACGAGCTCGGCGATGACGATCTTCTTCATTCCCATGAGCGCGCACCTGAGCGTCGCCGGTCATCAGCTCGTCGAGGTTCTTCGGCACGATCTGCCAGCTGATCCCGTACCTGTCCTTGAGCCAGCCGCACTGCTCGGATTCGGGCACCGCGGACAGCGCCTGCCAGTAGTGGTCGATCTCCGCCTGGTCGGCGCATTCGACGGTCAGGGAGATCGCCTCGTTGAAGGTGAACGCGGGTCCGCCGTCGAGGCAGATGAAGCGGTTGCCGTCGAGTTCGAAGACGCCGGTGATGACCTTGCCGCTCATCCCCGCGAAATGCTCGTCGAGACTCTCATCGGGGTATCGCTCGATCGAGACGATGCGGGAGTTCGGGAAGACGGTGCAGTAGAATTCCATCGCCTCCTCGGCGCGGTCAGTGAACCACAGACACGGGACGATCGGCGTTGACATGGGTTCTCCTCGGGTACGCGCTGTCGAGCACAGCGACACTGGCTGCGATCGTAGCCGAGAGACCGATCATATGGAATGCCACGAGCACCCACGGGACGCCGGTGAAGTACTGGATGTAGCCGATGAGACCCTGCGCGAGCTCGACGATGAGGAGGACGACGAGCGGGCGCACCATCGGGGCCCAGCGCTTGCGCGCGTAGACGAGAGCGACGATCGTCGCGATGACGAGCAGCCACACCGGGAACGCGTGGAGGCGGGTGATCCAGATGTTGTCGAGGCCGTTGCGGGTCGAGATCGTCGACCCGGAGTGCGGGCCTGCGCCGGTGGTGAGCACGCCGAAGAGGACGATGACCGCGGTGAGCGCGAGGATCGCCCACCCGAGTGCCGGCAGCGGCGACGGTGCCTTCTCGCCGGTGCGCACCCCGGTGTCGTAGGTGCGGCGGACGAAGTACGCGGCGACACCGACGGCGATGGCCGAGGGCACGAAGTGCCCGGCGACGACCCAGGGATTGAGCTTCGTCCACACGGTGATCCCGCCCATGACCGCCTGGACCGGCACGATCGCAGTGAGCGCGATGTTGAGCCAG
The DNA here is from genome assembly GCF_042790515.1 of Brevibacterium sp. NPDC056726. Taxonomy (NCBI): domain Bacteria; kingdom Bacillati; phylum Actinomycetota; class Actinomycetes; order Micrococcales; family Brevibacteriaceae; genus Brevibacterium; species Brevibacterium sp. NPDC056726. Next base: position 200,489 of record NZ_JBHTYZ010000004.1, on the reverse strand, counting down.
AAGAGGTCCTTGCGCTCCTTCCGGATCCGCCAGAGGAGGACGAGGATCGCGACGCCGATGAGGGCGAGGACGACGGCGAGCAGCCGGTTGCCGAACTCGATGACCCCGTGGATGCCCATCTCCGGGGTGGCGACGAGGGAATCCGGGGTGCATTTCGGCCAGTCCGAGCATCCCAGACCGGATCCGGTGAGGCGGACGATGCCGCCGGTGAAGATGATGCCGGCCTGGGCGATGAGCATCGCCCACGCGGCGAAGCGGATTCTGGTCTCTTGGTTTCTCATGCGCATTCCTGTGTTCATTCGAAGCGGAACCACCTGCGTGCGGCAAGCGCTCCCACCAGGCTCCAGACGAGGAGCACGATCAGAGCTGTGAAGTCCCAGGTGCCGGCGAGGCTCGCGCGCATCGCGTCCCCGAGGGCACCGGAGGGAAGGCAGCCGACGATGGTTCCCCATTCGCCGGTGGCGGGAAGGACGAGTCCGCCGGCACCGGCCATGAGGACCCAGACGAGATTGGCAGCGCCCAGGGTCGCCTCGGCGCGCAGCGTGCCCGCCATGAGGAGGCCGAGCGCGAGCAGCGTCGCAGTGCCGAGGATCGTGGTGATGATGAGCGCGAGGATGTCGAGTCCGCCGCGGTAGCCGAGGATCCCGGCGATGCCGAACGCGAGGGCGAATTGGATGACGACGACGCCGATGACCGCCCCGAGCTTGCCGAGGATGAGCCCCGTTGTCCCCAGCGGCGTCGTCGCGAGCTGGGCGAGCACCCCGTAGCGGCGGTCGAAGGCGGTGGCGATCGCCTGTCCGGTGAATGCCGTCGAGGCCAGGCAGAGACCGAGGGTGCCGGGAAGGGCGATGCTCAGCCGGTCACCGCCCGGCGGGATCGCGCCGAGCGCGTCGAGCAGGGGAGTCGTCGTGAGGAAGACGAGGAGCCCGAGCGGGAGGATGAGCGCGAGCAGGAGCTGTTCGCCGTTGCGGAGCACGGCTGCGGTCTCGAACTTCGCCTGCGCGAATACGCGGCGGGCGCGCATGCCCGGCGCCGGGGACGGCTGGGAGGCACCCGTGCCGCTGACTGTCGTCTCGCTCATCGCAGCGGCCTCCCCGTGAGTTCGAAGAAGACATCGGCCAGCGACTGCGACTGCATGCTGATGTCCCCGATCGTCAGCCCCGCCTCGGCGATGACCGTGCACAGGGCGGCGATGCGCGCGCTGTCGAGGTTGCCCGCGGCGACGATGAGCGTGCCCTGCACCGAGGCGGGGGCGACGGCGGTCAGGGCAGACGTCAGCTCCCGTCCGGCGTCGGTGGAGGGGTCGGGAGCGTCGGGCACGGTGATGACGAGCCGACGACCGGCCGCCGAGGCGCCGCGCAGCTCCGCGGGGGCACCGCGGGCGATGATCCTGCCGCGGTCGATGACGACGATGTCCTCGGCGAGCTTCTCCGCCTCGGCGAGGTCATGGGTGGTGAGGACGACGCTGACCCCGGAGGCGGCGAGATCGCCGATCACCTCGTGGACGACCTCACGGGCCTGCGGGTCGAGGCCGGCGCTCGGCTCGTCGAGGAAGACGATGCGGGGACGGCCGATGAGGGCGGCGGCAAGGGCCACGCGCTGCCGCTGTCCGCCGGAGAGCCGGCGGATCGACCGGTTGGCGAACTCGCGGATGCCCAGCGGTTCGACGAGCTCGTCGAGCGGGCGCGGATCGGGATAGAGAGCGGCGAGGTGGCGGAGGACGGCGAGCGGCTTCGCGCTCATCGGCAGGCCACCGTCCTGGAGCATGACCCCGGCGAGCTGCGCGGTCTCCTCGTGACGGCGGTAGGGGTCGCGGCCGAAGATCTCCACGGTTCCGGCGTCGGGTCGCTTCGAGCCGACAGCCAGCGCGATCGTCGTCGACTTGCCCGCCCCGTTGGGGCCGAGGACGCCGAGGACGGTGCCGACGCGGGCGTCGAGGTCGATGCCGTCGACGACATGGTGCGCGCCGTAGGAATAGCGCAGCCCACGGATGAGGAGTGCCGATTGTGCCACCCGACCATTCTACGACCGGTCGAAACGTCCCGTCGAAACCGGGCCTTCAGTTAGGCTCACCTAGTTTTACGAAACAATTTACGCAACAATAGTGTTGTGTTAGTCAAGGGAGGTGGACTATGACTGCGAACGACGCGGACGACAGCAGGACCCGGCAGAAGGTGTTCCGCTCCGTGCTCGACGACGGTCCCATCACCGCCTCGGCGCTGGCAAAAGGCCTTGAGCTCACCCCGGCAGCGATCCGTCGTCACCTCGACGCGCTCGAAGGCCAAGGACTCATCGAGGTCCGCGGTCTCGCCGGGAAGCAGGCAGGGCGGGGGAGACCGGCGCGGCACTACGTAGTCACCTCGCGCGGCCACGACGAGCTCAGCCGGTCCTACGACGAGTTCGCCGTCAACATCCTCCGGTTCTTCCAGGACCGGATGGGGGAGGACGCGGTCGTCGACTTCTCCGACGACTTCGTCGCGAAGCTGCGCGACCGCCTCGGCGGAGAACTCGAGAAGCGGGGCGGGACGTCGGTGGCGTCACGCTCGCGGGCCCTGGCCTCAGCGCTCACCCGTGAGGGCTACGCCGCCTCGGCGACACCGGTCGCGGCGGGCACGTCACTCGAGGCGATGCAGCTGTGCCAAGGACACTGTCCGATCCAATCCGTGGCCGCCGAGTTCCCCGAGATCTGCGAAGCAGAGCTCGCGATGTTCTCGGAATACCTCGGCGTCGATGTGAGAAGACTCTCGTCGCTCGCCCACGGTGACCACGTCTGCACGACCCACATTCCGACCTCGGAACTCACCAGGCCCCTCATCCACTCAATCGATCGACCTCAAGGAGGTTCACGATGACTGACACAAGCAATCCGATCATCGAGGCGAACCCCGAGCTCAAAGACCTCGGGCAGTACGCATACGGCTGGCACGACGAGAACGATGCCGGAGCCGCAGCGGCTCGCGGTCTCAACGAAGACGTCGTGCGCAACATCTCGAAGCTCAAGGACGAACCGGACTGGATGCTCCAGCGTCGCCTCAAGGCGCTCAAGCTCTTCGAGAAGAAGCCGATGCCGAACTGGGGCGCCGACCTCTCGGGAATCGACTTCGCCGACATCAAGTACTTCGTCCGCTCCACCGAGGGCCAGGCCCAGTCGTGGGAGGACCTGCCCGAGGACATCAAGAACACCTACGACCGCCTCGGCATCCCGGAGGCGGAGAAGCAGCGCCTCGTCGCCGGCGTCGCCGCGCAGTACGAGTCCGAGGTCGTCTACCACAAGATCAACGAGGAGCTCGAGAGCCAGGGCGTCATCTTCCTCGACACCGACACCGGTCTCAAGGAGCACCCGGAGATCTTCGAGGAGTACTTCGGCTCGGTCATCCCGTCGGGTGACAACAAGTTCTCGGCGCTGAATACGGCCGTGTGGTCGGGCGGATCCTTCATCTACGTCCCCAAGGGCGTCCACGTCGAGATCCCGCTGCAGGCCTACTTCCGCATCAACACGGAGAACATGGGCCAGTTCGAGCGCACGCTCATCATCGCCGACGAAGGCTCGTACGTCCACTACGTCGAGGGCTGCACGGCCCCGATCTACAAGACGGACTCGCTCCACTCCGCCGTCGTCGAGATCATCGCGAAGAAGGACGCCCGCGTCCGCTACACGACGATCCAGAACTGGTCGAACAACGTCTACAACCTCGTGACGAAGCGTGCGATCGCCGAAGAGGGCGCGACGATGGAATGGGTCGACGGCAACATCGGCTCGAAGGTGACGATGAAGTACCCGGCGATCTGGCTGACGGGCGAACACGCTCGCGGCGAGACGCTCTCGGTCGCCTTCGCCGGCGAGGGCCAGCATCAGGACACCGGTGCGAAGATGGTCCACGCCGCCCCGCATACGCAGTCCTCGATCGTCTCGAAGTCCGTCGCCCGCGGCGGCGGTCGCGCCGGCTACCGCGGACTCGTCCACGTCTACCCGGGTGCCGAGGGCTCGTCGAACAACGTGCTCTGCGACGCCCTGCTCGTCGACAACATCTCCCGGTCGGACACGTACCCCTACATCGACATCCGTGAGGACGACGTCACGCTCGGCCACGAGGCGACCGTGTCGAAGGTGAGCGAGGACCAGCTCTTCTACCTCATGTCCCGCGGCCTCGAGGAGACCGAGGCGATGGCGATGATCGTGCGCGGCTTCGTCGAGCCGATCGCCCGTGAGCTGCCGATGGAGTACGCCCTCGAGCTCAACCGCCTCATCGAACTGCAGATGGAAGGCGCCGTGGGCTGAGCCCGCGACCGACTGCACGCTTAAGGAGATTTTGTGACTGACACCACCAACCCGCTCGGCGTCTCCGAGCATTCGCACGGCGCGGGCGTCCACGTGCCCGACGCCAAGCGCGACGCGCGCACCCGCAGCTTCGACGTCGCCGACTTCCCCGTGCCCACCGGCCGGGAGGAGGAGTGGCGCTTCTCGCCCGTGCGCAAGCTCAGCGACTTCTTCGCCGATGCGCCCGGTGAAGCGCGCCTGAGCGTCACCGGCGAACTGCCTGCCGGCGTCACCGTCGAGGAGATCAGCCTCGAGGCCGCCCAGGAGCTCGGCATCCTCGAACCCGAGGACCGCGCGGCCGCTGTGGCCGCGAACCGCACGGCCACCGTCACCCACTACACGGTGCCCGCTGACACGGAGCTCACCGAGGCGGTCGTCATCCACGCCGACGGCACCGGCACCGACCTCGTCCACGGCCATGTCGTCGTGTCCGTGGGGGCGAACGCGAAGGCGACGATCGTCGTCGAGCACGAGGGCCTGACCCGCTACTCCGAGCTCGTCTCCCTCGTCGTCGGCGACGGCGCGGACCTCACCTTCGTCTCCCTGCAGCTGTGGGACGACGGTTCGCAGCACCTCGGCCAGCACGATGCGATCGTCGGCAAGGACGCGAAGCTCAAGCACATCGTCGTCACCCTCGGCGGTGACATCGTCCGGCTCAACGCCAACGTCCGCTACTCGGCCAACGGCGGCGAGGCGGAACTTCTCGGCCTCTACTTCGCCGATGCCGGCCAGCACCTCGAGCACCGCACGTACATCGACCACAACACCGCGAAGGCGACGTCGAACGTCATGTACAAGGGCGCCCTGCAGGGCAAGGACGCGCGCAGCGTGTGGATCGGCGACGTCCTCATCCGCCCCGAGGCGCTCGGCATCGACACGTACGAGCTCAACCGCAACCTCATCCTCACCGATGGGGCGCGCGCGGACTCCGTGCCGAACCTCGAGATCGAGACCGGTGACATCGAAGGAGCCGGACACGCCTCGTCGACCGGTCGCTTCGACGAGGAGCACCTCTTCTACCTGATGTCGCGCGGCATCCCCGAGGACGTCGCCCGCCAGCTCGTCGTCCGCGGCTTCTTCAACGAGGTCATCCAGAAGATCCAGGTGCCGGAGATCGAAGAGGTCCTCTCGGCCCGCATCGAGGACGAACTGTCCCGGAGCGTTCTGTGACGATGATCGACGTGGCCGCCTCCGAGGATGTGGCACTCGACAGCGCGCTGCGGATCGACGTGGAGAACCGCGAGATCTGCCTGGCCCGCGACTCCTTCGGAGTCGTCCACGCGATCGACGATCTGTGCACCCACGGCGAGGTGTCCCTGGCCGAGGGCGAGGTGGAGGGCTGCGCCATCGAATGCTGGCTGCACGGCTCCCAGTTCGACCTCAACACCGGCCAGCCGCTGAGCCCCCCGGCCTTCGAACCCGTCGCGGTCTACCCGTGCCAGGAGATCGCCGGCCGCATCCTGCTCGACCCGAACACGACTGTGAACTGAAAAGGATAATCATGTCCACACTGAAAATCTCCGACCTGCACGTCAGCGTCAACACCGAGGCCGGCGCGAAGCCGATCCTCAACGGCATCAACCTCGAGATCGACTCGAACCAGACGCACGCGATCATGGGCCCCAACGGCTCGGGCAAGTCGACACTGGCCTACTCGCTCGCCGGTCACCCGAAGTACGAAGTCACCGGCGGATCCGTCACCCTCGACGGTGAGGACGTCCTCGACATGACCGTCGACGAGCGCGCCAAGGCCGGTCTCTTCCTCGCCATGCAGTACCCCGTCGAGGTGCCCGGCGTGACCGTGACGAACTTCCTCCGCTCGGCCAAGACCGCGATCGACGGCGAGGCTCCGAAGCTGCGCAACTGGACGAAGGACCTCAAGTCGGCGATGGAGCAGCTGCGCGTCGACCCCGAGTTCGCGACCCGCAACGTCAACGAGGGCTTCTCCGGCGGTGAGAAGAAGCGCCACGAGATCCTCCAGATGGAGATGCTCAAGCCGAAGTTCGCCGTCCTCGACGAGACCGACTCCGGCCTCGACGTCGACGCTCTGCGCATCGTCTCCGAAGGCGTCAACCGGGTCCGTGAGACGACCGACGTCGGCGTCCTCCTCATCACCCACTACACGCGGATCCTCCGCTACATCAAGCCCGACTTCGTCCACGTCATCGTCAAGGGCAAGGTCGCCGAGGAGGGCGGACCGGAACTCGCCGAGCGCCTCGAGAACGAGGGCTACGACCGCTTCCTCTCGTCCGCGGTCTGATGTTCTCTCGGCTCCGGGGCGACTTCCCGATCCTCCGTGCGAGGGTCGGGGAGTCGCCGCTGACCTATCTCGACTCGGGAGCGACGTCGCAGAAGCCCGAATGCGTCATCGACACGTTCACCGAGTACTTCACGCAGCGCAATGCCGCCGTTCACCGGGGTGCGCACACGCTCGCCGTCATGGCCACCGACACGTTCGAGGCCGGCCGGGAGGCCGTGGCGAACCTCGTCGGCGGTGCGCCGAACCAGGTCGTGTGGACGAAGAACGCCACCGAGGCGCTCAACATCGTCGCCCTCGGCATCGACCGGGCCAGCCACGGGTTCGGGGGAGAGGCCGCGCAGCGGTTCGCGATCGGGGAGGGCGATTCGATCGTCGTCACCGAGATGGAGCACCACGCGAACCTCGTCCCCTGGCAGCAGCTCGCGCAGGCCACCGGGGCGCAGCTGCGGTGGATCCCGGTCACCGATGACGGAGAGCTCGACCTCACCGACCTCGAGACGATCGTCGACGAGACGACGAAGGTGCTCGCGTTCACCCACGTCTCGAACGTGCTGGGCACGATCAACCCGGTCGCCGAGCTCGTCGCCCGGGCCCGGGAGGTCGGGGCGTTCGTCGTCCTCGACGCGTGCCAGTCGGTGCCGCACATGCCGGTCGACTTCACCGACCTCGACGTCGACTTCGCCGCCTTCTCCGCCCATAAGGCGCTCGGGCCGACCGGCCTCGGCGTGCTCTGGGGGAAGGCCGAGCTCCTCGATGCGCTCCCGCCCGTGCTCACCGGCGGTTCGATGATCACGACCGTGACGATGGATTCGGCGGAGTTCATGCCCGCCCCGCAGCGCTTCGAGGCCGGCACTCAGCCGGTGGCCGAGGTCGCGGCGTTCGCGACGGCCATCGGCTACCTCACCGAGGTGGGGCTCGACCGGGTCTTCGACCATGAGGTCGAGCTCGGCCGGCAGCTGCTCGAGCGGATCGCGCAGATCCCGGGGATCCGGGTCCTCGGCAATGCCGAGAACCGGATCGGCACCGTGGCCTTCGACGTCGACGGCGTCCACGCCCACGACGTCGGCCAGTACCTCGACTCGCAGGGCGTGGCCGTGCGTGTGGGCCACCACTGCGCGCAGCCGCTGCACCGCCGGTTCGGGGTGACCGCCTCGACCCGGGCCAGCACGTACCTCTACAACAACGGCGAGGATGTCGAGCGCTTCCTCACCGCGCTGGCTGAGGTGCGTCCGTTCTTCGGTCTCGCGGACACGCCGGCCGCGGAGAAGGCGCAGGCATCATGACCACCCAGATGCAGCAGCTCTACCAGCAGGTCATCCTCGACCACTCGCGGTCGCGGATCGGCAACGCCGCGCTGCTCGGCGATTCGGCCCCCGGGCCGCACGGGCACTCCCACCAGGTCAATCCGACCTGCGGGGATGAGATCGAGCTCGAGACCGAACTCGCCGCCGACGGCACCGTGAGCGTGCGGTGGACCGGGGACGGATGTTCGATCTCGATGGCCTCGGCGTCCGTGCTCACCGAGCTCGCCGCCTCGGCGACGGTGTCCGAGATGCTCGAGATCGAAGCGGCTTTCCACGAGCTCATGCACTCCCGGGGGACTCTCGAGGCCGACGAGGAAATACTCGGCGACGCCGCGGCGTTCACCGGAGTGTCGAAGTTCCCGGCACGGATCAAGTGCGCCCTGCTCGCCTGGATGGCGTTCAAGGACGCGCTCAGCCAGGCCCAGGCGGGAGCACCGGAACACGCACCGACCGAAGACGAGGAGAAGTGATGCCCGAAGTCATTGATGCACCGCAGAACGCGAGCGTCGACGAAGTGCGCGAAGCGATGATGGACGTCGTCGACCCCGAGCTCGGCGTCAACATCGTCGACCTCGGACTCATCTACGGCCTCGCCGTGGAGGACGACGGCACCGCCGTCATCGAGATGACCCTGACGTCGGCGGCCTGCCCGCTCACCGACGTCATCGAGGACCAGACCGCGCAGTGCCTCGACGGCATCGTCCCGGCCTACCGCATCAACTGGGTGTGGATGCCGCCATGGGGTCCGGAGAAGATCACCGAGGACGGCCGCGAGCAGATGCGGGCCCTCGGGTTCAACATCTGAGCGACTCGGGCGGACTGCACCCGAACTCGTCACGCGGACGTCCGTCCGCACCTCCCTCGCCGAGGTGGCCGATGCGCCGCCTCGGCGAGGTCGCGTTCGGCGGGTGCCTGCGACCGTGAAACAATGGTGCGGGCCCATTGACGACCGGACCCGACGTCCAGAGGAGAACCATTGACGATCATCGCTGCCGCAGACGGGTCTGCGCTCGGCAACCCCGGACCGGCTGGGTGGGCCTGGTACATCGACGACGACTGCTGGCACGCCGGGGGCTGGAAGAACGCGACGAACAACCGCGGTGAGCTCATGGCCGTCCTCGACCTCCTCGAATCGACCGCCGACGTCGACGAGGACCTCAAGATCTTCTGCGACTCCCAGTACGTCATCAACGCCCTGACGAAGTGGATGCCGGGTTGGAAGCGCAAGGGCTGGAAGAAGGCCGACGGCAAGGAGGTCCTCAACCGCGACCTCCTCGAATCCCTCGATCAGGCGCTGACCGGACGCGACGTCGAATTCGAATGGGTCAAGGGCCACAACAACCACGCGATGAACGAAGCCGCCGACGAGCGCGCCCGGGCCGTCGCCACCGCCTACCAGAAGGGCACAGCGGTGCCCGAGGGACCCGGCTACGTCCCCGCGGGGACGTCCGTGAGCGTCGAAGCCGGCACGGAATCGCCGGCGAACGCCCAGGTCGAGCCAGAGGCATCGGCGTTCGCCGAAGCTCCCGCGCCCGGCGGGGACACCGGGGACACCACCGTCGTCTCCACGCGCGTGGCCCGCACCATCGCCGACGAACTCGTCTCCCGGGCCCGCGCCCAGGGAGTCCACCCACAGGAATACCTGGCCGACCTCATCGGCCGCAGTTTGGAGAGAGAATGATCCAGGCCTCCGGCCTCGAAGTCGCCGTCGGCGCCCGCACCTTGATGTCCGACGTGTCCTTCCGCGTCGACAAGGGCGACCGCGTCGGGCTCGTCGGACGCAACGGCGCCGGGAAGACGACGCTGACGAAGGTGATCATGGGCGGCCACCCCGCCACCTCGGGCAACGTCTCGATCTCCGGGTCCGTCGGCTATCTGCCGCAGGACCCGCGCAGCGGCGACCTCGAGGCGACGGCGAAGGAGCGCATCCTCGGCGCCCGCGACCTCGACGTGCTCGTCAAGCGCCTGCGCAAGGCCGAACGTCAGATGGCCTCGCCCGACGAGAACGTCGCGGCGAAGGCCATCGACCGCTACCCGCGCATCGAAGCCGAGTTCGTCGCCGCCGGCGGATACGCTGCGGAATCCGAGGCGTACGCGATCGCCGCGAACCTCGGCCTCGACGAGGACCTCGTCAACCAGGAGATCGGCACCCTCTCCGGCGGTCAGCGTCGCCGCGTCGAACTCGCCCGGATCCTCTTCTCCGCTCCGGACACGATGATCCTCGACGAGCCGACGAACCACCTCGACGCCGAATCCGTGCTCTGGCTGCGCGACTACCTCAAGGCGTACTCCGGCGGACTCATCGTCATCAGCCACGACCTCGACCTCATCGATGAAGTCGTCAACAAGGTCTTCTTCCTCGACGCCACCCGGCAGACCATCGACATCTACTCGATGGGCTACCGCCTCTACCTCAAGCAGCGCGAGGACGACGAACGCCGACGCCGGCGCGAACGTGCGAACGCGGAGAAGAAGGCCGCGGCGCTGACGGCGCAGGCGAACAAGATGATGGCGAAGGCGACGAAGACCGTCGCCGCCCAGCAGATGGTCAAACGCGCCGAACGCATGCTCGCCGGCCTCGATGAGGAACGCAGCGCCGACAAGGTCGCGAATCTCCGCTTCCCGGCGCCCGCGGACGTCGGCCGGGTGCCGCTGACCGCCGAGGGCCTCTCCCGCAGCTTCGGGTCGACGGAGGTCTTCACCGGTGTCGACCTGGCGATCGACAAGGGCTCACGCGTCGTCATCCTCGGCTACAACGGCGCCGGCAAGACGACTCTGCTGCGCCTGCTCGCCGGACTCGACGAACCCGATTCCGGTGAGGTCATCGCCGGTCACGGTCTCAAGCTCGGCTACTACGCGCAGGAGCATGAGACGCTCGATCTCGACCGCAGCGTGCTCGAGAACATGCAGCGCAATTCTCCGCACCTCGACGACACCGCGGTGCGCAACGTGCTCGGCTCGTTCCTCTTCTCCGGTGACGACGTCCACAAACCCGCCGGGGTCCTCTCCGGCGGTGAGAAGACGCGTCTGGCCCTGGCGACCCTCGTCGTCTCGAGCGCCAACGTCCTCCTCCTCGACGAGCCGACGAACAACCTCGACCCGGCCTCGCGGGAGGAGATCCTCTCGGCGATCCGCCGCTACGAGGGAGCGATCATCCTCGTCACCCACGATGAGGGTGCGGTGTCCGCACTCGATCCCGACCGGGTCCTGCTCCTGCCCGACGGCGACGAGGACCTGTGGAACGAGACCTACCTCGACCTCGTCACCCTGGCCTGAGCCGCTGCGTCCCTGAGCCGCTGAGCCGCTGACTTGGAGCTGCGCACAGGGCTCACCTCGGGCGGAAGCGCTCCTCGAGGAGCTCGTCCTCCTCGGCTTCGTCCCGACCGCGCACGGTGGGACTGACGAAGCGGCTGCGACCGTACCGGCTGCCCGGTTGGCTGACCTTGGCCCCGGCGTCGAGGGCCGCCTTGTCGACGACGACGTACTCGGTGTCGCTCGTCGCAGTGGCCAGCGCCTCGGCGGTCGCCTTCCGTTCCCGCCGGGCCGAGATCGACACGGCGATGATGATCATGATCCCGAACGCGAACCACTGGAGCATGTAGGACAGGTGGTTGCCGGGGTTGAGGTCGGGCGCCGGGAGGGGAGTCAGACCCTCGGCCTGCGTCGCCCCCGTCGTCACCTCCTCGGCGTAGACATTGGCGTACGCCGCGTCCATGCCGGGGATCCGGGCCGGGTCGATCGCCTTGATCATGCCCTCGGGGTTGTCATCGTCGGAGCCGTCCTGGGCGATCTTCAGCCGTGCGGTGATCGTCTGCTCACCGGCCGGGGCGTCGGGCACCGCGGTCGATTCGGGCACCCATCCGCGCACGATCGCGATCGTCTCTCCGCTGGTCAGGGTGAACGGGACGACGACGTAGAAGCCGACCTTGTCATTGACGGTGCGGTTGCGGGCGAGCACGGTGTCCGCGGTCTCGAAGCGACCGGTCAGCGACACCGGCGTCCATTCCGCGGATTCCGGCAGCGTCGCCGAGGTCGACGGGAGCACCGCGGAGATGTCGACGGGAGCCGCCGAGTAGTTGGCGTTGATCGTGTCGATCTCCGCCTGGCGTTCGGCGCGGCGGTCCTTCTGCCACAGGGCGAGGAACACGCACGCGATGACGACGATGATCGTCATCGCGATGTATTTGAGCCACCGGGCACTGAAGAGGAATGAGTAACGGGCCATCAGCCGGCGTCCTCCGGGATCTCGTCGACGGAAACATCGGTGCGATAGAAGCTGCGCAGGGTGAGGAACTCCCGCAGCTGGTCGAGGTGCTCGTCACAGGCGAGCCACACCTTGCGCCTGACAGGCGTGTGCAGGCGGGGATTGTTCCACAGGATCGCCCGTGTCGCATCGGCTCGGCATCCCTTGGCCGAGCACCGCAGTGCCTCGGTCACCGTCGGCCACCCGCGCTCTCCTCGTCGTCCTCGACGATCTCGCCGTTGCTGTCGGCGGTGAAGTGATGCTCGCTCTCGGTCATCCGCGGGGACGACGTCCGCGGGGATCGCTGCGCAGACGGACCCGCCGAGGCGGTGCCCGGGTCGGTCCCGGCACCGCCGGTTCCCGGAGTGTCGGTCTCGGGATCGACGGTCTCCCCGGGGATCGTCTCGCCCCGCGGCGTGCGCCCGGTCCCGGAGTCCTTCGCGGTCGCATCGCCGGGTTCCCCGCCGAGGGTGTCGCCGCTGATCGTCTCGCCCCGGCCGGGCGGCAGCTGGTCGAGGGGAGCGGAGTCGATGAGGGCCGAGCGGTCGTCGCGGGAGCGCTCCCGTCCGGCGTTGGCGAAGATGACAGCCGGATAGGGCAGGAGCACGGCGCCGGCGACGCAGATCCACATGAGGACGTGCTGCGAGGCGACGAACGCGAAATAGGCCGCCACGAAGCAGAGAGTGCGGATCCCCATGGTGATCGAATACTTGATGATCCTCGACTTCATATCGTCGTCGAGCGCAGTGTCTGCTGTGGTGATCTGCTGCGGGTGCTTGGCCATAACCTTCTTCACTCGGGTCTACCTACAAAATCATACGCTTCGTTTGTGGGAGCATGTCGAGGCCGCACCAAACACGGTAGGTTGGTCTCCGTACTGTCGTTCCAACAGAAGAGAGTCCCGTGTCAGAACCACGTGTAGTCCTCGTCACCGGAGGCAACCGCGGAATCGGCCGCACCATCGCCGAGGAGTTCCTCGCCAACGGCGACAAGGTGGCCGTGACCTCCCGCAACGGAGATGCCCCCGACGGCGCCCTGGCCGTCGCCGCCGATGTCACCGACTCCGCATCCCTCGACGCCGCGTTCAGCGAGGTCGAAGAGAAGCTCGGACCCGTCGAGGTGGTCGTCGCCAACGCCGGCATCACCCGCGACAACCTGCTCATGCGCATGGACGACGACGACTTCGCAGCGGTCATCGACACGAACCTCACCGGCGCCTACCGCACCGTGAAGCGCGCGATCACCAACATGATCCGCGCGAAGAAGGGCCGCATCGTCCTCATCTCCTCGGTCTCCGGCCTCTACGGCGTCCCCGGCCAGGCGAACTACTCGGCGTCGAAGGCCGGACTCGTCGGCTTCGCCCGCTCGATCACCCGCGAGCTCGGCTCCCGCGGCATCACCGCCAACGTCGTCGCCCCGGGCTTCATCCGCACCGACATGACCGATGAGCTCGACGAGAAGCAGCAGAAGGACTACCTCGCGACGATTCCCGCCAAGCGCTTCGCCGAAGCCGATGAGGTCGCCCGCGTCGTCCGCTGGGTCGCCTCCGACGACGCCTCCTACATCTCCGGAGCCGTCATCCCCGTCGACGGCGGCCTCGGCATGGGACACTGACAACAGCCCCTGACCCCGGACACTGAGCAGCCCAGCGCTGCACTGACACCAGAGAACAGACTGAGAAAGGACCACCATGGGAATTCTTGACGGAAAGCGCATCCTCGTCACCGGTGTGCTCACCGAGGCGTCGATCGCCTTCGCCGCCGCCCGCATCGCCCAGGAGCAGGGAGCCGAGGTCATCCTCTCGAGCTTCGGCCGCCAGATGAAGATCACCCAGGTCATCGCCGAGCGCCTGCCCGTGACCCCGCGCGTCATCGAACTCGACGCCACCAGCGAAGAGGACCTCGCCGCTCTGCCCGAGCGCCTCGAGGGCAACATCGACGGCATCGTCCACGCGATCGCCTTCGCCCCGAAGGACGCCCTCGGCGGCGTCTTCCTCGACACCCCGTGGGAGTCGGTGCAGGCCGCCATCCAGGTCTCGGCCTACTCGCTCAAGGCGATCACCGTCGCCGCCCTCCCGGTGCTCAACCCGGGCGCGGGCATCGTCGGCCTGACCTTCGATGCGACGATCTCCTGGCCGGTCTACGACTGGATGGGCGTGGCCAAGGCCGCCTTCGAGTCGACCGCCCGCTACCTCGCGAAGTACGTCGGCGACAAGGGCATCCGCGTCAACCTCGTCTCCGCGGGACCGCTGAAGACGACGGCGGCGACCTCGATCCCCGGCTTCGGGACGCTCGAGGACATGTGGGGCGAGCGCGCCCCGCTCGGCTGGGACCAGAAGGACACGACGCCGGCCGGCAAGGCCATCGTCGCCCTCGTCTCCGACTGGTTCCCCGCGACGACCGGCGAGATGGTCCACGTCGACGGCGGATTCCACTCGACCGGCGCCTGAGACCATGCCCGTCCTCATCCTCGCCCGGCACGCGAAGGCCGAACCGAACGGTCCGACCGACTTCGAGCGCTCCCTGAGCGCGACCGGTCTGGCCCAAGCCGTCGAGGCGGGGGCCGAGATCGCCGAGCGCTGGTCACCTGAGGTGGCCATCGCCTCGGCGGCCCGGCGCACCACGCAGACCGGGCAGGCCGTCGTCGAGGCCGTCAACCGGGTGACCGGCGGCGACCTCGAACTCGTCCTCGACGAGTCCCTCTACGGTGGGGGAGTCGAGGACTGGATGGACGCGATCCGATCGATCCCGGCGGCTGCGACGTGTGCGTACATCGTCGGCCATCAGCCCACCGTCGCCGAGGTGGTCGGTCACCTCTCCGCCGACGCCGGAGTCCCGGAGTCGTTCCGTCCCTCGTCGCTCGCGGTCTTCGACCTGCCGTCGTGGGATGTCGAACCGGGAGCCTATCCCGTCCCCGAGATCATGTCGTTCCGAGGAATCTGACCGCCTCGGCGAGATCGCGGGTGTCGATCGCGACGTCCGCCGCCGCTCTCAGCGCCGGCTTCGCACAGAATGCGACCCCGAGCCCGGCCGCGCCGATCATGCCGATGTCATTGGCACCGTCACCGATCGCCACGGTCCGCTCGGGGTCGCAGTCGTATCGGCCGACGAGTTCGGTGAAGATCCGCTCCTTGGCCCCCGGGTCGATGACGGGACCCTGCGTGCGTCCCGTGAGACGACCCCCACTGACCTCGAGACCGTTCGCGTGGACCTCGGTGATGCCGAGGGACTGAGCGAGCGGGGCGATGACGGCGGAGAAGCCGCCGGAGACGAGGGCGACGACTCCGCCGGCGGCCTGCACGGCGGCGACGAGCTCGGCGGCTCCGGGGGTGAGCGTCACCCGCTCCCGCACCGCGTCGAGGACGGAGACGGGAAGACCCGCGAGCAGGGAGACGCGCTCCGCCAGGGATGCTGCGAAGTCGAGCTGACCGGCCATCGCCCGCTCGGTGATATCGGCGACCTGGGCGCCGACTCCGGCATGGTCGGCGATGAGGTCGATGACCTCCTCGTTGAGGAACGTCGAATCGACGTCCATGACGAGCAGCTGGACGGGGGCGGCGAGCACGGGAGAGTCAGTCACCCCCTCATCGTAGCCACCGCAGTGACATAGTCCGCGGCGGCAGGGTGGAGCCGTGCGAGCAGCTCGCCGAAGACCGGCGGGTCGAGCGTGGCCGGGGCGAGGACGGTGCGCATCCGCGCGTGGATGTCGAGGGCGGCGAAGATCGCCCGCGAATCGACGTCGAGCGGCAGGAGCGTCGTCAGCGGGTGCGTCGCCGTCAGCTCCTCCTGCCAGTCCCGCCACGGCGCGCTCCGCCACTGCTCGGGCACGTCGATCGACTCGACGATCGACAGGCCCTCCATGACGAGCAGCCGCAGCCGGCGCAGCGCCTCGGCGGGCGTCTCGACGGTGACGGGACGATAGACCGACTCCCGGCACGCGATGACCTCGACGTTCGCCTCGGCGCCGAGCAGCATGATCCCCACCTGATCGGCTCCCCGGTGGAGGACGATCGGGGCCGGATGGCGACCGACCCGCGCACGGTCCTCCTTCGCGACCGGCGGGGTGGTGTGCGGCAGGGAGGGATGGTGGAGGGCGAGGCGGGCATGGGTGATCCCAGCCGCCTGCGCGGCCGCGGCGAAGAGGAGGAGACCGGTCGGACTCGGCGTCTCCAGGACGGCATCGGAGACGATGAGAGGAACATCACGCTCGGCGTCGAGGAAGGCAGTGCTGACCTCGTCGGGGGCGCGGGTCCCCGAGAGGCGGTGATTGAGGGCGAGCGTGAGCAGCAGCGAGTCGAGCAGTGAGTCCATGTCGGACCAGAATAGACCCACCGCTGAGATAGAGTTGGGTGATATGAGTGATGTGCTGACTGTGGATTCCGTGTCCGTGCGCCGCGGGGAGAGCTTCCTCCTCCGAGACTTCTCCCTCACCGTCTCCGAAGGCCAGCATTGGGTCGTCCTCGGCCCCAACGGCGCCGGCAAGACGACGCTGCTCGAACTCGCAGCAGGACGCATGCATCCCACATCGGGCAAGGTCGGCATCCTCGAGGAGCGCCTCGGCCGGGTCGACGTCTTCGAGCTGCGTCCGCGCATCGGCTACGCCTCGACCGCGCTGGCCGGGCGCATCCCGAACTCCGAAGCCGCCCTCGACACCGTGCTCACCGCGGCCTACGGCGTCACCGGTCGCTGGGTAGAGCAGTACGACGAGACCGACATCGACCGTGCCAAGGACCTGCTCGCGGCCTTCAACATCACCCACCTCGCCGAGCGCACCTTCGGCACCCTCTCGGAAGGCGAGCGCAAGCGCGTCCAGATCGCCCGTGCGCTCATGACCGACCCCGAACTCCTCCTCCTCGACGAACCTGCCTCCGGCCTCGACCTCGGCGGCCGCGAGGAGCTGCTGAGCGCGCTCACGGAGATCCTCTCCTCGAAGTGGGCTCCGGCGACGATCATGGTCACCCACCACGTCGAGGAGATTCCTGTGGGCATCACCCACGCGCTCCTTCTCGGCGGCGGGAAGGCGGTCGCGGCGGGTCCGCTCGATGAGACGCTCACGGCGGCCAACCTCTCGGAGACCTTCGGCCTCGACGTCAAGCTCACCCGCGACGGCGATCGCTTCCACGCGCGCTCCCAGTCCTGAACCGCGGCTGACAGCGTGGAGATCTGGCAGATCGCACTCATCATCCTCGCCGGCATCGGCGCCGGGGGGATCAATGCCGTCGTCGGATCCGGGACGCTCATCACGTTCCCCGTCCTCGTCGCCTTCGGGGTGCCCCCGGTGGTCGCGACGATGAGCAATGCCGTGGGCCTCGTCCCCGGCAACATCGCCTCGTCGTTCGGGTACCGGGAGGAGCTCAAGGGGCAGTGGAAGCGGTTCGCCGGGTTCGTTCCGGCCTCCCTGGCCGGGTCTCTCCTCGGCGCGTATCTGCTCCTCCACCTGCCCGAGGACGCGTTCGAGACGATCGTGCCGATCCTCCTCGTCCTCGCCCTCGTCATGGTCGTCGGCCAGCCCTATCTCTCCCGGTACCTCAAGGAGCGGGCGCTGCGACGGGAGGCCACCGAGGTGGCCGTCGCCCCCACCGCGCTCGACGGCTCGGGTGCGGGGCTGGGACCGGCGAAGTACACGGTCGCGCTCATCATCATCTTCCTCACCGCCATCTACGGCGGATACTTCGCCGCGGCGCAGGGGATCATCCTCGTCGCGCTGCTCGGGCTCATCCTCACCGACGACCTGCAGCGGCTCAACGGGCTGAAGAACGTCCTCGTCCTCGTCGTCAACACCGTCTCGGCGACGACGTACATCATCGTCGGTCACGACCGGATCAACTGGACGGCGGTCGTCTGCGTGGCAGTCGGCTCGCTCATCGGCGGCTACATCGGGGCCCGGGTGGGACGGAAGTTCTCCCCGAGTCTGCTGCGGGCGGTCATCGTCGTCCTCGGCATCGTCGCGATCGTGCGGATCCTCACGCTGTGAGCGGCGCTGAGTTGGGGGACAGGCAGTGAACACTCCAGCGAAGGCTCCGCTGACTCGGGAGCAGATCATCGCACGGGCCGCGGAACTCGGGATCGCCGCCGGCCGCCTGGACTTCTTCGACGCCGCCGAGGTCGGCGGGGGTGCTCGGGCCACCGGTGCTGCGGGTGAGGCGCTGTCGGATTACACGAACCTCACCGACGTCGCCCTGCGCAGCGTCCGCGAACCGGCCGAGGGTCTCTTCATCGCCGAATCCTCGAAGATCATCCGCCGGGCCCATGCCGCGGGCATGGCACCGCGGTCGTATCTGACGAGCCCGAAATGGCTCTTCGACCTCGCCGATCTCATCGCCGGCAATGACGCCCCGATCCACATCGGCACCGACGCCGCCGTCGAGGCGCTCACCGGCTTCCACCTCCACCGCGGGGCACTCGCGGCGATGGAGCGCCCGGCCCTGCCCGCACTGGCTGATCTGCTCGCCGAGGCCCGCCGGGTCGTCGTCATCGAGGACGTCGTCGACCACACGAACGTCGGCGCGATCTTCCGCTCCGCCGCGGCCTTCGGCGTCGATGCCGTGCTCGTCACGCCGCGGTGCGCCGACCCCCTCTACCGCCGGTCGATCCGGGTGTCGATGGGCACGGTCTTCCAAGTGCCGTGGACGCGCATCGACCCCTGGCCGGGCGGGGTGGCGACCCTGCGGGAGCTCGGCTTCCACGTCGCCGCCCTCGCCCTCGACGAGGACTCGGTCTCGATCCAGGAGTTCGCGGCCACCGCCCCGGAGCGCACCGCCGTCGTCTTCGGCACGGAAGGCGACGGTCTGGCCAGGGCGACGATCGCCGCGGCCGATTCGACGGTGATGATCCCGATGAGCGGGGGAGTCGACTCCCTCAACGTCGCCGCCGCCTCGGCGGTCACGTGCTTCGCCCTGCAGGGACGGTGAGCCAGCGGGCGTGCGACAATGACGCCATGACGTCCGTCACACCGACCGTCGACGACCTCGAGGCGATGCGGGGCAGGCTCACCGCATTCTGCTACCGGATGCTCGGCAGTGCCGCCGACACCGACGATGCCGTGCAGGAGACGATCATCCGCGCACACGGTGCTCTCGACCGCTTCGATCCCGCCCGGGGGCAGCTCTCGACGTGGATGCACCGGATCGCTGCGAACATCTGCATCGACCTCGCCCGCAGCGCCGCGCGCCGGGAACTCGCTGTCGATCTCGGTCCCGCCCGCACCCGCGCCGACTCCGCTGACCTCGGAGAGCCGCTGCCCGCCGATCGCTTCGTCGAGCCGATGCCCGACGCCGCGGTGATCTGCGCCGACGATCCGGCCGACATCGTCGCCCAACGGCAGTCGGTGCGGCTCGCCTTCGTCGCCGCCCTCCAGTGTCTGGCGCCGCGCCAGCGCGCGACCCTCCTCCTGCGGGAGGTGCTCGGCTTCGACGCCGCCGAGACCGCCGACATCCTCGACACGAGCGTGCCCGCCGTCAACAGCGCCCTCCAGCGGGCCCGAGCGCGCCTGTCCGCGGCGGCGCCCGAACCCCTCGCCCAGCAGTCCCTCGCCGATCCCGACCAGCAGCGACTGCTCGACGACTACGTCGCCGCCTTCGAGGCCCACGACGTCGGCGGGCTCAAACGTGTGCTCCGGGAGGACCTGCGGATGTCGATGCCGCCGTTCGCGTGGCGGCTTGAGAGTCGTGAGGAGTTCCTGGCTGTCTTCGCCGCCGCCGATGCCTGCGTCGGCGATCGTCTCCTGCGGGTGCCGATCAACGGCACGGCCGGGTTCGGGCAGTACCGCCGTGAGGGTGATGTGCTCCACCCGTTCGCGCTCGTCGTCCCCGAGATCCGTGACGGGGCGATCGCCGAGATCGTCACGTTCCTCGGAACCGGTGACCGGTTTGCGGAGTTCGGGCTGCCGCTGCGCCTCGAGCCGGGCTCGGTGCCGCCGGGACGCCGGTGACCAGGACAGATGGATTCAGCGGAAGAAACCTTTCCCCGGAGCGATGAATCGAGCGCCCCTCATCCGTATCAGGAGTATGACTGAGAACATGAATGAGAAGCTCATCCGCAGTGAGACCACTGCCGAACGCACCCGGCTGACCGATCTCCTCGCCGGCCTCACCGAGGAGCAGTGGGCGACGCCCTCGCTCTGCGCGGGGTGGCGGGTGAGAGAGGTCGCCGCTCACCTCTCGATGCCCTTCCGGCTCAGTGTGCCCCAGTTCCTCTTCGGCGTGGTGAGCAACGGCTTCCGGTTCGATCGGTTCGCCGATCGGAGGGCGAGAGCCGACACGGAGTCGCTCTCGGATGCGCAGCTGCTCGCTGTCCTGCGGAACAACATCGACACCGACTGGCGGCCACCGGGAGGCGGCGTCGTCGGCGCGCTCAGCCACGATGTCATCCACGGCCTCGACATCACCGAACCACTCGGGCTGCCGGCGGCTCCTCCCGAGCGGATCCGGATCGTCCTCGACAACGCGGGGGAGCGGAACCTCTCCCATTTCGGCGTCGACCTCACCGGTTCGCGGCTCATCGCCGACGACGTCGACCTCACCCTCGGGGACGGACCGCGCGAGATCCGCATGAGCGCCAAGGAGATGCTGCTGACGGTGACGAAGCGTGCCGGCGGAGCGGTGGTCTAGCGGGCGTGCCCCGCGCTCAGCGACCGGCCTGCTCCCGCAGCCAGATGAGGTCGCGGGCATCGACGACGACGGAGCGCAGCGCCGCGATCTCCCGCCACGCCGCAGCGAGGTCGTCGTCGGTGAGTTCGACGGCGAGCTCACCGGACTGGGACTCGTCCTCAGCGAGGTAGGCCGCACCGGGGGCAGCGGCACCGAGGTTCGGCGACCCGAGCAGGGCGCGACGGCCGACGAAGAAGCAGTGCGTGCGCAGGCGGTCGACATGCTGGATCTGGACTCCGGTGTCGACGAGCAGCTGCAGACCGTCGACCGAGAGATACCCGCCGGCGACGGCCACGGGATCGATCGTCGTCACCACCGCCCACGTCCGCGGGGAGCCTGCGGCCGCCTCGGCGATGCGCTCACCGAAGTTGCGGGCGAGGTGAGGGCTGACGAGGATGACGTCCTCGTCGGGAGCGGCGAAGGCGCGCTCGAGCCAAGCCGCCGGATCACTGATGACGCGCATCGCTGAGCTCATGCCACCAGGGTACGCGCACTCCGCCCGGTTGAGGAGGTCCCTTGTTGACTGGCCTCGGTGGCCCTCCTCAGCGCTCGAGGCATATGTCTTCTGTGTGAACACCTCGGGAACACCCGTCTGTGCCCCCGTCCTCACGGGCGTGCGGGGGCTGGGTGGTCGCGGGACTGTATAGAGTTGTGGGAGCCGTTGCCGAGAACCGACTGGCGATGGCGGAGAGACCGGCGCTGTGGCAGCACAGCCGCCCCGTATGAGGAGATCAGTGGACCGCACGACCCTAGCCCAAGCCCTGGAGACCGGACGCATCACGGGGGAGGTGGCGACACCGCGGGACAACAACCTCGACCACATGCGGCGCTTCCTCGCCGGAGAGCGCCAGTTCGACTTCGGGGTGAGCCTCACCGCGGACTGGGACTTCGACTCCGTCTTCGCGCTCATGGTCGAGCGCGCGGGCCTACGCCCGGAGAAGGACTTCACCCACGGGGTCGACACGATCTCGACCGAGCGCTGCATCGACGCCCTCGAACGACTCGCGGCCGCCATCGGCGACGTCGCCCGGGCCGGGGGACGGATCCTCTTCGCCACCGGCCACCCCGCAGGCCTCCTGCCTGTCCATATGGCCATCGCCGAGGCGGCTGAGGAGCGCGGGGCCGTGATCGTGCGGCAGTCGTCCTCGGTCCCGCTGCCCGCACTCGGCGGCGACCTGCGCGAGATCGACCGGGTCTGGGTCTGGCAGCTCCACGGCGGCACCCCGCACACGCATCTCGCCGAACCGATGCAGACACTGCTCGACGACCTCGCCCGCCGGGGCGAGCCGCTGCCCGACCTCATCGTCGCCGACCACGGCTGGGCCGGGGCCGCCTCGGCGCGGGGTCTGCGCACCGTCGGCTATGCCGACTGCAACGATCCGGCGCTCTTCGTCGCCGAAGCCCAGGGCGCCATGGAGACGGTCGTGCCCCTCGATGACGACGTCGACCCCTACCTCTACGGTCCGCTCATCGAGTTCGTCCTCGACCGGGCCGGCCTCGAACGGGCAGAACTCGACTGAACTGAACTCGACTGAGCAGAAGCGGACGGCGCGGGGCCAGACCTGGCGCTGCCGGGTGAGTCCGGGCGCCGTTCTCAGGCGATGGTGGTCGCCAGGCCCTCGATCACCTCGGCGCCCGGCAGGGACGCGAGTGCCGCACCGGAGAGTAAGAGCTTCGACCCGCGGATGCCGGAGCCGATGATGAGCTCATCGGCCTCGGCGACGCGGGAGTCGATGAGGATCCGGTAGGTGTCCGGCAGGCCGATCGGGCCGATGCCGCCGTACTCCATCCCGGATTCGCCGACGGCCCGATCCATCGGCAGGAACGAGGCCTTGCGGACGTCGAGGAGCTTCTTCACGCGCTTGTTGACGTCGGCTCGAGTGTCGGCGAGGACGAGGCAGGCGGCGATCCGCTCCTCGCCCGAGCGGGCACCGGCGACGAGGACGCAGTTCGCCGAGGTCTCCGGGCCCAGCCCGGTCGCTGAGAGGAGGGCCGCGGTGTCGGCGATCTCGGGATCGATCGCGAAGACCTCGACGTCACCGGTGACCGTCGGCAGTGCCGCGGCCGTCGGGGCGGCCATGAGCTCGGGTGCCTGAGCGGCGGGGCGCACGTCGAACTGCGCGCTGAGACGGGATCGGGTGGGGAGGGCAGTGTTCATGACCACAGTCTAGGAGACCGGTGTCGAATCGCATTGGGAGCGTGCGTCGGTTAGACTGGACTGTCGGTTCGCGTCCGGTTCCTACGGCGCGAAGCGTTTTCAGCAGACGAATTCGGGCACTGGCGGATGGGTCGAACCCATACCAGGCGCCTGAGCGGATTCAGCAAAGGTAAGAATATGAAGAAGGACATCCACCCGGAATACGCGCCGATCGTGTTCAACGACCTCGCGTCCGGCACCAAGTTCCTCACGCGCTCGACCGCGAAGAGCGACAAGACGATCGAGTGGGAAGACGGCAACACCTACCCCGTCATCGACGTCGAGATCTCCAGCGCTTCGCACCCGTTCTACACGGGCAAGCAGCGCATCCTCGACTCCGCGGGCCGCGTCGAGAAGTTCAAGGACCGTTACAAGGGCTTCGGCAAGCGCTGATCCCCCTCGCGGTTCCCACCGCGAACAAGCTGCCCCGCACACCATCAGGTGTGCGGGGCAGTTTCGCATCCCGGGGCGTCCCCGCAGGGACGCCCCGGGCGCGGTGAGGGTCAGGAGACGGTGACGGCGACCTCGGCCGACGGCGTCGTGCGGGCGGCCGGGTGGAGGAGCGAGGACACGCCGGTCGCGTTGTCCAGGCTCGCCGCGATCCCGTGGGCGACGGTCTCCTTGGCCTTGACGACGGCATCGGGGATCGACAGGCCCGTGGCGATCCCGGCGGCGATCGACGAGGCGAACGAACAGCCGGCGCCGTTGACGAGCTTGTCGTTGACCTTGCGCGAGCGCAGGGTCGTCACGGTCTGCCCGTCGAAGAGGATGTCGATGGCGTCCTCACCGGCCAGGCGCGCTCCGCCCTTGACGACGACGTTCTGAGCTCCCTGCCCGTGGATGATCTGCGCGGCCTCGATCATGCCCTCGACGGAGTCGATGGGGTCGATGCCGGCGAGCACGGCCGCCTCCTCGAGGTTCGGGGTGATGACGGTGGCCAGGGGCACGAGGTTCTCGACGAAGAGATCCCGGAGGTCGACCATCGACCCGGAGCCCTTGCACACGAGGACGGGGTCGAAGACGTACGGCAGCTGATTGTCCTTGAGGTCCTCGGCGAGGACGAGGGCGGAGTCGACGGAGCCGAGCATGCCCGACTTGATCGCGTCGAAGCGGTGGATCGCGAGTGCCGAGGCGAGCTGGCGATTGACGACCTCAGGCTCGATGAAGTCGATCGCGTGGTTGAACGAGTCCTCCGGGTCGAAGGTGACGATGCAGGTGACGACGGCAGTGCCGAAGGCACCGTACTCCTCGAACATCTTCAGGTCGGCTTCGAGTCCGGCCCCGCCGGAGACGTCGGAGCCGGCGATGGTGAGCAACTTGGCGGTCATGGTGGTCCTTTCGGGAAAAACTGTCGACGAGAAGTCTACGCGCCCGCGTATCCGCGCTGACGCCATGCCTCGTAGACGGCGATCGAGGCGGAGTTCGCGAGGTTGAGGGAGCGCCGGCCCGGCAGCATCGGGATCCGCACCCGCAGGTTGACGTGGTCATCGTCGACGACGGCATCGGGCAGCCCCGTCGACTCCTGACCGAAGAGGAGGACGTCGCCGTCCTCGTAGGCGACCTCGGCGAAGGAGTCGGACGTGTGCGTCGTGAACGCGATGACCCGCCGGTCGCCGAGGACCTCCCACAGGTGGTCGAGATCGGGATGGACCGTGACATGGGCGAGATCGTGGTAGTCGAGGCCCGCCCGCCGCAGCTTCGCGTCCGTGAGATCGAAGCCGAGCGGTTCGACGAGGTGGAGGTGAGCCCCGGTGACGGCGGCCAGGCGGATTGCGTTGCCGGTGTTGCCGGGGATCTCGGGGGTGTGGAAGACGATGTCGATGCTCATATGACAGCCATCATCTCACCCCGGTCAGTAATGATCCTCGCCGAGGCGGTCAGCGGAGTCCCGGCGCACGAGGAGATATCCCTGCCTGGTCGACTCGGGGAAGCGGCCGGCGGCGTCAGGTTCGCGTTCGAGCTGGGTGACAGGGGAGAAGCCGTGGGGCCGGAGGCGCTCGAGGACGTCGTCGAGGCTGCGGCGGTGGAAGTCGAGGTCGACGTCGAACCCGGCGAGGTCGGAGAAGTGGTCGACGGAGTCGCCGAGCTGGAAGGCGAGCTGGAAGTACCCGCCGGCACGGAGCACCCGCGCCGCCTCGGCGAAGACCTGATCGAGGTCGTCATCGGGGATGTGGATGATCGAGTACCACGCGACGAGGCCGGAGAAGCTGCTGGCCGGATACGGCAGGCACGTCATCGATCCGGTCGTGAACTCGAGATCGGAGTAGAGGCTGCGGGCGGCGGCGATCATCTCCGGGGAGAGGTCGAGTCCGGTCGCGTCGAGGCCGAGCCCGGTGAGGAACGCCGTGATCCGGCCCGGTCCGCTGCCGAGGTCGAGGGTCTCGGGGTGCCCGGTGGCAAGGACGAGTTCGGCGAAGGCGCCGAGAACGGCGCGATCGTGGGGCTTGGCGGTGAGCTCGGCGGAGACCCAGTCCGTGTAGGTCTTGGCGATCGCGTCATAGGACGTGCGGGTCGCGGTCACGTAGTCGGAGGCGTTCATGCCCTGAGCCTAGACCGTGCCGGGCGCAAACGAAACGTCCCCGTGGGGACAGTGCGCCCTGACGGACCCGTCCTCCGCGGTGACGCAGCGGGCGGGTGCGGGCCGGAGGGGCGGGGCGGTCCGGTGCGGACGGACGACCGCCTCGGCGCTCGTTAGGATGGAGATCGGACATCCGCCGAGGTGAAGGGACCCACCGTCACATGCGCACCGAACAGCAGGCACTCAAGGTCTCCCTGGTCGCGATCCTCCTCGTGTCCGTGCTCGGGATCGGCTTCGGGCTCGTCTCCGGGTCGTTCGCGATCCTCTTCGACGGCGTCTTCTCCCTCATGGACGCGGTGATGTCGATCGTCTCGCTCACCGTGGCCGGTCTCATCTCTCGGTCGGTGACGAACCGACTGTCGCTGCGCACGCAGAACGCGTTCACGATGGGATTCTGGCACTTCGAGCCGATCGTCCTCCTCATCAATTCGGTGCTCATGATGGGCGTGGCCGCCTACGCCCTGTTCCAAGCGGTCTCGGCGCTGCTCAGCGGCGGGCGCCCGGTCGACTTCGGCCCCGCCGTCGTCTATGCCGCGGTCGTCGTCCTCATCACCGCCGTCATGGGCACCCTCGAACACCGGGCGAACCGGCGGATCGGCTCCGAGTTCGTCGCGATGGACGTCAAGGGCTGGATCATGGCCGGCGGCGTCACCGGCGCCCTGCTCATCGCGTTCATCATCGGCATGCTCATCGACGGCACCGACGCCGCCTGGCTCATGCCCTACGTCGACCCGGCCGTCCTCACCGTCGTCGCCGCCGTCCTCATCCCCGTGCCGCTGTCGACGGCGCGCCGCGCCCTGGCCCAGGTCTCCCTCGTCACCCCGCCCGCGCTGCGGAAGGACGCCGAGGCGGTCGCCCGAGACATCTGCGCGGCCGAGGGCTTCGACGACTTCCGGGTGTATGCGACGGCTCAGGGGCGTGCGCGGACGATCGAGATCGTCTTCTATGTTCCCCGCGGTCTGCCTCCCCGCCCGCTCGAGGACTGGGATCGCATCCGCGATGAGGCCGAGGCGCGCCTCGGCGGCGACGACCCGCACGCGTGGATCACGGTGTCGTTCACGACGAAGGAAGCCCCGGCACTGCCCGAGTGAGGCGGGGGGCGGGCAGTCGCCCGGATCCTGGTGCTCAGTGCTCGGGTCCGTATGGACCCGTATATTCCGTATCTGCCGAAGATGCGACACGCCCGAGCGAACGCAGCTGCCGCCTGAATGTTGCCTATTTCGAACACTAGTTCGATAATAGATGTCATGTCCGCTGCACCACTCGTCGAACAGCTCAGCCGGGAGATGGGGATCTCCACGGCAACGTCCCTGTTCGACGGCCATCCGTCTCGGCCCGTGCATCCTGTGCTCGCGCCGATCTTCCGTCGCGGCGGTCTGCCGCGCGGGGAGATCGTGTCCCTGACCGGCGGACAGTCGCTCAGCTGCGCTCTCGCGACGATCGCCGAGTCCACCCGGGAGCAGAAGTGGTGCGCCGGCATCGGCCTCGGCGAACCGGCGGTGTCCTCGATCGCCGACCTCGGCGTCGACCTCGACCATTTCGTCAATCTCGTCACCCCGCCGCAGGACTGGCTGCGGGTGGCCTCGATCCTCATCGAATCCTTCGACATCCTCCTCGTCGATCCCGCCTACCAGCCGAGCGCGGGCGAGCGCGCCCGCCTGCTGGCCAAGGTGCGCGAGAGGAAGATGAGCTTCATCAGCCTCGCACCGCTGCAGGGGAGCACGGAGCAGATCGAGATCACCGACGTCCACTGGTCGGGCACCGATCACGGGCACGGCCGACTGCGCTCGTGCCTCGTCGAAGCCCGTTCGCAGACCGGAGTCCACCGCTTCCTCCTCCCGGGACCCGAGGGCACGCCTGCGCCGGCCTCCGCCGGGCAGGATGCCGTGCCGACGCCTGGGGCGGATGCCGAACCAGACGTCGGGCGCGGCCCCGAGCAGAGACCGGTGATCCGCAGTGTCAGCTGATACGCGGACCCTCGTCCTCACCGTCCCCGACTGGCCGGCGGTGGCCGCTGGCATCGAGCATGACCTCAGTCCCGGCACCCCGGTCGCCGTCCTCCACGCCGGCAAGGTCATCGCCGCCAATGCTCCGGCCCGGGCCGCCGGCATCGCCGTGGGCAGCAACAAGCGCGCCGCGGGCTTCCGCTGTCCCGAGGCGCAGATCCTCGTGTGGGACGAAGACGTCGACAACCGGCACTTCTCGGCCGGGGTGGAGGCGCTCGAAGACCTCGTCGCCCGGTTCACCCTGCTCGCTCCGGGGACCCTCGCCGTTCCCCTCGACGCCCTGCGGCACGGCTATGCCGACGAAGCCGCCGCCGTCGAGGCCCTGATCTCCGCGCTCGTCGCGACGACCGGTTGGGAGTTCTTCCCCGGCATCGCCGACACCGTCTTCGCCGCCCGGATCGCCGCCGGCAGGGCCACCCGTGTCCCGCCGGGGGAGACCGTGGCGTTCCTCAGCGCCCAGCCGATCACCGCCCTCGAGGTCACCGGGGAGAGCTGGACCGACCTCATCGACGTCTTCGTCCACCTCGGGCTGCGGAGTCTGGGCGCCCTGGCCGCCCTCGACGCGACCGATGTGATGTCCCGGTTCGGCACTGCCGGCCGGCGCGCCCACGACCTCGCCTCGGGCCGTCCCGACAGGCCCCTGCGCGATCACCTCCGCACGGAGGACCTCCAGGTCGAGAGCGTCCTCGACGTCCCCACCACCCGCAGCGACACCCTCGGCTTCCTCGCCCGGCAGCTCGCCGCGGACCTGCTGACCCGGGTGCGTGCGAGAGGCCTCGTGTGCACGCAGATCACCATCGACCTCCGCGCCGCCGGCGACCGCTCCTCGCGGCGCACATGGCGCATCGAGGACATGACCGAGAACGCCATCGCCGACCGGCTGCGGTGGCAGGCCGAAGGCTGGCTGGCCGGCCTCGGCCGTCCCGGTACCGGAGGCCGGAGCGTCGGCGGAGGCAGGACCGTCGGCGGTGGCCGAAACATCGGCGGCGGCCCGACCGACAGCGGCGATGACCCCGGTCCCGATCCCGAGGACTTCTCCGAGGAGGGGATCACCGCGCTCGGCCTCATCGCCGCGGAGCTGACGACACCGGTGGGCGCGACGAAGAGCCTCTTCGACGAGAACACGGGGCAGATCACCCACACCCTCGAACGCCTGCAGGGCCTCTTCGGCCCCGACGCGGTCCTCGTGCCCCGGCTGCAGGGCGGCTGGGATCCGGCCGAGACGAACCTCTGGACCCCGTGGCAGCAGACCGCCGCCCCGGCCCGGGACCCGCAGGCCCCCTGGCCGGGGTCGCTGGGCACCCCGCGGCCGACGACCGTCGACCGGGTCGCCGTCGATGTGCTCGCCGCCGGAGGCCTCCCCGTCGAGGCGCGTCCCGCAGGCCTCGGCGCCGCCCCGCAGACGATCCGCTTCCCGACCGGGACCACCGAGGCGATCGTCGACTTCTCCGGATCGTGGCCGATCGAATCCGGGTGGTGGGATCCGTCCCGGTCGACGTACCGGACGCGGCTGCAGGTCGTCACGGAGTCCGGTCAGGCGCTGCTGCTGAGCCGCGAATCCGGCCAGTGGTATCTCACGGGACGGTACCGCTGATGGGCTTCTCGAACCCGCGCACCCCGTGGTCGGAGCTCGCCCGACGTCTCGAAGGCAAACAGACCGGCGGCACTCGGGCAGGCGGCACACCGACCGGCGGCACGCAGGCAGACGGCGCGCCGAATCCCTCCGGTTCGAACCGCACCCCGGTCGACAAGCACGCCGACGGCTCCGACGCCCCGGCCTTCTCCCGCCCGGACCGCTACCCGGTCTCCGTCGGTCCGCGCGGCCCCGACGGCCTCGCCCGCTACCCGGGCGCCCTCGGAGACAGCTCGAACGGCGTCGGCGGCCCGATCCTCCTGCCCTCGGCGACCCGACCATGGGCGGAGCTGCACGTCCACTCCCAGTTCAGCTTCCTCGACGGCGCCTCCGACCCCGAGGACCTCGTCACCGCCGGTGCCGCCGCGGGCCTGTCCGCGATGGCCCTGACCGACCACAACGGACTCTACGGAGCCGTCCGCTTCGCCCATGCCGCCGCCGAGGCGGGACTGCCCACCGTCTTCGGTGCCGAGCTCTCCCTCGGGCTGAGAGAGAAGATCCCCGGCCAGACCGACCCCGAGGCCACGCACCTGCTCGTCCTCGCCCGCGGGGTCGCAGGCTACCGCAGCCTCTCGGCGGCGATCACGCAGGCGAACCTCGCCGGGGAGAAGAACCGCCCCGTCTTCGACCTCGAGGAGCTCGCCGCGGCCAGTGCGGACTGGATGATCCTCACCGGCTGCCGCAAGGGCCCCCTGCGTCAGGCGCTGGGCGACCCCGACGGCGGGCTGGGCGCCCTGCGGCGGCTGAGCGCGCTCTTCGGCCCCGACCGCGTCGCGGTCGAACTCAGCCGCGACGGCACCCCGGACGACGACGAGCGGCTGCGTCACCTGGCCGACCTGGCCGCCCGGACGGGACTGCCGACCGCGGCCAGCAGCAACGTCCACTTCGCCACGCGGGCGCACTGGCGCTCGGCGCAGGTGCGGGCCTCCGTGCGGTCGCGGCGCTCCCTCGACGACCTCGCCGGGTGGCTGCCGGCGACGGCGGCGGGCCGGATCCACACAGGAGAGGAGATGGCGGCGCAGTTCCCCACGGCTGCCCTCGACGGGGCCGTGCGGATCGGCGAGGAGTGCGCGTTCACCCTGAGCTCGGCCC
Organism: Brevibacterium sp. NPDC056726; assembly: GCF_042790515.1. Classification (NCBI taxonomy): domain Bacteria; kingdom Bacillati; phylum Actinomycetota; class Actinomycetes; order Micrococcales; family Brevibacteriaceae; genus Brevibacterium; species Brevibacterium sp. NPDC056726. The sequence goes on along the minus strand of NZ_JBHTYZ010000004.1, from coordinate 170,211 downwards.
GCCCCGAACTGCCCAAGGCGCCGATGCCCGATGACCGTGAGGCCGAGGAGTACCTGCGGGAGCTCGTCACCGACTGCGGTCTCGCCCGCTACGGGACGCGGGCGGAGCATCCGCGCGCCTGGGAGCAGCTCGACCGGGAGATGGACATGATCGCCCGGCTCGGGTTCTGCGGGTACTTCCTCATCGTCCACGACATCACGAGCTTCTGCCATCGGGAGGCGATCTTCTGCCAGGGCCGGGGATCGGCGGCGAACTCCGCGGTCTGCTATGTCCTCGACATCACCGCCGTCGACGCGGTCAAGCACAACCTCCTCTTCGACCGCTTCCTCTCCCCGGACCGCAAGGGCTACCCCGACATCGACATCGACATCGAATCGGGCCGGCGGGAGGAGGTCATCCAGTACGTCTACGACCACTTCGGGCGGGAGCGGGCGGCCCAGGTCGCCAACGTCATCACCTACCGCGCGAAGTCGGCGATCCGCGACGCCGCCTTCAGCCTCGGCTTCGCCCCGGGGCAGCAGGACGCGTTCTCGAAGGCGAGCAACCGCTGGTCGACCCTGCCCGAGGCCGCGGACTCCCCGGTGCCGGCCCAGGTCATCGACGTCGCCGGTGACCTGCTCGGCTCACCCCGCCACCTCGGCATCCACTCCGGCGGGATGATCCTCGCCGATCGCCCCATCGGCGAGGTCGTGCCCATCGAACACGCGACGATGGACCATCGCACCGTCGTCCAATGGGACAAGGACGACTGTGCGGCGATGGACCTCGTCAAATTCGACCTCCTCGGCCTCGGGATGCTCACCGCCCTCCACGAAATGGTCGACCTCGTCGACCGGCACACCGGGGAGCGCATCGACCGCGCCCTCATCGACGATGAGGACCCGCGGGTGTACGAGATGCTCTGCCGGGCCGACGCCGTCGGCGTCTTCCAGGTCGAGTCCCGCGCCCAGCTCGCAACCCTGCCCCGGCTGCGACCGCGCGAGTTCTACGACCTCGCCGTCCAGGTCGCGCTCATCCGCCCCGGCCCCATCCAGGGCGGGTCGGTCCACCCCTACATCCGGCGACGGCAGGGACTCGACCCGGTCGAATACCTCCACCCGCTGCTCGAGAAGTCCCTGGCCAAGACGTGCGGGGTCCCGCTGTTCCAGGAGCAGCTCATGCAGATGGCCATCGACGTCGGCGGCTTCTCCGGGGCCGACGCCGACCGGCTGCGGCAGGCGATGGGCTCGCGCCGCTCGCAGCGGAGGATGGCCGAGCTCGCGGAGAAGTTCCGCACCGGGGCACAGGAGCGCGGCGTCGACGCGGAGACCGCGGAGAAGATCTTCGACACGATCGCGGCGTTCGCGAACTACGGGTTCCCCGAATCGCATGCGATCAGCTTCGCCAACCTCGTCTACCAGTCCGCATGGTTCAAATACCATCACCATGCAGCGTTCACCGCGGGCCTGCTGCGTGCCCAGCCGATGGGCTTCTACTCCCCGCAGTCGCTCATCGCCGACGCCCGCCGGCACGCGGTGCCGATCCTGCCCGTCGACCTCCGCCGCTCCTCGGCCGGCACCGACCTCGAGGCCACGGAGACCGGGGAGCTGGGGATCCGGCTCGGTCTCGACTCGGTCTCCCACGTCGGCTCCTTCGCCGAGGTGATCGTCGCCGAACGCGAACATGCGCCGTTCGCCTCGGTGGCCGACCTCGCCGAACGCACCGGCATCGGGAAGCAGGCCCTCGAAGGACTCGCCACCGCCGGGGCCCTGTCCGGCTTCGACCTCGACCGGCGGCAGGCGCTGTGGCTGGCCGGGGGAGTCGCCGGATCCCATCCGGGCGTGCTGCCGGGCACGGGCGCCGTCTCCCACGCCCCGGCCCTGCCGACGATGGACGCCTTCGAGACGACCCTGGCCGAGCTCTTCTCCACCGGGATCACCGTCGACGGCTACCCCACGGAGATCCTCCGGCAGTCGCTGCGCGAACGCGGGTACGCCTCGACCGCCGATGCCGCCGCCGCTCCCGACGGCAAGCGGATGACCGTCGCCGCCCTCGTCACCCACCGGCAGCGCCCGGCGACCGCCTCGGGGATCACCTTCATCAACCTCGAGGACGAGTTCGGGATGCTCAATGTCGTCGCCACCGCCGGGCTGATGAAGCGGTTCCGGTCGGTCGCGACCTCCCGCAACGCCCTCGTCGTCACCGGGCTCATCCAGCGCGGCGGGGACGTCGTGAGCCTCTATGCGCACAAGCTCGTCCCGCTCGAGGTCCAGCTGCCGACAAAGGCCCGCAACTTCCGGTGACGGGGCCGCCTCGGTGAGGTCGGCCACATGACGGCAGATGACGGTCGGTGACAGCTCCATGACGAGAACGCGCAGAGCAGGGGCGGTCACGGGTGAGAGTGGAGGCACCCGCTCACTCAGAGGAGATGCCATGGCCCAGTCATTCGAAACCCGCCAGATCCATGCCGGACAGGTCCCCGACCCCGCGACGGGCTCCCGTGCGCTGCCGATCCACCAGACGACCTCGTACGTCTTCGCCGACAACGACCAGGCGAAGAACCGGTTCGCCCTCGCCGAACTCGGCCCGATCTACACCCGCATCACCAACCCGACGACCGAGGTCGTCGAGAACCGGATCGCCGACCTCGAAGGCGGCGTCCACGCCGTGCTCACCGCCTCCGGCCAGTCCGCCGAGTTCCTCGCGATCGCGAACATCGCCGAAGCCGGTGACCACATCGTCGCCAGCTCGAGCCTCTACGGCGGCACGTACAACCTCCTCGACGTCACCCTGCGCAAGCTCGGCATCTCCACGACCTTCGTCGACGTCGACGACCTCGACGCCTGGCGCGACGCCGTCGAAGACAACACGAAGCTCTTCTTCGCCGAGGTGGTCTCCAACCCCCGCTCCGACGTCCTCGACATCACCGCGGTCGCCGACATCGCCCACGCCGCCGGGGTGCCGCTCGTCGTCGACAACACCCTTGCCACCCCCTACCTCGTGCGCCCGATCGAACACGGCGCCGACGTCGTCATCCACTCCGCGACGAAGTACCTCGGCGGCCACGGCACCGCGATCGCCGGCGTCGTCGTCGACGGCGGCACCTTCGACTACGGTGCCCACCCCGAGCGCTTCCCCGGCTTCAACACCCCCGACGAGTCGTACAACGGTCTCGTCTACGCCCGTGACCTCGGCGCGGACTCCGCGTTCGGGGCGAACGTGTCCTACGGCCTCAAACTCCGCGTCCAGCTGCTGCGCGACCTCGGTCCCGCCGTCAGCCCGTTCAACGCCTTCCTCATCGCCCAGGGTCTCGAGACGCTGAGCCTGCGCATCGAACGCCACGTCGCGAACGCCGAGCGGGTCGCCGCCTACCTCGAAGGCCACGACCAGGTCACGCGCGTCGCCTACGCCGGCCTCGAATCCAGCCCGTGGCACGACCGGGCGAAGACGTACCTGCCGCAGGGCGTCGGATCGGTCCTCGCCTTCGACATCGCCGGCGGCTACGATGCCGCTGTCGCGTTCGTCGACGCCCTCGAGCTCCACTCCCTCGTCGCGAACATCGGCGATGTCCGCTCGCTCGTCATCCACCCGGCCTCGACGACGCATTCGCAGCTCGACGACGCGGCGCAGGCCGCCTCCGGGGTCAACCCCGCCCTCGTGCGCCTCTCGGTGGGCCTCGAGGGCATCGACGACATCCTCGCCGACCTCGATGCGGGCTTCGCCGCCGCAGCGGCGACGGCCGAGACCGCCGCCTGAGATGACCACCCAGAGCACGTCCGTGGAGTCGATCCTCGGCTTCACCACGGATTCCGGACACACGTTCGGGACCGTCGAGATCGCCTACGAGACCTTCGGCACCCTCAACGCCGATCGGTCGAACGCGATCCTCGTCGAGCACGCGCTCACCGGCGACACCCGGGCCACCGACTGGTGGTCGGGGGTCGTCGGACCGGGGAGGGCCGTCGACACGAACGAGTACTTCGTCGTCTGTGCGAACGCGCTCGGCGGGTGCAGCGGCACGACCGGTCCGCAGTCGGCCTTCGGCGACGGTCTGCCCTACGGGTCGCGCTTTCCTGTGGTGACGATCAGGGACATGGCGCGCCTCGAGCACAATCTCACGCAGATCCTCGGCATCGAGACCTGGCATGCCGTCATCGGCGGATCGATGGGCGGGGCGCGGGCCCTCGAATTCGGTCTCCTCGATGCGCGCAAGACCGCGAAGTGCGCGATCATCGCCGCCCCCGCGTTCTCCGAGGCCGACCAGATCGCGTGGGCGATGACGCAGGAGCGGGCCATCGAACTCGACCCCGACTACTGCGGCGGCGACTATGCGGCGATCGGCAGGTTCCCCGCCGCCGGCCTCGGACTCGCCCGGCAGATCGCGCACCTGACCTACCGCAACGACGCCGACCTCAATGAGCGCTTCTCCCGGCGGCTGCGCTCAGCCGGGTACTACGAGGTCACCTCGTACCTCGACCATCAGGCGAAGAAGCTCGCCGCGCGCTTCGACCCGCACAGCTACGTCCTCCTGTCGAAGGCGCTGCGCGATCACGATGTGCGCACGGGACGCTCGGCCGACCTGCGCACGGCACTCGCGCAGGCGTGCACCGACAGCCTCGTCGTCTCCGTGTCCTCGGACCGGCTCTATCCGCCGGCCCAGGTCGAACAGCTCGCGGAGCATCTGCCGGGGCGGGTCGACTACCGGGTCATCGACTCCCCGGTCGGACACGACGGCTTCCTCACCGAGGCCGCCGCCGTGTCCGCGGCGCTGCGGGACTTCCTCACCGCGTGAGGCACCCGGCTGATCAGGCGGTGCGGGACTTCGCGGCCTTCTTCAGCTGCTTCTCCGGCACCGGGTAGTCGCGCTGGGCGCGGGCTCGCCGGTAGTGGGCGGCGGCCTCGGCCTGCCGCTCGGCTTCGACGCCGGTGGCGATCGTCGCCCGCCGGTGATCATCCCCGTAGCCGAAGGCGTCGACCAGATCGAGGGCGTTGGCCGCGAGCTTCGCGCAGAGGCGGTTGAGCGTCTCACCGACCTGCCGTGCCCGCGACATCGGCAGACGGCCGTACATGAGGTGCCAGCCGATGTGCTTCTCGATGAGGCTGAGCCCGTAGGTGTCGCGCAGACGGCGGAAGATCTTCGCCTGGGCGGGATCCTTCTGCTCCCGCATCGCCTCGTCGATGGCCTTCCACTTCTCGAGTTCGACGTAGGCGCGGGCCATCTCGACGAGTTCGTGCTGCTGGGAGTTGAAGAGCTCGGCCGCCTGCGCCGCCGGCATCTTCGCCGCCGGACGCAGCGCTGCGGCGAGCCCGGAGACCATGACCTCGAGACGGGTCTCGAGCAGGGTGCGCTGGAGGCGACCCGAACGGATCCGCCTCTCGCTGAGATTGGGGGTGAAGACGTCGGAGATCGCGCGCCCGGCATTGGCCAGGCCGCTGCGGTAGAGCGTGTGCTCGGCGGCCTGGGTGCCGATGAAGCGGGCGGCCCCGCCGACGTCGATGTGTGCGAACTCCTTGGCGTAGTCCCCGAGGATGCGCTTGGCGACGAGCTGGAGGAGGACCGTGTTGTCGCCTTCGAACGTCACGTAGACGTCGAGGTCGGCCCGCAGGCCCACGAGGCGGTTCTCCGCCATGAAGCCGGCACCGCCGCAGGCTTCGCGGCACTCCTGGATGACGTCGAGGGCCATCCATGTCGAGTCGGCCTTGAACGCCGCGGCCCGGGTCTCGAGCAGGGCGCGGTTCTCCTCGCTGTCGTCGACGCCGGAGAACACCTCCTCGAACGAGGTGAGCAGCTTCTCATGGGCGAGGCTCGAGGCGTAGACCGCGGCGAGGCCGGGCATGAGCCGGCGCTGGTGCTGCTGGTAGTCGAGCAGCGTCGTCTCGGTGTAGTCGTCGACGGTGGTGAACTGCTTGCGCTCGAGCCCGTAGCGCACGGCGATGTCGAGGGCGAGCTTGCTCGCCACGACCGCGGACCCGTCGAGGGAGACGCGACCCTGGACGAGGGTGCCGAGCATCGTGAAGAACCGGCGTCCGGGCGAGTCGATGGGGGAGGAGTACTCGCCGTCGGCGGTCACCGCGCCGTAGCGGTCGAGGAGGTTCGTGCGCGGGATGCGCACGGCGTCGAAAGCGAAGCGACCGTTGTCGACTCCCCGCAGCCCGCCCTTGTAACCGTCGTCCTCGATGCTCACGCCCGGCTGCGGCTGGCTGTCGGCGGTGCGGATGGGCACGAAGAACGCGTGCACGCCGTGGTTGACCCCGGCGGTGATGAGCTGGGCGAAGACGACGGCGGCCCGCGCGTCTCGGGCGGCGTTGCCGATGTACTCCTTCGTCGCGGCCCGGAACGGGGTGTCGATGACGAACTCCTCGGTCGCGGCATCGTAGGTCGCGGTCGTGCCGATCGCGGCAACATCGGAGCCGTGGCCGATCTCGGTCATCGCGAACGATCCGAGCAGCTCTCCCTGCTGGGCGGGCACGAGCCAGTCGGCGTGCTGGGTGGGGTTGCCGAGGTGGAGGATCGCCCCGCCGAAGAGTCCGAACTGCACTCCGGCCTTGATCTGCAGGCTCGGCGAGGCGGTCACGGTCTCCTCGAAGCCGGCGACGGTCTTAGCGTGTTCGTTCGTGCCCCCGAGCGTCTCCGGCAGCGCGGCCATCGGCAGCTTCGTGCCGGCCATGAGTCCGACCGCGGCAAGCGTGTTCGCGCGGGTGGTCTCGAGGTCGTCAGCGGGATCGAGGTGGGTGGACTCGTCGAGGGCGAGGCTGCGTCCCTGGCGGCGGGCCTCTGCCCAGCGTCCGTCGAGGACGGTCTGGATGGCGGTGGGGTCGAGGTCGAGCGCGAAGTCGGTCATGCGTGTGCTCCTGGTCTGTGCGATGGCGGTGCGTGGTCGAATCGTAAGGGTGTCTCAGGCTGTCGGCGGGGCGCCCCTGGCCTCGGGCAGCAGGGACGCCCACAGCCACGTGCTCACCGAGGCGGCGAACGCCTCGGGGGAGCCGGGGGCCGAGAGCCACGTCTCTGTCGCGGCGCGGACGAAGCCGATGGCGCCGGCGGCCCACAGCTTCCCGTCGTCACCGGCGAACCGTCCGTCGGTGACATCGAGGTCGAGGCGCTCGGCGAGGAGGTCGGCGACCTCGCGGAAGAAGCCGCCCTCCTCACCGGGATCGAATCGCCCCACGGCCTGGTCGCAGAAGCGGTAGATGCTCGGCGACTCGGCGGCGAGGCTGACGAACGCGCGGATCATCGCCTCGAGGGTCTCGCGGCGGTCAGGGGTCGGACCGGCGGAGTCTGCGATCGGGACGCGGGAGGCGCTCGCTTCGTCGAGCGAGTTCGCGATCACCTGCATCGCCCAGCCGCCCATCGCCTCCTGGAGCCCGGCGCGGTCGGTGAAGTAGCGGTAGAGCACGGCCTTCGTCGTCCCGGAGTGCTCGGAGATCTGCTCCATCGACAGATCGTCACCGTGTTCGTCGACGACATGGCGGACCGTCCGCAGCAGCTCGCGGCGGCGACTGTCGCGATGCTCCTGCCACCGCGTCGAGCGGCCGTCTGTGAGCGATTTCATGATACAGACGGTATCAGGTACTGTCGGTAACAGCTAATTCCTCGACAGACACGGAGGCGCTCATGCCCGCACCCACCTCACGCGCCGTCATCCTCGGCGGCAACCGCATTCCCTTCGCGCGGTCGAACAAGCAGTACGCGAAGGCGAGCAATCTCGACATGCTCACGAGCACGATCGACGGCCTCGTCGCCCGCTTCGGGCTGGCCGGGGAGACGATCGGCGAGGTCGCCGGCGGTGCCGTCCTCAAGCATTCGAAGGACTTCAACCTCACCCGCGAGGCCGTGCTCGGCTCGGCGTTGTCCCCGACGACACCGGCCTACGACATCGGCCAGGCCTGCGCCACGGGCCTCGAGACCGTCGTCAGCCTGACGAACAAGATCAACGCCGGGCAGATCGAATCGGGCATCGCCGCGGGCGTCGACTCGGCCTCGGACGCGCCGATCGTCGTCAACGACTCGCTGCGGGAGATCCTCCTCGAGCTCTCCCGGGCGAAGACGCTGACGCAGCGCGTGCGCATCGCCGCGCAGATCCGCCCCGCCTACCTCGCTCCGCAGGCGCCGTCGACGGGGGAGCCGCGGACCGGCCTGAGCATGGGTGAGCACCAGGCGATCACGACCGCCGAATGGCAGATCAGCCGGGAGGCCCAGGACGAACTCGCCCTCGCCTCCCACCAGGGACTGGCCAGGGCGTGGGACGAGGGCTTCTTCGACGACCTCGTGACCCCGTACCTCGGAGTCAGCCGCGACACGAACCTCCGCCCCGACTCGACACTCGAATCGCTCGCGAAGCTCTCCCCGGTCTTCGGCAAGCGCCTGCCGACCGCGGCGACGATGACCGCGGGCAACTCGACCCCGCTCACCGACGGGGCCGCATCGGTCCTGCTCGGCAGCGAGGAGTGGGCGGCCGAGCACGGCTTCACCCCGCTGGCCCGGCTCATCGACGCCGAGGCGGCCGCTGTGGACTTCGTCGACGGAGCCGAGGGCCTGCTCATGGCTCCCGCCTACGCCGTGCCCCGGCTGCTCGCCCGCAACGGTCTGACCTTCGACGACTTCGACGTCTTCGAGATCCATGAGGCCTTCGCCTCGACAGTGCTCGCGCATCTGGCCGCCTGGGAGTCCGAGGAGTTCGGACGCGAGAAGCTCGGTCTCGACGGGGCCTTCGGAACCCTCGACCGGTCGAAGCTCAACCCGCTCGGCTCCTCGCTCGCGGCGGGACATCCGTTCGCCGCGACCGGCGGACGCATCATCGCGACGACCGCGAAGTACCTCAAGGAGACCGGCAAGAAGCGTTCCCTCGTCTCGATCTGCGCAGCAGGCGGACAGGGACTCACGGCGATCGTGGAGGCAGCATGAAGGACAAGTACCTCGAACTCATGGGCGGACCGCTCGGGAAGATCGCGAAGACCCTCGGTCTCCCGCAGCCCGTCGAACTCCAGCGCTTCGGCTCGACCCCCGAGTCCTATCTGCGCCGGCCCGTCCTCGTCACAGGCTCCGGCAGCGGGGCCCAGACGATCGCCGACCTCCTCCTCGACAACGGATTCGAGGTCAGGCGGCACGCGGCCCCCGATGAGTCGCTGCGGGCGATCATCGCCGTCCTCGACGACGTGACCTCGCCCTCCGAGCTCTCCGAGACCGTGCTCGGCCTCGGCGGAGCGGTGCGGTCGCTGGCCAAATGCGGTCGCGTCGTGACGATCTCGGCAGCACCCGACCCGACCGCTCAGGAGCCGCAGGTGGCCGCCGCCACCCAGGGCATCACCGGTCTCACCCGGTCGTTGGCCCATGAAATGCGGCGCGGCGCGACAGCCAACGGGATCCTCCTCGGGCGCGGCGTCGGCATCGACGCGCCGTCGGTGGCGTCGGCGCTGTGGTTCCTCCTGTCGGGCAAATCGGCGTATGTCGACGGCCAGTTCATCACCGTGACCTCGGGTGCCGGCGAGAGCGTGACCGATGCCGAGTTCCTCGCCACCGGTCAGACCGGTCCGCTCGCCGGGCGCACCGCCGTCGTCACCGGGGCCGCCCGGGGCATCGGCGCCGAGGTGGCTCGCGTGCTCGCCCGCGACGGCGCCCACCTCATCGGCGTCGACATGCCCCAGGCCGGGCAGGCGCTGGCGCAGGTGATGAACGAGGTCGGGGGCAAGTCCCTCCAGCTCGACATCACCGCCGACGGGGCCGCCGACGCGATCGCCGAGGCCGCCGACGGCACCGTCGACATCCTCGTCCACAACGCCGGGATCACCCGTGACAAGCTGCTCGCGAACATGGACGCCTCCCGCTGGGACTCAGTGATCGCGGTCAACATCGCCTCGCAGGCGCGCATCAACTCCCGCCTCTTCGAGACCGGACGCTTCGCCGAGGGCGCGCAGGTCGTGTCGCTCGCCTCGACCTCCGGCATCGCCGGCAACCGCGGGCAGACGAACTATGCGACGTCGAAGGCCGGGGTCATCGGACTCACGGCCGCCTCGGCGGGGGACTTCGCGGCACTCGGCGGCAGCGCCAACGCCGTTGCCCCCGGGTTCATCGAAACCGATATGACCGCGGCGATGCCCCCGCTCACCCGGCAGGTCGCGCGCCGGCTCTCGAGCCTCCAGCAGGGCGGACTGCCCGTCGACGTCGCCGAGACGATCGCGTTCCTCGCCTCCGCCTCGGCGCGCGGCATCAACGGCCAGACCCTGCGGGTGTGCGGGCAGAACATGGTGGGTGCGTGATGAGCATGCTTCCCGTCTACGCGAAGGCCGTGCTCAAGGCCCTGCCGTTCGGCACGCGTCCCGGCACGGACCTGCCGGACAGGACCATCGCGCGCAGCATCGCCATCGACGCCACCGCCTATGCGGGGTTCGCGAAGGTCATCGAGGCTCCGCTGCGCGACGTCGTCCATCCCGGCTACCTCCACGTGCTCGCGTTCCCGCTGAGCATGCAGCTCCTCAGCGATCCCGCCGTGCCGCTGCCGCTCGTCGGGATGGTCCACATCCGCAATCGGGTCGAGGTCATCCGCCCGGTGCGCATCGGCGATGTCGTCGACTTCTCCGTCTCGCTGGCCGGCCCCTTCGCGCATCCGGCGGGGACGACGATCGACGTCGAGGTCACCGCCCAGGTCGACGGTGAGACGGTGCTGACGGAGACGACGACGTACCTGGCGAAGGGCAAGCGACTCGCCGGTGCGCAGGAGCAGCCGCAGCCGGCGCGTGAGGACTTCGTCGCGCCGCTGCCGACCGCGCGCTGGCGGCTCGACCCGATCATCGGGCAGCGCTACGCGAAGGTCTCCGGCGACTACAACCCCATCCACCTCAACGGGCTCGCCGCGCGCGGCTTCGGGTTCCCCAAGGTCATCGCGCACGGGATGTACACCGCGTCCCGGGCGCTGGCTGCGGCCGACCCCAGGCTCGAGTCCTACCGCTGGGACGTCTCCTTCGCGAAGCCGATCCTGCTTCCCGCGACCGTCGGGTTCGCCTTCACCGGGGGAGCGCGGCACGAGGCGGCGGACTTCGCGGTCTTCGACCCGGCTAAGGGCAAGCCGCACGTGCTCTCGAGCGTCACCGAGGTGGCCGCACCGAGCGGCAGCGCCTGAGGCTGTCGGGCGGCATCGCCTGAGCCGGCCTACAGGCATCGCCTGAGGTCAGAGACGGTGTGCAGTGAGGTCGGTCACAAACGGCCGATTCGATTTTGCGCCGCCGCCGAACGCGTGTAGAGTAATTCCTGTTGCCAGCGCGGGTGGCGGAATTGGTAGACGCGCTAGCTTGAGGTGCTAGTGTCCAAATTATCGGACGTGGGGGTTCAAGTCCCCCTTCGCGCACAACAGGGAAGGCCCTTCCGGAGGAATCCGGGAGGGCCTTCGCTCATTCCCCGTCGCGCCCGTGCGTTAACGTTGATCCTGTTCAGCACCGTCGTGTCGAAGGGGAGTCTCCATGTTTGATTTCAGTGCCGCCGAGGACGAGGTCACATCCCTGTGCCAGCAGCTCATCCGCATCGACACCCAGAACTGGGGGATGAACAAGGCGAACCCGGAACGCCCGGCCGCTGAGCTCATCGAGAGCTGGTTCGCCGAGGTGGGGCTGGCGTCGACGATCGTCGAATCCGCTCCCGGCCGGGCGTCGCTGGTCACCCGGATCGCCGGCGTCGATGCGACGGCTCCGGCCCTCGTCGTCCACGGCCACACCGACGTCGTCCCGGCCGCCGCCGAGGACTGGAGCGTCGACCCCTTCGCCGGTGTCATCAAGGACGGTCTGCTGTGGGGACGCGGGGCCGTGGACATGAAGGACATGGACGCGATGATCATCGCGGCGATCCGCGACATGGTCCGCCAGGGCCTCCAGCCCCGCCGCGACCTCATCGTCGCCTTCTTCGCCGACGAGGAGGCCGGAGGCGAATACGGGGCCCGCTACGTCGTGCGCAACCACCCCGAGTTCTTCGCCGGCGCCACCGAGGCGATCTCCGAGGTCGGCGGCTACTCCGTCGACATCCGCGGACAGCGGGTCTACCTCATCCAGACAGCGGAGAAGGGGCTGGCATGGCTCAACCTCATCGCCCACGGCTCCGCCGGCCACGGTTCCCAGCGCAACGACGACAACCCCGTCACCCGGCTCGCCGCGGCGATCACCCGGATCGGCGAGCACGAATGGCCGCAGGACATCCCCCCGGCGACACGACAGCTGCTCGAAGGGGTCTCGGAGATCACCGGGATCGCCTTCACCTCGGAAACGATCGGCGAACTGCTCACCGAGCTCGGCTCCGTCGCGAAGTTCGTCGCCCCGACCCTGCAGAACACGTCGAACCCGACGTTCCTCGAGGCCGGCTACAAGCACAACGTCATCCCCGGCACGGCGACCGGATACGTCGACTGCCGTACGCTTCCCGGCCAGCACGAGGACGTCATGCTCACGATCAAGGAACTCGCCGGACCGGGCATCGACATCGAGGTCAGCGAACAGGGCCCTGCCCTCGAAGCCGACTATCAGACCCCGCTGGTGGCCCAGATGAACGCGAGCCTGCTCGCCGCCGACCCGGACGCCAGGGTGCTGCCGTACACGCTCTCGGGCGGCACCGACAACAAGTCGCTGTCGGAGCTCGGGATCGCCGGCTACGGGTTCGCACCTCTCCGGCTCACCGGGGACCTCGACTTCCCGGCGATGTTCCACGGCGTCGACGAGCGCGTGCCCGTCGACGCGCTCAGGTTCGGGACCCGCGTCCTCGGCGACTTCCTGATGCGGGCGTGATCGTCACCGCGATCCCGACGAGGACGAGCGCGGCGCTGAGCACCGTCGTCACGCTCACCAGTGATCCCGGCAGCGGCAGCAGGTAGTCGAGGAGGAGCGCGCCGAGGAGGTTCCCGAACAGCGAGAAGAGGCTGAGGAGGAGCACGCCGAGGCGACCGACCGTGAGCGCGGTGATCCCGATGAAGATCACCCCGAAGGCTCCGCCGAGCAGCAGCCACCACTCCTCCGGCGCCGTGGGGAACCCCTGCCACCGCGCACCGCCGGCCATGACGACGGCGGTGGCCGCGAGGAGGGCGACGAACCCGGTCGCGAAGTTCGCCGTCGTCGCGACGACGGCCGATCCGGATGCCGCCCGGACGCGGCCGTTGAAGGCCTGCTGGACACTGACGAGACCGCCGGCGATGAACGGCAGCACCGGTGCCCACCACGGCACCCCGAGGTCGAGCCGCTCGGCGGCGCCGACGACGAGGGCCCCGAGGACGATGAGGACCCCGAGGATGCGCAGCACCGTCAGCCGCTGACGGCCGCCGGGCGGCAGCGCCGTGCCGTCGACGATGATGCCGCCGGCGACCTGACCGGCGACGAAGGCCATCGTGAACATCGCGACGCCCATGAGCGGGACCGTCACCGCCTGGGCGACGACGACGAACGCGCCGTTGAGCCCGCCGAGGAGCATCCACCACGGCAGCCGGCCCGAGCGCACCCAGACGACGAGTTCACGGGCCGCGGCCCGCGACGACGCGCTCGCGACGAGGACTGCGCCGACGACGAGGAGACCCGTGGCGAAGGAGATGAGCGCGGCGAAGACGGCGCCTCCGAGCACCGCCCCGAGCAGACCGTTGGCGCGTCCCTGCAGCGACATCGCCGCCCCCGCGAGGATCGTCGCGGAGCCGGCGAGGAGGAGGGAGAGGAAGCCCGAGTGCGTTGCCAACCCCGCGATCAGCCGGCGGTCGGCAGCGGCATGATCTTGCGGCGCAGCCAGACGGTGCGGGTGCCCCCGGCGGAGATCCGGGTCCGTGCGAGCTCCCACTGACCGTATTCGGCCTGGTCGTTGAGCTCCTGGAGACTGACGGAGCGCGGGACGTCCTTGGAGAACGAGACCTTCCGGAACTCGTAGGTCATCCTCGGTCGCTGGCGTTTCATGCGCCCACCTCCTTCATAGGGCCACTGTAGACGATGTGGGCTAATCTGGATCGTATGCCCGTCATCGTCCTCCTCAGACACGGACTCTCGAGCGCGAACACGGCAGGGATCCTCGCCGGACGCACCCCCGGCGTGTCGCTGACCGAGGACGGGACCCGGGCACTGGAGGCGACGCTGCGGATGCTTCCGCACACCTCCTTCGCCCGCCTCATCCACTCACCGCTGCTGCGGTGCGTGCAGACCGCCGAGATCGCACAGACGCACATCGAGGTGACCGAGACCCGCATCGGCGAGGAGTTCGTCGAACTCGACTACGGGGACTGGACCGGGCGCAGCCTCGCCGACCTCGTCACGACACCCGACTGGGAGACGGTGAGCCGGCGCGCCTCGGCGATGCGGTTCCCCGCCGGCGAGGCCATCGCCGAGGCGGCCGACCGGGCCGTGTCCGGGGTGCGGTTCCTCGTCGGCGAACTCCGGGAGCTCGAGAGGCTGGAGCAGGAAGCGGCGCAGCGACCCGAGCCGCCGAGCGAATCGTCGGCAGCGGGGGAGAAGCCGAAGCCCGCGTGGGGGATGATCGTCTCCCACGGCGACATCATCAAGGCGATCATCGCCGAGGCGCTCGGTATGCCGCTCGATGACTTCCAGCGGCTCGCGGTCGCCCCCGGCTCGTTCACGATCATCGACTACTCCGGGCCGTTCCCGGTGCTCACGGCGATGTCGGTGACCGCCGCCGGGCTTGCGGAGGCCGGTGTGCCCGGCGGCGGCGGTCTCAGCGACCCCGAGTGACCTCAGCCTGCGGCGAGGACGCCGGTGCCGAGGAGGATGAAGAGGAGGATGCCGAGCGCGACGCGGTACCACACGAAGATCGCGAACGACTTCGTCTGGATGTAGCGCAGGAACCAGTGGATGACGGCGAGGCCGAGGCAGAACGCGATGACGGTGGCGAGGATCGTCGGACCCCAGCCGAGCACCATCTCGGTGTCGCCGAGGCTCTTGACGATGCCGTAGAAGCCCGACCCGAGCACGGCGGGGATCGCCAGCAGGAACGAGTAGCGCGCAGCGGCGGGACGGTCGAAGCCCATGAACCGGCCGGCCATGATCGTGCCTCCCGAGCGGGAGACGCCGGGGATGAGGGCGAGAGCCTGCGCGAAGCCGTAGACGATGCCCTGTCCCCAGGTCATGTCCTCGATCGTGTACTGCTTCTTCCCCACCCAGTCCGCGAGGCCGATGATGAGGCCGAAGACGATGAGCATCGTCGCGGTGATCCACAGACTGCGGAAGGTCGTCTCGATGTAGTCCTGGAAGAGGAGTCCGAGGATGACGATGGGGATCGACCCGACGATGATGAGCCAGCCCAGGCGCACCTCGGGGTCCTTGCGGTCATGCCTGCCGACGAGCGCCAGGCACCACTTCGAGATGATGGAGACGATGTCGCGCCAGAAGTAGACGACGACGGCGAGCTCGGTGCCGATCTGGATGATCGCGGTGAAGAACGCCCCCGGATCCCGACCCGGCAGGAGCCATTCGCCGACGATGCGCACGTGCGCCGACGATGAGATCGGCAGGAATTCCGTGAGTGCCTGGACGATTCCGAGCACGGCGGCCACGAGCCATTCGTACATGCGTCTCCTAGGAGAAGAGGGTTGGCGGGAACGTGACCACGGTAGTCGGCGAATCGGGTAACCTCAAGAATCATGAACTCCAACCGCCTGGGAACGACCGGTCTTGACGTCAGCGATGTGGGTCTGGGCACCTTCGAGTGGGGGCATCGGGTCGACGGGCGGGACGCGCAGAGGCTCGTCGACGCCTACGCCGAGGCGGGCGGCAATCTCCTCGAACTTCCCAGCTCAGGCCTCCATGCGGCCGAAGTCCTCGGACAGGTCGACCTGCCGGACGCGGTGAGTGTGATGGGCAGGGTCGGGGTGTCGCTGAGTGAGTCCTCCCACATCGAGCTCGGGCTCGGGCGCGCCCGCATCCTCGACCAGGTCGCCGAGCTGCTGCGCGCGATCGGCCGCGAGCACCTCGACGTCCTCGTCCTCGACGTCTTCGACGCCGAGGTCGACAGGTCCGAGACCGCCTCGGCGATCGACACCCTGCTCACGCTCGGCACCGTCCGCTACGTCGGCGTCTCCCACCACACGGGATGGCAGCTCGCCGAGATGCGCGGGGCCGGCATTCCGATCGCGTGCGCGATCAGCGAATACTCCCTGCTCAACCGCGACGCCGATGCCGAGCTCGGACCGGCCTGCGACTATGCGGGCATCGGCCTCATCGCCGGTGCCGGGTTGGGCCGCGGGGTGCTTGCGGACAAGTACCAGCGCGGCACTCCCCAGGACTCCCGGCTGGCGGGGGAGCTCTCCGACTACGTCTCGCCCTACCTCGACGACAGGGCGTCGCGGGTGCTCGCGGGCGTGCGCCGGGCCGCGGCGGCCCTCGGGGTGAGCACGACGGACATCGCCCTGGCCTTCAACCGCGAACGCGGCATCGCCTCCACCCTCGTCTCCGCGCGCACCCCGGAGCAGCTGGGTCAGATCATGAGCAGCGACGTCACCCTCGAACCGGAGATCGCCGAGGTGCTCGAGCAGATCTCCTGAAGTCTCGGCTCCCGGCAGGCACCGGTCCTCGTGAGGGTCAGCCCTCGTGAGGCGTCAGCGCCGGGCGTCGTCGATGTCGTCCTCGTCCTCGTCATCGTCGTCATCGGCGACGCCGAACTCGTCGTAGTCCTCGTCTTCGTCGTCGGCCTTCGCATCCTCGACGTCGTCGAAGAGCTCGAACGGGGTGACTTCGTCATACGCGGTGTAGATGGCGTCTTCGTAGATCTCGAAGGCGTCGGCCAAAGCCATGTACGCGGCTTCGACTCGGGGGTCTTGGTCTCCATTGCGATGTGCGGATGCGGCGAAGTGCTCCCTCACCGCTTCGAGGAATGCGTCCAGGGCCTCACGAGGATCTGTGCTCATGAGTCAAATGTATCCCAGCACGACGGTCACGCCTAGGGTCGGCGCAGATGGCCGGGGTTCCGACGGCCGGGCGGCAGTGGATTAGGCTGGGCCACATGGCCTCACTCTACGATCACCCCACACCCGACCGCTTCGTCGTCGGCACGATCGGCCTGCCGGGGGAGCGGACCTTCCTCCTCCAAGCGAAGTCCGGCGACGCCCTGACGACGGTGATCGTCGAGAAGGAGCAGGTCGAGATCCTCGCCGACCGCATCACCGAGCTCCTCGACATGGTGATGATCAAGGACCCCGCCGCCCGCGTGCCGCAGACGGCGATCGACGACCGCATCGACAATGCCGGGCTCAACGTCCCCATCGACCCCGAGTTCCGGGTCGGGACGATGAGCCTGGGGTGGGACACCGTCGCCCACGAACTCGTCGTCGAGTGCTTCGAACTCACCGAGGAGGACGCGCAGGCCGGCACCTCGGCCGACCCCGATGACGACGAGGTCGAGCGCGATGTGCTGCGCACCGTCCTCGATGCGGCCGGTGCCCGCGAGTTCGCGCGCCGCGCCGAGCAGGTCGTCTCCGCCGGGCGCGGGGACTGCCCGTTCTGCTCGCTGCCGCTCGAACCCGAAGGCCACCTCTGCCCGCGCGCCAACGGTGTTGCACGAGCCTGACGGCCCGGCGGCGGTCGACCGCCTCGTCGAATCCGCGCTGACCGGCGGGGAGCCCACGCTCATGGGAGACATCCCGCGGGCGAGCAACTCGACCTCGCTCGTCGTCGTCGACCACGCCGACCGCGTGCTCAAGGCCGTCTACAAGCCGATCGCCGGCGAGAGACCCCTCCACGACTTCCCCGACGGCACCTTGGGGCTGCGCGAAGTCGCCGCGTACCGGCTCAGCGCCCACCTCGGCCTGCGGGTCGTCCCGCCCACCGTGCTCCGCACCGATCTGCCGCACGGTCCCGGCTCCCTCCAGGCCTACGTCGAGGACGCCGGCGACGACGCCGACGTCGCGCTCACCGAGATCGACGGGATCCCCGAGGCGTTCGCCCCGATGTTCGCCCTGCGCACCGAGGACGGACGGGACCTCGTCCTCTCCCACAGCCTCGGCGAGGAGCTGCGCCGGGTCGCCTTCTTCGATCTGCTCGCCGGCAACGCCGACCGCAAGGCCGGGCACATCATCACTGGCAGCGTGCTGCCCGGGGTGACCGGGGGGTTCGGGACGTTCGGCATCGACAACGGATTGAGCTTCCACCCGGAGGAGAAGCTGCGCACGGTGCTCTGGGGATTCGCCGACTCCGCGTTCGATGACACCGAGCGCGCGGCCCTCGACGAGGTCGCGGCCATGCCCGCGGTGCTCGTCGACGCGCTCACCGAGTGCCTGCGGGAGACGGAGATCACAGCGCTCGCGCAGCGGGCGCAGACCCTGGCCGACACCGGGATCTTCCCCCCTCCGCCCGAGGACAGGACGGCGATTCCCTGGCCGCCGATCTAGGACGTGCTCGCGACCGCCGGTCTCGGTTAGGCTGGTCTGCGTGAAATCATGGTCCGCACCTGAGCTGCCCCAGCTGTCCACCACCGGCACAGTCCCCACCGTCTTCGACACCGGGGCGCGCAGCCCGAGGCGACTGAGCGGACGCGACGGCAGAGCAGCCCTCTACGTCTGCGGGATCACCCCCTACGATGCGACCCACCTCGGCCATGCCGCGACCTATGTCGCCTTCGACCTGCTGGGCCGGGTGTGGCGCGATGCCGGCCTCGACGTCGTCTACGTCCAGAACACGACCGATGTCGACGACCCGCTGCTCGAACGCGCCGCGGCCACGGGCGTGGACTGGCGCGAACTCGCCGAGTCGCAGATCCAGCTCTTCCGCGACGACATGGAGGCGCTGCGCGTCATCCCGCCCCAGGACTACGTCGGCGTCGTCGAATCGATTCCGCGGATCGCCGCCGCCGTCAGCGCCCTCCTCGCCGAGGGGGCCGCGTACACCCTGGACAACGGTGACGTCTACTACCGGGTGGACACCCCGATTCAGCCGCCGTTCGGCAGCGTCAGCCACGACGATCGGGCGACGATGCTGCGCCTGTCCGCCGAGCGCGGCGGCGACCCGGAGACCCCCGGCAAGGAGAATCCGCTCGACCCGCTGCTGTGGCGCGCGGCCCGCGACGGCGAACCCTCCTGGGACGGCGGGGCGCTCGGTCCCGGACGCCCGGGCTGGCACATCGAGTGCACGGTCATCGCCGACGACTGTCTCGGCCTGCCCGTCGACGTCCAGGGCGGCGGCAGCGACCTCATCTTCCCGCACCACGAGATGGGCGCCGCCCACGCCGCGGCGTGGCAGCGCACGCCGCTGGCGCGGACGTTCATGCACACGGGCATGGTCGGCTTCGAGGGCGAGAAGATGAGCAAGTCGAAGGGCAACCTCGTCCTCGTCTCGCAGCTGCTCGCCGAGGGCGTCGACCCTATGGTCATCCGCACCGTGCTCCTGTCGAACCACTACCGCAGCGACTGGAACTTCACCCGCGACCTCCTCGACTCCGCGGCCGAGCGCCTCGCCGCATGGAAGCACGCGGCGACGTGCGAATCGGAGTGCCGGGAGGGGCTGCGCACCCACATCATCGGCCTCCTGCGCGAAGCCCTCGCCGACGACCTCGACAGCCCCCGGGCCCTGGGGATCCTCGACGAATGGGCCGAGCACTACGCCGACACACCGGCCGGGGAGCCCGGCGCCGTGACCGGGGAGCGGGTCGCCGACGCCGTCGACGCCCTGCTCGGCATCCGGCTGCGCGACTGACTCAGCGCTCGCGGCCGCGTCCGCGCAGGTAGCGTTCGAATTCCGCGGCGATCGCCTCGCCGCTGGCCTCGGGCAGCTCGGTCGCGTCGATGCGCTGCTCGAGGCGCCCGAGCAGCTCGGCCAGCTGCGGATTGCCCGACACGACCTCATCGGCGCCGAGCTCCCAGGCTCGGCTCTCCTCCTCGAGGATGGGAATGTCGATCTCGATCCCCGTGGTCTTCTCGACGGCCCGGACGAGTGCGAGTTCGGCCTTCGGCGACGGCGAGTCCCCGAGGTAGTCGGGCACGCCCACCCAGAGGTTGATCGCGGTGAGCTGCCGCCACGAGCACGCGACCCCGAGGAGTCCGAGGATGCCGATGGGCCCTTCGTAGCTGTTGATCTCGATGCCCAGCTGCGCGGCGAGGTCGGGGTCCTCGGTGTTCGCGACGACCGGCAGCGGCCGGGTGTGGGGCACCTCGGCGTGGAGGCCGCCGAGGAGGACGACGGAATCGTCCTCACCCACCTCGGCGAGGATGAGGGAGAGGAACTCCCGCCATTTGAGTCCGGGCTCGTGCCCGTGGATGACGGTGACGGCACGTCCCTCATGGGTGCCGCGGTGGACCTCGACGCCGGGCCACGCGATGCTCGCGCGTCCCGTCTCATCGCGTTCGATCTCCGGTTCGGAGAAGCGGAACTCGTAGAAGCCGTCGGTGTCGAGGATCTCGCTGTCGTCGAGCCCCCACGTGTCGATGATGTCCTTGACCAGCGAGCTCGCCGCCTCCGAAGCATCGGCGTCCTGCCCCTCGAAGGCGATGAAGACGAGCGCACCGTGACCTGATGGGAGAAATGTCATGCGACCACATTACGCTGGAACCATGACGAATCCTGGCGCGGTCCTCTGGGACATGGACGGAACCCTGGTCGACACCGAACCGTACTGGATCGAGGCCGAGACCGAGCTCATGGCCGCCCATGGACTGCCGTGGTCGGAGGAGCAGGGCCTCGAGTTCGTCGGCAACGATCTCCTCACCTCCGGCAGCCTCATGCGGGAGGCCGGACTCGACCTGCCCGCCCCCGTCATCGTCGACACGCTGCTCGCGGCCGTCATCGCCCGCATCGCGGAGTCCGTGCCCTTCCGGCCCGGCGCGCTCGAGCTGCTGAGCGCGCTGCGGGAGGAGGGGATTCCGTGTGTGATGGTGACGATGTCCTACCGCAGCCTCGCCGAGGCGGTCATCGCCGCGTGCCCGCCCGACAGCTTCGTCGGGCTCATCTCCGGTGACGAGGTCAGCGCCGGCAAACCCGATCCGGAGCCCTACCTCGCGGGAGCCGCGCTGCTCGGTCTCGATCCCGGCAGGTGCATCGCCCTCGAGGACTCCCGGCCCGGACTGGCCAGCGCCGAGGCGGCGGGCACGATCGCGATCGGCATCCCGCACCTCGTCGACCTCGACCCCGCCCCCGGCACGACCCTGTGGACGAGCCTCGCCGGACACGACGTCGACGATCTGCGCGCGCTCACGTCCCGACTATCCGCGTGATCTCCGGGGTCGGGGGAGCGGCGTTGCCCCAGGCCGGGCACAGGGGCTTGAACGAGCACCAGTTGCACAGCGGGGACTTCCGGGGACGCCAGCGATCGGCTTCGGCGGCTGCGACGATGTCGTTCCAGATCGCGGCGATCTCGAATTCGCTGGCCTCGAGATCGGCCGGAGTCGGATGGGATTTGAGGATGCTCCGCGAGCCGAGGTACATGAGCTGGAGCGTGTGGACGAGCTCTCCGGTGAGCCGGTACTCGACGAGCGCGTAGAACCCCATCTGGAACTTCGCCTCCCGCCCGTACTGGGGTTTCGGCTGCTTGCCGGTCTTGTAGTCGACGAGGCGCTTCTCCCCGCCCGGGGCGACGTCGACCCGGTCGATGAACCCGCGCAGCTCGAGCCCGTTGTCCAGCGTCGTCGTCACGTACTTCTCCGTCGTCTCCGGTTCGAGATGCTCGGGGTACTCGAGGGTGAAGTACGCGCGCACGAGGTTGTGGGCGGATGTGAAGAATGTCTCCTTCTCCTGATCATCGGCGAAGATCTCGAGCACGGTCGGGTCCTTCTCCACCAGGGCGTCCCAGCTCGGGGAGAGCATCGCCTGGGCGGCGTCCTCGGTGCGCTCGGCCGCCGGCAGCGTGAAGAGCTGCTCGAGCACGGAGTGGACGAGCGTGCCCTTGAATGCCGCCTGTGAAGGGGGTTCCGGAAGCCTGTCAATGCTGCGGAAGCGGAACTTCAAGGGGCATTGCACGAAGTCGTTCGCACGGGACGGAGAGAGACTGGTGAGCTCGGCCATGCACCCACTCTAACGAGGGGTCCTGACACGGGCCGGGCACGACGCGGCAGGCCCCGTCGAGTTGAGCGGACACGACGCGTCTGACATGGTGAAGGCCTCTGCCGCTGTTAGGCTGAGAATCCCGACCCCAACGTGCAAGAGGATGTCCTTTTCATGGCCGCGAAGAACCACCAGACCGGCGCCTCATCCGGCGTGCGCCTGGGGACCGTTCTCGGCGCCCCCGTCATCCTCGCGTGGTCGTGGTTCCTCGCCGCGATCGTCATCACGATCCTCTTCGCCCCGTGGGTGCACACGGTGCGCCCCGACCTCGGGCTGTGGTCGTGGGCGGTGGCGTTCGCCTACGCCGTCCTCCTCTTCGCCTCGGTGTTCCTCCACGAACTCGCCCACGGCGTCGCCGGCCAGTTCTACGGGCAGAAGGTCGCGGCGATCGAGCTCAACATCTGGGGCGGCTTCACCCGCTTCGAACCGCAGGTCGACAACCCGCGCGACAAGGCGGCGATGACGAGCTTCGTCATCTCCATCGTCGGGCCCATCGTCAACATCGTCCTCGCCCTCCTCGGGTGGTGGTGCCTGAGCGCGGTCACCCCGTACTCGGTGCCGTGGCTGCTCCTCGTCGCGATCACCTTCGCCAACGTCGCCCTCGGCGCGATCAACCTGCTCCCGGGCATCCCGCTCGACGGCGGGTGGGCGCTGCAGGCGCTGATGTGGCGGATCACCGGGTCCCAGTACCTCGGCACGATCGTCGCGAGCTGGGTGGGGCGGATCATCGCGATCGGCTTCATCGGCTGGTCGGTCATCACCCCGCTGCTCGCCGGTCAGCGGCCCGATCCGCTCAACGTCGCCTGGATGTCGCTCATCGCCATCATGCTGTGGTTCTCCGCCGGGGATGCCGCGACCCATGCGAAGCGGGCCCGGAAGATGGAGACCTACGATCTGCGGCAGGTCATCCAGCCGGCGATCGCCGCGACCTGGGACGCCGATCTCGCCGACACCCTCGACTATGCGAACACGCTCGGCCATGCCAAGGAGCGCACGCTCATCGTCGTCCTCGACCAGAAGGGGCTGCCCTACGGTCTCGTCGACCGCCACGCCGCGGCCGGTCGCCTTGCCGAATCGATGACCCACATCCCCGTCGGCGAAGTGGCCAGGCCCCTTGCCGGCTGGATCGGGGTGCCCAAGGACATCACGGCACCGCATCTGCTCGAGTCGCTCACCCACCGCCCCAAGGCGCAGTTCTGCCTGGTCATGGACGGCAACACGCTCGTCGGCGTCATCGATCTGCAGGAGTTCTTCGACGAGCTTCTCGCGGCCTGAACCGGTGTGCGTAAGGCACACCTCACCAGCGTAGAGTAGAAGCATCATGACTCAGCCTCACCGACCCGACACCGCACTGCGCGCGGGGGAGAAGATCCAACTCACCGATCCCAAGGGCCGGATGCACACGATCGTGCTCGCCTCCGGAGAGGTGTTCCACACCCACAAGGGACTCATCAGCCACGACGACATCATCGGCCGTCCCGAGGGCATCGTCGTGACGAACTCCGGGGGTGTGGACTTCCAGGTCTTCCGCCCCCTCTACGAGGACTTCGTGCTCTCGATGCCGCGCGGGGCCGCCGTCGTCTACCCGAAGGACTCGGGTCTCATCGTCACCCTCGGCGACGTGTTCCCCGGAGCCACCGTCGTCGAGGCGGGCGTCGGGTCGGGCGCCCTGTCGATCGCCCTGCTGCGCGCCGTCGGGCCCCAGGGCCGCCTCCACTCCTTCGAGCTGCGCGAGGAGTTCGCCCACATCGCCGCGGGCAACATCGCCGACTTCTTCGACGGCGCCCCCGACAACTGGGCGGTCACGGTCGGCGACCTCGCCGAGACCCTGCCCGCGGAGTTCGCCCCCGGCACGGTCGACCGCGTCGTCCTCGACATGCTCACCCCGTGGAACGTGCTCGCCGCCGTCACGGAGGCGCTGGCTCCCGGGGGCGTCGTCATCGCCTACGTCGCGACCGTCCCGCAGCTCTCGCGCTTCGTCGAGGCGGTCCGGGAGACCGGGTGCTTCAGCGAACCTAGCGCGATGGAGTCGATGGTCCGCGGCTGGCACGTCGACGGACTCGCCGTCCGTCCCGACCACAGGATGATCGCCCACACCGGCTTCCTCGTCATCGCCCGCAGAATGGCACCGGGGGAGGTGCCCCTGGAGAAGAAGAAACGCCCCCAGGGTGCGCCGGCCTCGACCGCCGACGTCGAGGCGTGGACCGGAGGAGAGGTGACGGAGACGGCGATCGGCACCCGGGTGGCGACCGGCAAGAAGCTGCGTCGGGTGATGCGCGAGGCCGGCAGACGACTCGAGACTCCCGGCACCAATCCGGCACAGCCAGCCGCAGACCAGCCTGACCCGGCGCCGCCTGCCGGAGACCAGACCGACCCGGCACAGCCTGCCGCAGACCAGCCGGCCGCAGCGGCCACGGACCCAGAGCAGAAGGAGGACAGCCGATGACAGAGACACCGACGAGCGAGGTGAAGAAGCTGCGGGAGGACACCGCCTCCCTGCGTCAGCAGCTGTTCACCGCCGGCAAGCGGAACGAGGCGCTGTCGAAGACGCTGCGCACCGCCCGGGAGGAGCTCGGGCGGATCAAGGAGGAGGCCAGGCGGCTGACCGAGCCCCCGAACAGCTGGGGGACCCTCATCGCCGTCGACGACGCGGGCCTGTTCGCCGATGTCATCGTCGGCGGACGGCGGATGCGGGTGGCGGTCGGTCCCGAGGTCGAGGCGAAGTCGCTGCGTCCCGGCACCGAGGTGCTCCTGTCCGAGGGCCTCGTCATCATCGGCACCGGCGACTTCGGCTCGGTCGGCAGCGTCGTCACCGTCCGCGAGTTCATCGACGACACCCGCATCCTCGTCGGCGCTCCCGGCGACGACGAGCAGGTCTACGTCCTCACGCAGGAGGTCCTCGACTCAGGCGTCCGCCTCGGCGATGCCGTCGTCGTCGACACCCGCACCCACTTCGCCCTCGAGGTCGTCGAGAAGCCGGAGGTGTCCTCGCTCCTGCTCGAAGAGGTCCCCGACATCACGTACTCGGACATCGGCGGTCTCGCCGATCAGATCGGGCAGATCCAGGACGCCGTCGAACTGCCCTTCGAGCACCCGCAGCTCTACACCGAGCACGGGCTCAAACCGCCCAAGGGCATCCTCCTCTACGGTCCGCCCGGCTGCGGCAAGACGCTCATCGCCAAGGCGGTCGCGAACTCGCTCGCCGAACGCAGCTCGGAACGGGCGCGGAAGACCTACTTCCTCAACATCAAGGGCCCCGAACTCCTCGACAAGTACGTCGGGGAGACGGAGCGGCAGCTCCGGCTGATCTTCGCCCGAGCCCGTGAGAAGGCCTCGGCCGGGTTCCCCGTCGTCGTCTTCTTCGACGAGATGGAATCGCTGTTCCGCACCCGCGGCACCGGCAAGTCCTCCGACGTCGAGACGACGATCGTTCCGCAGCTGCTCACGGAGATCGACGGCGTCGAGCAGCTCGACAACGTCATCGTCATCGGCGCCTCGAACCGCGAGGACCTCATCGACCCCGCGATCCTGCGGCCCGGTCGCCTCGACGTGAAGATCCGCATCGAACGGCCCGACGCCGAGGCCGCGCGCGACATCTTCGGCAAGTACCTCACCCCGGCGCTGCCGCTGCGGGAGAGCCTCGTGGCCGAACACGGCGGAGCCGAAGCCACGGTCAGCGCCCTCATCGACTACTGCGTCGAGCGGATGTACGCGAGCGTGCCGGAGAACGAGTTCGTCGAGGCCACCTACGCCGACGGCTCCCGCGAGGTCCTCCACTTCTCCGACTTCGCCTCGGGCGCGATGATCCACAACATCGTCGACCGGGCGAAGAAAGGGGCGATCAAGTCACTGCTCGAGACCGGGCAGCGGGGTCTGCATCCCGAGCACTTCGCCGAGGCGATCGCCGAGGAGTTCAGCGAGCACGAGGACCTGCCGAACACGACGAACCCCGACGAGTGGGCGCGGATCTCCGGGCGCAAGGGCGAGCGGGTCACCCATCTGCGGATGATGCACCTCGACACGACCCGCGGAGCCCCGACGCTCGAGTCCGAGATCGCCGAGGCGACCCCGAACCCCGACCTGCTCTGAGGCCGGACCGGGTCCGGGCTTGTGGGTCGTGGTCTGCGGCTCAGCGGCGGCGCTTGCCGCCGCCGGAGACGGCGGTGGCGATGACCCGCCAGCCGACGAGGGTGATGAAGTTGAGCGTCGTGGCGACGATCATGAAGCTCACGGGAACCTGCCCGGGATCCCCGCCGGCGCCGGTGAGGCCGCGGATGACGAGGCCGAGCAGCACGGTGATCGCCCAGATCCCCGTGCCCGAGGCGAGCGGGGACAGCGGTCGGTCCCACACCGCGGCGAGCACCCACGCGACGACGAGGGCGGCGACGAACGGCCAGGCGGTCGTGACGATGCCCTGCGGGTCGAGGTCGTTAGAGTGGGTGTAATGCCCGATGATCGTGAAGAGGATCACGAGCACGAGGTCGACGACTAGGGCGATCGGGAGATGAGATTTCTTCGCAGCCACGAGTGCGAGTCTAACGGTGGAGGGAGCAGGTCATGATCACGGTGCACCGGGTGATGGGAGCCGAGACCGAGTTCGGGCTGAGCCAGCCGGGCAACCCCGGGGCGAACCCGATGCGCGACTCCGCGCGCGTCGTCGACGCATATGCGGGACCGCGCGGTCTCAAGTCGTCCCAGAGCTTCTGGGACTTCGAGACCGAGTCCCCGCTCGCCGATGCCCGCGGGTTCCTCATGAACGTCGCCGACGCCGACGCCTCCCAGCTCACGCACCTGCCCGCCGAGGCGGTCGAAGCCGAGTACCTCGCCAACGTCGTCACGGAGAACGGCGCCCGCTACTACGTCGACCACGCCCACCCCGAGTACTCCTCTCCCGAGGTGCTCACCCCGCGTGACCTCGTCGCCTACGACCGGGCCGGGGATCTCGTCGCCCTGGCCTCCGTCCGTCGGCTGGCCGCCACCGACGCGCCGGTCAACCTCTACAAGAACAACACCGATTCGAAGGGCGCCTCCTACGGCACCCATGAGAACTACCTCGTCGACCGCACCGTCGACTTCGACGACCTCGTCGCCGGGCTCATCCCGTTCTTCGTCACCCGGCAGATCCTCTGCGGCTCCGGTCGGGTCGGGATCGGCCGCGAAGCGGAGACCCCCGGCTTCCAGATCTCCTCGCGGGCGGACTTCTTCGAAGCCCAGGTCGGACTCGAGACGACCCTGCGCCGCCCCATCGTCAACACCCGTGACGAACCGCATGCCGATCCCGACCGGTACCGCCGACTCCACGTCATCATCGGCGACGCCACCCTCGCCGAACCCGCGACCCTCGTCCGGTTCGGCTCGACCGCCCTCGTCCTCGGCCTCATCGAGGCGGGTCTGGCCCCCCGGATCGAGCTCGCCGACCCGCTCCAGGCGCTCTGGGACGTCTCCCATGATCTCCAGCTGAGCACCCGCCTGCCGCTGGCCGACGGGTCTCACCTGACCGCCCTGG
Organism: Brevibacterium sp. NPDC056726; assembly: GCF_042790515.1. Taxonomy (NCBI): domain Bacteria; kingdom Bacillati; phylum Actinomycetota; class Actinomycetes; order Micrococcales; family Brevibacteriaceae; genus Brevibacterium; species Brevibacterium sp. NPDC056726. The sequence continues at coordinate 142,748 of NZ_JBHTYZ010000004.1, read as the reverse complement.
AGATCCAGGACCTCTACTGGACCGCGTGCCGGGAGCACGCGGGCGATGACCCGGAGACGCAGGAGGTGCTCGCCGAATGGCGTCGCTTCCTCGACGGTCTCGCGACCGATCCCACCACGCTCGCCGATTCGATCGACTGGGTCGCCAAATGGGTGCTCCTCGACGGCTACCGGCAGCGGGAGGGACTGTCCTGGGATCATCCCAAGCTCGCCCTCATCGACGTCCAGTACCACGATGTGCGCCCCGAGAAGGGCCTCTTCCACAAGCTCGAGAGGGCCGGGCGGATCACCCGTCTGACGACGCCGGAGGAGGTCGAGGCCGCCGTCACCACCCCGCCGGAGGGCACCCGGGCCTACCTCAGGGGACTCGCGGTGACGCGGTTCTCCGACGCCCTCGTCGCCGCCAGCTGGGACTCCCTCGTCTTCGACGCCGGGGCCGCCGGGCTGGTGCGCCTGCCGATGAGCGAACCCCGCAAGGGAACCCGCGCCCTGCTCGCCGAGCGGCTGTCCGGCGTCGACGACGTCGACGGCCTGCTCACGGCCCTGGGAGTGACTAGACTGAGCGCCAAGACGCAAGAGAGAAGGCTGTGATGAGCTCGAACGAACAGATCAACAAGGACCACTCCGCCGGTGGGGACGAGCCGCCGGTCGATCCGCCGCAGGCGGTGTCCGCCCAGATCAACACCGAGAACGTCGATTCGATCCTCGACGAGATCGACAGCGTGCTCGAGTCCAACGCCGAAGAGTTCGTCCGCAACTTCGTGCAGAAGGGCGGCCAATGAGATGGCAGGGTTCCCGCCTGCATTCCTCAGCTCGACGAGCAACTCCTTCATCGACCTCATCCGGGACCTCGCCCCGGACGCGCTGCCGCAGCCGCAGGGCTCTGCGATGAGCGAGCAGCTGCCGCACGCGACGACGATCGTCGCGTTCCACACCGGCTCCGGCGTCCTCATGGCCGGCGACCGGCGGGCGACGATCGGGAACATGATCGCCTCCCACGCGATGGAGAAGGTGCGTCCCGCCGACGACTACTCCGTCATCGGCATCGCCGGCACCGCCGGTGTCGCCCTCGACCTCATCCGGCTCTTCCAGCTCGAGCTCGAGCACTACGAGAAGATCGAGGACGCCCGGCTCTCCCTCGGTGGGAAGGCCAACCGGCTCGCGGCGATGCTGCGCGGCAACCTCGGACTGGCGATGCAGGGACTGAGCGTCGTGCCGATGTTCGCCGGCGTCGACGACTCCCGCCCCCAGGGTCAGATCTTCAGCTTCGACATCACCGGCGGCAAGTACGAGGAGCACCGCTTCCACGCGATCGGCTCGGGCTCCGGGTTCGCCCGGGGTGCGCTGAAGAAGCTCTGGGAGCCCGGACTCGAGCCCGATGCCGCGCTCACCGTCGCCGTCGAAGCCCTCTTCGACGCCTCCGACGACGATTCGGCGACCGGGGGACCGGACTTCGTGCGGAAGCTCGCCCCGACGGTCTTCACCGTCGAACTCGGCACCGGGGTCAGGGAGGTCCCCGCCGACCGGGTGCTCGCCACCGCCGCCGAGGTGGTCGCGGAGCGGACGCGGAAGGCACAGGCATGACTCAGGCACCGTTCTACGTCTCACCCGAACAGCTGATGAAGGATCGGGCGGACTTCGCGCGCAAGGGCATCGCCCGCGGCCGGTCCGTCGTCGTCCTCCGCTACGACACGGGCATCCTCCTGCTCGCCGAGAACCCTTCGCCGACGCTGCACAAGATCGCCGAGATCTACGACCGCATCGGCTTCGCCGCCGTCGGCAAGTACAACGAGTTCGAGACGCTGCGGCAGGCCGGGGTCCGCTACGCGGACCTGCGCGGCTACTCCTACGACCGCAGCGACGTCACCGCCCGGGGACTGACGAACGCCTACGCCCAGACACTGGCCGGGGTGTTCACGACCGAGTCGAAGCCCTTCGAGGTCGAACTCGTCGTCGCCGAGCTCGGCCGGACCGCCGCGACCGACCAGCTCTATCGGATCACCTACGACGGGTCCGTCATCGATGAGACGGAGCACGTGGCCATCGGCGGTCAGGCCGATGCGATCACCGCCCGCCTCAAGGGGATCGTCACGAGCGCCAAGCCGCTCACCGCGGTCGTCGACCTCGGCGTCGAGGCGCTCAAGGCCGCCGGTTCGGGTCCGCTGCCCGTCGACGACCTCGAAGCCGCCGTGCTCGACCGCGAGGTGCCCGGACATCGCACCTTCCGGCGGCTCTCCGATGCCGCCCTGGCCGAGCTCAGGTCGGACTGATGGCCCGCATCTACGGGCTCGAGACCGAGTACGGGCTCGCCCACACCCCGGGGGAGGACCGGCGGCGGATCGGTCCCGAGGAGATCGCCCGCTACCTCTTCCGACCGGTCGTCAGCTGGGGGCGGTCGTCGAACGTCTTCCTCCCCAACGGCTCCCGCCTCTACCTCGACGTCGGCTCCCACCCGGAGTACGCGACGGCCGAATGCGATTCGCTGCCCGACCTGCTCGCCCAGGACAGGGCCGGCGAGGCGCTGATGATCGACCTCCTCGATCAGGCGCAGGAGGCCCTGGCCGCCGACGGGCTGACCGGGCGGATCCACATGGTGAAGAACAACACGGATGCGGCGGGCAACTCCTACGGCTCGCACGAGAACTTCCTCATCCGGCGCGGCCTCGACTTCAACCGGCTGACCACCGTGCTCCTGCCCTTCCTCGTCACCCGGCAGCTGCTCGTCGGGGCCGGGGCGATCATTCCCCGCACCTCCTCCTTCCATCCCGACGAGGACGTCACGCGCACGGACATGACCTTCGGCCTCTCCGCCCGCTCCGATGTCATGTGGGAGGGCCTGTCCTCGGCGACGACCCGGTCGCGGCCGATCATCAACGCCCGCGACGAACCGCACGCGGATGCGGAGAAGTACCGCCGGCTCCACGTCATCGTCGGCGACTCCTCGATGTCGACGGCCACCTCGGCGCTCAAGCTCGGCTCCGCCGTGCTCATGCTCGACCTCATCGAACAGGGGGCGCGCCTCCCCGACCACGGGCTGCGCCACCCCGTCCGCGACATCCGCGTCATCGCCCGCGACCTCACGGGCAGGACCGTCCTCGAACGCAGCGACGGGTCGACGACGACGCCGCTGGGACTGCTCGCCGACTACCGGGACCGGGCGGCCCACCTCGTCGAGACCGGTGACCACAGCCTCGGCGACGAGGCGCTGGCCGCCTACGTCATCGACCTGTGGTCGCGGATGCTCACCGCCGTCGAGGCGCAGGACTTCGCGGGCGTCGACACCGAGATCGACTGGGTGATCAAGCGCACGCTCATCGACCGGGCGATGGCCCGCGGTGACATCGGGCTGAGCGACCCGCAGATCCAGCGTCTCGACATCGCCTACCACGACATCACCCCGGCCACCGGGCTCTTCCCCAGACTCGAGGCGGCGGGCCTGGCGAAGAGCCTCGTCAGCCGGCAGGCCCAGGACGCGGCGAAGGAGGCTCCGCCGCAGACGACGCGGGCGGCCGTGCGCGGAGAGTTCATCCGCGCCGCCCACGACGCCCGCCGCGACTACACCGTCGACTGGGTCCACCTGCGCCTCAACGACGAATCGGGCCGCGCCGTGGCGCTCAAGGATCCCTTCTCTCCGACGCATCCGCAGGCGGAAGCTCTCATCGCCGGCCTGTAGGATCGTCTGGAACATTCCGACGAAAGGAACCACGTGCGCACCACAGTGCTCAGCGCCATCGCGGCAGCCGTGCTGCTGCTCTCGGCCTGCGGGTCGTCCGAGCCCGACGACAGCGGAGCGAGCGCTCCGGCCTCCGTGCCCGCCCAGGACGCGAAGTCGACGAGCCTCGACGACATCACCGTCGACGGCGATCCGGGCGAGAAGCCGACAGTGGAGTTCACCGCCCCGCTCGTCGTCGAATCGACCGAGGCGAAGGTGCTCAGCGAGGGCGACGGCGATCCGGTGGCCGCCGGCGAGCAGGTCACCGCGCAGATGACGCTGGTCTCCGGCGTCACCGGCGAGGTCATCGAGTCGAGCTACGACTCGGGTTCGCCCGCCGGGTTCCCCATGGACAAGTCCCAGATCTCCGAGGACCTCTACACCGCGATCGAGGGCAAGAAGGTCGGCTCCCGGGTGCTCATGACCCTCAACGGCAGCCCCCAGCAGGGTCAGCCGAGCCAGACGCTCATCTACGTCATCGACATCGAGAAGACCTCGCAGCCGCTCACCCGCGCCGAGGGCGAGGAGGCCGACCAGTCCGGCAACCCCGTGACCGTGACGTGGGAGGACAACGGCGAACCGAAGATCACCGCTCCCACCGGCGACAAGCCGAGCGACCTCCAGTCGTTCACGACGATCGAGGGCACCGGCCCCGAGGTCAAGGAGGGCCAGACCGTCGCCGTGAAGTACACCGGATGGCTGTGGGACGACACGTCGCAGCCGTTCGACTCGAACTGGCCCGAGGGCAGCCAGCCGTTCCCCGTCTCCCCGGTGGGTCAGGCCAACGTCATCGACGGCTGGAACGAAGGCCTCATCGGGCACAAGGTCGGCAGCCAGATCGTCCTCGTCATTCCCCCGGACAAGGGGTACGGCTCGGCCGGCAGCCCGCCGAAGATCCCGGAGAACGCGACGCTGATCTTCGTCATCGACATCCTCTCGGCCGACGGCTGAGACGGCACGAGCGCTCGACCGCCCGGTCAGGCGCTGCAGTCCACCACCAAGGAGGAACACCATGGCCAAGCAGAAGCCCGAAGTCGAATTCCCCGGCGGGGAGGCTCCCACGGAGCTCGTCATCGTCGACGACATCATCGGCGACGGCCCCGAGGCGAAGCCCGGGGACACCGTGAGCGTCAACTACGTCGGCGTCGCCCACTCGACGGGCGAGGAGTTCGACGCCTCGTACAACCGCGGCACCCCGCTCGAGTTCCGTCTCGGCTCCGGCATGGTCATCGCCGGCTGGGACCAGGGCATCCAGGGGATGAAGGTCGGCGGCCGCCGCACCCTGCAGATCCCCGCGCACCTCGCCTACGGCGATCAGGGTGCCGGCGGGGTCATCAAGCCCGGCGAGTCGCTGATCTTCGTCTGCGACCTCGAAGGCGTCCGCTGAGCCGACGCCGACTCAGGCGGGGGAGACGAGCCCCGCCGCATACCTGCCCGCCGCGGCGGCAGCGAGGAACGCTGCCGCATCGGCGGGCAGTCTGCGTCCCATCGTCGACAGGCCCACGGGGCTGTCCTCCAGGGCCGCCCACAGCCCGGTGAGATCGACGTCGACGAGCTCATGGTCGCGCAGCTGCGGCAGCTGGTCGGCGACCACTTCGGCGATGACCTGCGGGTCGGGATCCATGGCGGCGCGGTCGGTCTCCGGCAGCGTCGCGAAGTCGGGCACCGGCACCCGCACGCCCGGACGGGCCACCTCGGCGAGCGCGGTGAGCGTATGGTGGGAGATCCCGAAATGCCGGCCCCGGGCGTCGGCGTTCGACATCCGCAGCACCCCGACGGGGATGCCGCCGAGGAGGGCGGCGGCGTTGAGGTGCTCGCCGACGACGAGACCGGAGAACCCGTACTTCGTTCCCGTTCCGAGGTTGCCCGGTCCCTGCGCGACGACGGCGATGTCGGCGCCGAGGACGTGCTTGGCCGCGAGCAGGCCGGTGTGGATCGTCACCGCCTCGTGATCAGCACCCCACGACTGACCCGTGCTGATGCTGCCGGCGATCCACCCGGCAGCGGTGAGACCGGCCACGGCCTGGGAGAACGCGGCCGGCAGCGCCGCGCCGTCGGTGAGGATGTAGGCGATGCGCAGCGTCGGATCGACGGCGCGGATGCCGGCGACGATCGCCGGCAGCGCGGAGTGGAGGTCGGCGACGACGACGGGCATGCCGTCGATCGAGTCCGCCGCGGCGAGGGTCTCATGATGCTCCGACTCCTGATCGTCGACGCCGAGGACCATCGTCTGCAGGGGGGAGTAGCGGTCCTTGACGAGATGGCCGGGACCCGGGGCCGGGTCCGCGGGCAGACGGTCGGGCAACGCCACGATGAGGCCGAAGCCGCCGGTGCCGAGCCGCTTCGCGAGCGCGGAGACGTTGAGCAGGACGGTGTCGCCGACCTGCGGCGTGCCGACCGCCTCGGTGTAGGCGATCGCCCTGATCCGGGCCACATCCGTGCCCGGCAGCGGCCGATCGAGGTCGGCGTCGACCTCGGTGAGGCCGGGACGGGAGGAGCGGATGCCTGCGACAGTGCCTGTGCGCCAATGAATCATGGTCCCAACCCTATCGCCCGATCCCTGTGGCGGTGGGTTACGGTGGATGCTGTGAACACACAACGCGCCAGCCGCCAGCGGCAGCAGACCGAGCGGCTGATGAACCTGCTCATCGCCCTGCGGGCGGCCCGCGGCTGGGTGTCCCGGACGACCCTGATGAGCGCCATCGACGGCTACGGCGACCTCGACGACGCCGCCTTCGACCGCAAGTTCTCCCGCGACAAGGAGCTGCTGCGGCACATGGGGATCACGATCGCGACCCGCGGCGAGCACGACGCGTACTCCGATGTCGGGGAGACCGGGTACCGGATCTCCACCGACGACTATGCGATGGGCGATGTCGATCTCACCCCCGCCGAGGCGGCAGCGGTGGCCGTGGCCGCGCGCTTCTGGTCCGACACCGAACTCGGCGCCTCGAGTGCGCAGGCCCTGACGAAGCTGCGGGCGCTCGGCATCGAGCTCACCGCCGGGCAGGGGCTGAGCATCGGCCCGGGGGCGGCGAGCAAACTCGGCAACGTCAACTTCGCCACCGCCCTCCACCACATCAACGCCCGGGAAGCGGTGAGCTTCAAGTACCACAAGCCCGGGCAGAGCCCGCGGAAGGTGCGCCTCGAACCCTACGCCCTGCTCAGCCGCGGGGACCGGGTCTACCTCATCGGCTTCGACCTCGACCGGGGTGCCGAACGCACGTTCCGGCTCACCCGGATCGAGGGGAAGCTCACCAAGCTCGGCGGACGGGAGCCCGGGGACTACGAGATCCCCGCCGACTTCGCGCCCGCGGTCAGCCTCCAGGCGAGCACCGAGATGGCCGTCGTCACCGAGGCGCGGCTGCGCCTCGCCGCCCACCGGGCCGATCCGCTGCGCCGGCGCCGGGTGCGCGAGGACGGCGAGGACATCATCGTCGAGTACTCCGACGCCCAGACGCTCGCCGCCGAGATCGTCGGCTTCGGCGACGCCGTCGAGGTCCGCGGGCCCGCCGAGCTCGTCCGCGCGGTGCAGGCGCGCCGGGAGACGATCGCCGATTCCCTCGACCGCTTGGGAGGTCGCAGTGTCCTCAGCGCGTGAGAGGCTCACCCGGCTGCTCAGCCTCGTGCCCTACCTCGACGCCCACCCCGGCGCCGACCTCGAGGAGACGGCGGCGTACTTCGGCATCGACGCGGCGACCCTCATCGACGACCTCGAGCTCCTCTTCGTCACCGGTCGTCCCGGCCACATGCCCGACGACCTCATCGACGCGACGTGGGACGGCGGGAAGATCTTTATCTCCAACGCCGAGGAGGTCTCCGTCCCCGTGCGCCTGAGCGCCGAGGAGGCCGGTGTCCTCGTCCTCGCCCTCGAGCTCATCGCCGCCCTGCCGGGACTCGACGCCGAGGCGGTGCGCACGGCGGCGGCGAAGCTGCGGGTCGCGGCAGGGGAGAACCTCCACACCCCCGTCGACGTCGATCCCGTCCCCGCCGACGAGGAGCTGATGAGCGCGCTCAAGGGGTTCATCGCCGCCGAGGCGGCCGTCGAGATCGACTACTACGTCGAGTCCCGCGACGAACTGACCACGCGCACCATCGCCCCCACGCGGCTCGTGCCCGGGGCCGACTGGTATCTCGATGCGTGGTGCTACTCCGCGCAGGGCCCGCGCCGCTTCGCCCTGTCCCGGATCCGCGCCTGGACGGAGACCGCGCATCCGCCGATGCACGAGGGTGCCGCCCCCGAGGCGCCGACCGAGGTGACGATGACCCTGACCGCGGCCGGGGCGTGGCTCGCCGACGAGCTCGACGTCCGTGAGCGGACGTACGGCGTCGACGGCGACGGCAGCGTCGAGATCCGTCTCACCGTTCACTCCCGCGACTGGCTGGCCCGGTTCCTCCTCGGCCATGCCGACGTCGTCTCCGCCATCGACGCGCCGGCCGCGGTGGCCGCCGCCCGGGAGCGCCTCGGCTGATCGGCGCGCGCGGATGAAAGGCTCAGCCGCACAGCGTAGAATTGCCAGGAGCAGTCACAAGCCTAGGAGCTCTCATGAACTTAAGCCCCATGCACATCGCCGTGGTGGTCATCGTCATCATCCTCATCTTCGGTGCTCCCAAGCTGCCGATGCTGGCCAGGAGCCTCGGCCAGTCGCTGAAGATCTTCAAGTCCGAGGTCAAGGACCTCCGCAGCGATGACAACGAAGAGAAGACCACCGAACCGGGTCAGCTGGGACGAGAGTCCGACCAGTCGGCCCCGCGCACCACGCCTGATGCCGCGCCGAACCCGTCCGCGGCGCAGCCGAACCAGGATCCGCAGTCTCGCGAGAAGTGAAATCCCACAGCGAACGGAGCGGCCTGTCCTCACGGAAGAAGAACCCTGAGAAGAAGATGCCCGTCATGGGGCATCTCATCGAACTGCGCAACCGGTTCGTCATCGCGGCCGTCGCCATCCTCCTCGGCGCCATCGGCGGCTGGTTCCTCTACGACCCGGTCCTCGACATCCTCCAGGAGCCGGTGAGGACGATCAACGACTCCACCGGTCGGGTGGCGCAGGTCAACTTCGCCGGCGTCGCCTCGCCGTTCGACATGAAGATCAAGCTCTCGTTCTTCATCGGCCTCTTCATCTCGTGCCCGATCTGGCTCTATCAGGTCTGGGCGTTCGTCGTCCCCGGCCTGACGAAGAAGGAGAAGCGCTACTCGTTCGGGTTCCTCGGCGCCGCCGTCCCGCTCTTCCTCGCGGGCGCCGCGATGGCGTTCTTCGCGCTGCCGAACGCCGTCAAGGCCCTGACCTCGTTCACGCCCTCTGGCGCGACGAACATCATCCCGGCGCAGGACTACCTCAACTTCGTCATGGTCATCATCGTCGTCTTCGGCCTCGCCTTCGTGCTGCCCGTCCTCATGGTCGGACTCAACATGCTCGGCATCCTCTCGGCGACGCGGATCCGCAAGTCCTGGCGCATCATCGTGATGATCACCTTCGTCTTCGCCGCCGTCGCCACCCCCACCCCCGATGCGATGTCGATGTTCTTCCTCGTCATCCCCATGCTCACGCTCTTCTGCCTGGCGTGGGGGATCTGCGTGCTCGGCGACCGCAGACGCAAGCGCAAGCTCGTCGCCCAGGGCGTCTGGGTCGACCCGGACGAACTCGACGACGACGATGAGAAGGGACAGCGATGAACGACTCCCAGAGTCCGGCCGCCGCGTATGCGGAGTTCCGGGCCCGCGCCGAACGCGACCAGACGCCGCTGGGACGGTTCATCGCCCGCACCGACTTCGCCCTCGACGACTTCCAGCTCGAGGCCTGCACCGAACTGCAGGAGGGCAAGGACGTCCTCGTCACCGCGCCCACCGGGGCGGGCAAGACGATCATCGCCGAATTCGCCGTCGACCTCGCGATGGACGAGGGCAAGCGGGTCTTCTACACGACCCCGATCAAGGCCCTGAGCAATCAGAAGTTCGCCGATCTCGTCGCCGTCCACGGGGCGGAGAACGTCGGCCTCCTCACCGGTGACACGTCGATCCGGCGCGATGCGCCGATCATCGTCATGACGACCGAAGTGCTGCGCAACATGCTCTACAACGACCCCGAGGGCCTCGACGACCTCGGCTTCGTCGTCCTCGACGAGGTCCACTACCTCGCCGACCGCTTCCGCGGGCCCGTGTGGGAAGAGGTCATCATCCACCTGCCCGAACGCGTCCAGGTCGTCTCGCTCTCGGCGACGGTGTCGAACGTCGAGGAGTTCGGGGCGTGGCTGCGCGAGGTCCGCGGGCCGACGACGGTGATCTCGACCTCGCACCGTCCGGTGCCGCTGGTCAACCACGCGCTCGTCGGGCACCGCATGTACGACCTCTTCACCCACCACGACTCCGAGCGCATCGATCCCGCCCTCTCCCACGCCACCCGGACGTACGGGGGACCGCGGTCGAAGCGCGAGCGCGGGGCCAAGGCCCGCTTCCGCCGGCCCAGCCGCACGCAGATCGTCGCCTCCCTCGCCGAGGCGGGGATGCTGCCGGCGATCATGTTCATCTTCTCCCGCAACGGCTGCGACGAAGCCGTCGAGCAGTACATCGCCACAGGGGCCGACCTCAACACGCGTGAGGACAAGGTCATCGTCAACGCCGCGCTCGAGCGACTGCGCGACGAACTGCCCGCCGAGGACCTCGGAATCCTCGGCTACCACTCGTTCCGCGAGGGGCTCCTCCTCGGCGTGGCCGCCCACCATGCCGGGATGATCCCGCAGTTCAAGGAACTCGTCGAGGAGCTCTTCTCCGCCGGCGTCATCAAGGTCGTCTTCGCCACGGAGACCCTGGCGCTGGGCATCAACATGCCCGCCCGCACCGTCGTCCTCGAGAAGCTCGTGAAGTTCAACGGCGAAGCCCATGCGTCGATCACCCCGGGGGAGTACACGCAGCTGACCGGCCGCGCCGGCCGCCGCGGCATCGACCGGATCGGCCACGCCGTCGTCGTGTGGCATCCGACGATGGACATCAGCGAGGTCGCCGGTCTCGCCTCGAACCGCTCGTACGCGCTGAGCTCGGCGTTCGGTCCGACATACAACATGACGGCGAACCTGCTCTCCCGGATGAGTCCCGCCGACGCGGCGAAGGTGCTCGAGACCTCGTTCGCCCAGTTCCAGGCCGACAAGGCCGTCGTCGGTCTGGCCCGGAAGGTCCGGAAGAACGAAGCGACGATCGCGGCGTACGAGACGTCGATGCAGTGCGACCGCGGCGACTTCGGCGAGTACGCGCGGCTGCGGCAGCAGATCTCCGAGACGGAGAAGCAGGAGACGCGGACGAAGTCGAAGACGAAGCAGCGGGACATCGTCGAATCGCTGACCGCGCTCAAGGTCGGCGATGTCATCACCCTGCCGACGAAGCGCGTCGAGGGCACCGCGGTGATCATCGCCCCGATGAGCTCCCGCGACGGGGTCTCCCGGCTGCCGACGGTGCTCACCGAACAGGGCAAGGTCTGGCATCTGCGTCCCCACGAGGTCACCGAACCGGTCGCCTCGATGGGGCGGATCAAGGTGCCGAAGAAGTTCAATCACCGGCAGGCCGCCGACCGGCGGGTGCTGCTCGGCATCCTCGCCGAGGCGATCGCCGACGGCCGCGTCGACCGTGACGCGCACTGGGTCTCGACCCCGACGGGCACCGGGGTGAGCACGACGGTCGCCGAACTCCAGGCGCGGCTGCGGGCCCATCCCTGCCATGACTGTCCCGACCGCGAGATGCACGCCCGGTGGGCCAATCGCGCGGCGAAGCTGCAGAAGGAGAACGCGTCGCTCATCAAGCGCATCGAGGGACGCACGACCTCGATCGCCCTCGTCTTCGAACGCGTGCAGGAGGTGCTGGCGACGCTCGGGTTCGACCCGGAGCATTCTGACATGCTGCGCCGCATCTACGGGGAGCGCGACCTCCTCGTGGCGCTGACGGTCCGCGCCGGCCTCTGGGACAGGCTCACGGAACCCGAACTCGCGGCCTTCGCCTCGAGCTTCGTCTACCAGGCCCGGCGCAGCGAGAGCTTCCACGCCGAACGCGCCCCCAGCCGCGACCTCAAGGTCGCAGGCGATGAGGCGATCGACCTGTGGAAGGAGCTCTACCGGCTCGAGGAGCAGCACGCGCTGACCCCGACGCCGGAACCCGACCGCGGGCTGTTCACTCCGATGTACCGGTGGACGGAGGGCAAGAACCTCGCCGAGTCCCTGAGGGGCACGGACATCGCCGCCGGCGACTTCGTCCGCTGGGCGAAGCAGACGCTCGACCTCCTCGGACAGCTCACCGAGGTCGTCACCCCGGAGACCGCGGTGCGCATCCGCCGGACCATCGATGCGGTGCGCCGCGGCGTCGTCGCCGACGACTCCTGAGGCGACGACGCGCGAGCCGCCGGCTCGCGTACCCCTGCCTCGCGAGCCGGCGCCTCAGCGGCGGATGCGCTTGACGATGTTCTCGATGTCGGAGCCGAAGGCGTTCTCCGTCGTCAGATAGGTCCACGTCGACGAGGGGCGCTTGAGGCCGTGGGAGGCGAGGTCGATCCCGGTGTCGGTGAACTCCGCTTCCTCGACCGTGGCCTGCGAGTCGTCGAGGACATCGGACCAGAACGAGGAGAACACGCGGATCGACTCCGTGTTGAACGCCTCGTGCGGCTTCTCCTTCGCGAAGGTGCGCAGGTGGATGCCCTCCCGCAGGTCGTTGAGGAACGCGAGATGGTCGACCCACCGGGCGTCGAGGTGGAAGAGGAGCACGGAGCGCAGGCTCTCATCGATGAGGTCGGTCGAATGCTCCTTCTCGAGGTCGGTCACCGTGTCCCCGAGGCGCTCCCTGAGCTCGTCGATGGCCTCGTTGTCCTCCCGCAGCTCCCGGCGGCGGGCGAGGACGAGTTCGCGCTGCTTGGCCATGAGCTCGTTGAACCGCCACGTGTCGCGGTGCAGGGCCGTGTTCTGCCCCTCCGCGACCCGCTGGGCGTGCTCGACGAGGGTGAGGGCCCGCTTCGATTCGATCCATCCGTTCTCATCGCCCTCGGTGACGAAGCGCTGGATCTCCGGGACGCGGGTGAGGAGCTCGTCCTCGAGGCTTGTGAAGAACACCGATGATCCCGGATCCCCCTGCCGTCCGGCACGACCGCGCAGCTGGTCGTCGAGGCGGGAGGAGAGGTAGCGTCCGGCGCCGATGACGAGCAGCCCGCCGGCCTCGGCGACCTCGTCGTCGGCGAGGCGGATGTCGGTGCCGCGCCCGGCCATCTGGGTCGACACGGTCACGGCGCCGGCGCGTCCGGCATCGCCGATGATCGCGGCTTCGGCCGAGTCGTCCTTGGCATTGAGGACGGCGACGTCGACGCCGCGGTCGATGAGGCGGGCGGCCAGGGATTCGCTTTCGGCCACCGAGGAGGTGCCGATGAGCACGGGGCGGCCCTTCGTGTGGTTCTCGACGACCTCCTCGACGATGGCCCGCTCCTTCGACTCCTGATACGTGTAGAGCCGGTCGGGTTCGTCATCGCGGATGACGGGCAGATGCGTGTCGACGGGGACGATCTCGAGTGAGTAGAACTCGCGGAGGTCGTCGCCGACGGCGAGCGCCGTTCCGGTCATCCCGCACACGGTGGCATAGCCGTGGATGAGCTCTTCGACCGTCATCTGGTCGAGGATCTCCCCGCTCTCGGTGGTCACGAGCTTCTCCTTGGCCTCGACGGCGGCCTGGAGGCCGTCGGGCCAGCGCTGGAGTTCGGCGACGCGGCCGCGGGAGGCGGAGATGAGCTTGATCGCTCCGTCGACGACGAGGTAGTCGACGTCGCGTTTGACGAGCGCCTTGGCGTAGAGGGCGAGGTTGACGGCGGCGAGGTCTGCCGCGCCGTCGCCGTAGAGCTCGACCCCGAGTTCGTCCTCGACGCGGGTGACGCCGTCGTCGGTCAGGGACACCGCGCGGCGGTCGGGGCTGATCTCGTAGTCGACGCCCGGGTGGAGGGTCTCGACGAGCGCGGCGATGCGCTCGTTGCCGTCCTCGATGCTCGAGGAGCCGGCGAGGACGAGGGGGACCCTGGCTTCGTCGATGAGGACGGAGTCGGCCTCGTCGACGATGACGACGTCGCGTTCGGCGACCCTGATGTCGTCATCGTCGAGGACGAAGCGGTCGCGCAACACGTCGAAGCCGACCTCGGTGACCGAGGCGTAGAGCACCTCGGCACGGTAGGCGGCGCGGCGCTCGGCGTCGTCCTGGGCAGCGGAGATCGCCGCGGAGGTCACGCCGAGGAGGTCGAAGACCGGCTGCATCCAGCTGCGGTCGCGCACCGCGAGGTAGTCGTTGACGCTGACGACGTGGACCCGGCGGCCCTGGAGCGCGTACCCGGCGGCAGCGAGGGCGCCGACGAGGGTCTTGCCCTCACCGGTGGCCATCTGGACGATGTGGCCCTGGAGGAGACCGACGAGACCGGTCAGCTGCGTGTCGTAGGCGCGTTCGCCGAGGGTGCGTTCGGCGGCTTCGCGGGCGAGTGCGGCGTATCGGATGAGCGTGTCCTTGGCTCCGCCGCTGGCGAAGACCTCACTGGCCGCCTCGGTGAGTTCGGCATCGCTGAGATCGGCGAATTCGGCGCCGGCGGCGTCGATGTCCGCGGTGGCCTTCTCGAACCAGCCGGTGGCCTTCTCGGCCTGCGCGCCCGGGCGGTTGAGCAAACGGGAAAGGAGTCCCAAGTCATCGTCCTGTCTGTTGCGGGGGTCGAGAGTCGATTCTATCCTCGACGGCGATCGGCCATGACCCGTCGACGACCGCCTCGGCGTTGCCCTTGCGGCGCAGGAACGACTGGAGATCCGCGGCCTGAGCGCGCTTCCAGTCCCGCTGGGCGGCCATGATCTGCGGCCCGGTCAGTCCCGCGATCTCCACCGAGCTGTCAGCGATCGCTCGGGAGATGTCCAGGGCGGCGCGCGCGTCGGCGGCCGCGTCGTGGGCGTCGAGGAGGGCGACGTGCCATGCCTCGGCGGTCGCGGTCAGGGTGCGCTTGCCCTTGCGGTACCGGTCGACGTGCCGGTCGATGACGAAGGTGTCGACGATCGCCGGCAGCAGCTCGCTCAGCGTGAGGTCGGGGCGGTGGCGCCGGACCTCGGCGTCGAGGACGCTGAGGTCGTAGACGATGTTGTGTCCGACGACGACGGCGCCCTCGTCGCGGAAGCCGGCGAACGCTGAGCACAGGGCGGTGACGACCTCGACGGCGGGGGAGCCGTTGGCCTGCGCGTACTCCGTGGTGATGCCGTGGACGGCGCGGGCGGACTCGGGGATCTCGATGCCGGGATCGGCCAGCCACATCTCGACGCGGTCGGGGTCCTCGACGAGCGCGGCGGTGACGATGCGCGCGGTCGCCGGTTCGACCCCCGTCGTCTCGAGGTCGAAGCCGATGAGGCGGGCCTGCGGCCACGGCGGCGCGGTGGCAGCACTCGAGGCAGGCCCCGGCGCGGGCACGGCCGCTGTGTCCGCCGCCGGGGCGGCGCCGTCGCGGGCGGCTTCGCTCAGGGCCGCGAGCAGGTTGTCGACGGAGCGGGTGATGTTCTGTCCCGCCGCGGCCGCCGTCACGGCGTCGGCGTCGACCGGGTGGGGCAGCGCCGTGAGATCGAGACCGTGGGCGACGTCGGTCAGGCACGTCATCACGTCGACGGTCTTGAGCAGCGTCTCCTCGGAGTCGACGATCGTCGTCGCCCGCTTCGGGCTCAGACCCCCGTCCTTGACCCCTGCCTTGGCCGCGGAGATGATGCCGGACAGCGAGCCGAAGCTCGTCAGCAGGGTGGCGGCGGTCTTCTCCCCGATGCCCGGCGCGCCCGGCAGCCCGTCGGAGGGGTCGCCGCGCAGCGCGGCGAGCTCACGGTAGCGCAGGCCGGTCGCGACCCCGTAGAGCGCCGGGAGGTCGGCGGCGCCGATGGCCTCCCATTCGCCGCCCTTGCGCGGGCGCAGCACGCTGATGTCGCGCTCGGCGTCGAGGAGGGCGAGCAGGTCCCGGTCGGGGGAGACGATGACGACCGGGGTCGTCGACTCCGCGGCGAGAGTGGCGATGACGTCGTCGGCCTCGGTCCCTTCCACCTCGGCGATGGGAATGCCGGCGGCCGCGAGCACCCGACGCATGATCGGCAGCTGGGCGTCGAGTTCGGGAGGGATCTCCGTGCCGGCCTCGGCGTCCTTGATCCGGGCCGCCTTGTACTCGGGCATGATCCGGGTGCGGAACTCCGGGCGCCAGTCGGCGTCCATCGTCGCGATCACCCGCGCCGAGGAGAAGCGGCGGATCATCTGGGCGATGGCGTCGATGACTCCGCGGACGGCGTTGACCGGCTGGCCCTCGTCGTTGACGATCGAATCCGGCACCGAATAGTAGGCGCGGTAGTAGAGCGCGGGCGTGTCGACGAGTACCAAAGGCTTCACAGTCCCCGACGATACCCGACGGCGCTGACACCGCGACGCCCGATGCGCGCGGTGCGCGGCGGCAGGTGTAGCCTGGCGGCTGTGATCATGTACTACGGCGGAGATGTCTACAGCAGCGTCGATCCCTTCGCGACTGCCCTCGGCAGCGCGGACGGGACCGTGAACTTCATCGGCTCGGACGAGGCGGCACTCGCCCTCGACGCCGAGGCGATCGACCTGGGCGGTGACTTCCTCACGCCCGGGTTCGTCCATGCCGGCCTCCTCCTCGACGAGGCGGCGCCGAGTCCGGCCGCCCTCCATGACGCGGGCATCGCCTACGTCCACGCCCTCGGCGATGAGGCGGGCATTGCGCGCTTCGCGGCCGACGCGCCCGAGGGCCTCACGGTCATCGGCTACCCGGAGCTCGCGGCCGGCGGCAGCCGGGCGTGGCTGCCCGCCGCGGCCCTGGCGGAACTGACGGCCCTGCCCGAGACCTCCCTCTACCTCGTCGTCGCCGACGCTGAGGAGCTCACCGCAGTGCTCACCCGACTCGCCGCGGACCCCGCCCACGCGCAGCGCTGGGGGTACCGTCTGCTCCTCGACTTCACGGTGCCCGCGTCCCTCGTCGATGACATCGGCCGGACCGGTGTCGCACTCACCCTCGACCCGAGCCGCGACCAGCCCCTGGCCGCGCTGCTCTCCGCCGGAGCGCAGGTCTCCTTCGTCTTCGCCCACGAATCGCCGTGGGTGAGCGTGCGCGACGCGGTCATCGGCAGCGACGGGGTCGGCGCGCGCGCCGCCTTCAACGCCGCCACCCGGTTCGCCCACCGGGCCGCTGG
The DNA here is from genome assembly GCF_042790515.1 of Brevibacterium sp. NPDC056726. NCBI lineage: Bacteria > Bacillati > Actinomycetota > Actinomycetes > Micrococcales > Brevibacteriaceae > Brevibacterium > Brevibacterium sp. NPDC056726. The sequence continues at coordinate 125,832 of NZ_JBHTYZ010000004.1, read as the reverse complement.
CAACCCCGAGGGCGGAGTGCTCCGTCCCGGTGCCGCCGCCGACTACGTGCGGTGGCGGGTCGAACGCCTCGTCGTCCAGGTCGCCGACCCCCGGGTGGCGGCGTGGAGCACGGATCCGGCCTCCGGCACCCCCGGGCTGCCCGAGCTCGCTCCCGACGTCGCCCTGCCGACACGCGTGAGCTGAGCCGGATTTCAATCCGACACGCCGAGAAGCGGAAAGTTTTCTTCCCCTTGACACTTCGCTCTCACCTGCGGATTTGATCAAAGTCGCAGGTCACAGACATTTTGCAGACTCGGGTCGAGCGATTAGATTCGTCGTTGACGTTCCACCGGTCGTGGAATGGAGCCGACACTCCTGTCAATAGATAACTCACTGTGCGCCGCGGTTGTCCCGTTCGCGCACAGCGTGGTCCGAAGGCGGGGGTGTCGGCTCATTGTTTGCTCCCGGGTGGGCGTAGGGTTGACGCCGTGGTTTCGAAGATTCTGGTAGTCATCCCGACGTACAACGAACGTCTCGCCCTTCCCGTCACCCTTGCGGGGCTGTTCGAGCATCAGCCCGAGGTCGACGTCCTCGTCGTCGACGACGGCTCTCCCGACGGGACGGGGGAGTGGGCCGCTGCGCAGGCGGCCGTCGATGAGCGCGTCCACGTCCTCCACCGCACGGAGAAGGCCGGTCTCGGCATGGCCTACATCGCCGGCTTCACGTGGGCGCTCGAGCGCGACTACGAGATCATCTGCGAATTCGATGCCGACGGGTCGCACCGGCCCCTCGACCTCGGACAGCTCATCGCTCCGGCACTCGCCGGTGCCGCCGACCTCGTCATCGGCTCCCGCTGGGTGCGCGGCGGCGCGATCGTCGACTGGCCCCGGTCCCGCTTCCTCCTCTCGCGAGGGGCCAACCTCTACGTCGACGCGATGATGGGCCTCGGGGTCCGGGACGCCACTGCCGGCTTCCGCGCGTACCGCCGCGAGGTCCTCGAGGCGCTGCAGCTGACCGGGGTCGAATCCCAGGGCTACTGCTTCCAGATCGACATGACGTATCGCACGATCGAGGCCGGCTTCCGCGTGCTCGAGGTCCCGATCGTCTTCGTCGAACGCGAACTCGGGGAGTCGAAGATGAGCTCCTCGATCATCTCGGAGGCGTTCACGAAGGTCGCCGGCTGGGGACTGGCCCGCCGCGGCCGCCAGGTGCGCGCCCTCTTCGGACGCTGAGGGCCCCGGTTCCGTTCGCGAATGCACGAGGGGCGTCGACCTCTCGGTCGACGCCCCTCGTGTCGGGCAGCGGAGTCTCAGCTCTGCGCGGGCACCTCACCGCGGCGAATCGCCAGGCGCTCGTCGAGGAGGACCTGGAGTTCGTCGAAGGACCGGCGCTCGAGGAGCATGTCCCAGTGCGAGCGCACGTGCTTCTCGGGTTCGCCGTCGGGTTCGTTGACGCCGACGCGCACGCCGATGCCGTGGATGCCCGAATCCCACGTCGAGGGGACCTCCGCCTCGATCGAGAACGGAACCTTGAAGCGGGTGCCGTCCTCGCATTCGAATTCGACCATCTGGCGCGGCGCCGGCTCGACGCCCTCCTCCGACTCCAGGCTGCGCGAGCCCAACTGTGTTCCGCGAAGACTGCGTTCGCTCATCTCTTCGACCTTCCGACTCGACTGCAGACGTGCATACGAAAGCAACAGTCTACCGCTTCGGGCTATTCCCCTGCGCGGACGGTCAGCCGAGCGTGCGCTGCGCGAGCGGCACGTCGTCGGTGACGATGGCGTCGACGCCGAGGCCGGCGAGCGTGCGCATGTCGGCTGCCTCATTGATCGTCCACACATGCACCTCGAGGCCGAGCCGGTGGGCGCGGTCGACGAAGTCGCCCGTGACGATCGGCACGCCCTTCCAGCGCATCGGCACCTGGAAGGCGTCGAGGTCGGGGGAGAGCTCGAGCAGACCGCGAGTCGGGAAGCCGGGCAGGGCGCCGAGGAGGAACCGTGCCGTCTCCCCGGTGCCCGCCGAGGTGGCCACCCCGGGCAGGCTCGCCCGCAGCCGGCGCAGCGTGGCATCGGAGAACGACGCCAGGCGCAGGGAGTCCTCGATGCCGCCGAGGCGGACGAAGCGGACCATCGCCGCGATCGACTCCGGAGCCTTGACGTCGATGTTCCACTTCGCACCCGGCAGGGCATCGACGAGATCGCCGAGGCGGGGCAGGCGTCCGCCGTCGACGAGGTCGATGGCGTCGAGCTCGTCGGCCGGCAGGTCCCGGATGAGATGCGGGCAGTCCGCGATGCGCCGCAGATCCGCATCGTGGGCGGCGAAGAGGACGCCGTCGGCGGAGGCGTGGACGTCGGTTTCCATCCAGACGATTCCCGCGTCCCAGGCCGCGGTGAACGCCGTGAGCGTGTTCTCACTCGTGCCGGGCCACAGGCCGCCGCGGTGGGCGATGATCTCAGGCTGGGAATTCATGATCCAATCCTAGAGTCCTGTTGAAATCTCTCCTGGTGTCGACAACGATGGAGGCATGAGCCGAGCACAGGACCCCATCGAACCGGACTTCGTCATCGATTCGACCAAGCGCACCCCCACCGAGCGGGCGCGCACCGCGGCGACCCGCGCCTACGGCGCCGCGAGCAGCGGCGTGAGGAACGTCCGTGAGGCCGCAAAGGGCTCACGCCTCATCGAGGCCGCCGAGTCGTCGGTGAACAGGGCGCTCGGCAGCGTCTCCCATGCGATCGACGACGCCGTGCGCAGCGGCAAGGTCGAACGCGCCTTCGACCGGGCACAGGAGACCGTGACCTCGGGCGCCGACAGCGTCCGCCGACTGGTCACGCGGCGGTCACGGGACACCGGCGATGCCGCCGGGCGCACCCGCGACTGACACCGCCGCAGTGACGGAAGTCTCCTGCGCTCGGGCGGCGATTGCGCGTGCCGCGTTGAAAATGTAACAGTTCGTTAACTAGACTGGCCCCAGGTAACGATCCGATAACTTGGGGCACAGGCTCGCTGAGCGTGTGCCGCGCACTCTCACGCGAAGGACGGACTGTGGGCAAACACTCCTCGACCTCGACGAAGGGCTCGCTCCTCGCCGCACTCAAGCCGGCGAAGAAGCGCACAGGGCGCCACGCACCCGAGGCGAACTCGGCGACCGGAGTCCTCTCCGCCGTCCGGTCGCGCCCCGTGCTCTCGGCCTTCATCGTGCCCGCCGCCGCGACCGCGGCGGTCGTCGGGTCGACGTTCGCGATGGCGCCGAATGCCGCCGGACCCGCGGAGCAGGTCGTCGCGCAGAGCCCGGTCGTCGTCGAGGTTCCCGCTGCCAGCCCGGCCGCCGATGAGAACCTCAAGAAGGCCGAGGAGCAGGCGAAGGCCGAGCCGGAGAAGCTCTCGCTCGAAGCGAAGACGAAGGCACCGGAGCCCAAGCCGTCGGCCTCGAGCGAGAAGTCGTCGACGGCACAGAGCTCCGGATCGAAGTCCTCCGGATCCGACGACTCCGCACCCTCGAAGTCGGGGTCCTCGGCCGGCAGCTCCGGTTCGTGCCCGATGTCCTACTACGGCGGCGGTGACGGCTTCGACGGACAGAAGACCGCGAACGGCGAGACGTTCAACACGAACGAGCTCACCGCCGCGCACAAGAGTCTGCCCTTCGGCTCGAAGGTGAAGATCACGAACAAGGCCAACGGCAAGTCCGTGACCGTGCGCATCAATGACCGCGGCCCCTACAGCGGATCCCGCTGCATCGACCTCTCGAAGGCCGCGATGTCCGCCGTCGGCGGCATCAGCGCCGGGGAGATCCAGGGCACCTACGAAGTCCTCTGACACCGATCGCGCGGCCGGTCACAGCCGGCCGGTCCCTCTGTTGAGTTCGAGAAGCTCGCACGCCCGGCGTGCGAGCTTCTCGCGCACTTCCGCCGGGGAGACGACCTCGACCCCGGGCACGGTGAGCAGCTGCGAGACGGCGACCTCGACCGATTCGAGGGCGATGTCGACCTCGATGCGGCCCACCCCGTCGGCCCCGGTGACCGGACGGGCGGCGGCCACCGCCTCGGCGGTGAGGGGACCGGGGACGTGGTGGACGAGATCAGCGCACGCCGTCTGCGGGAGCCGGATCCGGACCGGCAGTGTGCGCAGACTCCGGTCGAAGTCGATGCGCGCCTGCTGCCAGTGGTCGGCGAGGTCGAATCCCGTGGGACCGGTCGCCTGCGTCCAGTGCACGCGGACCTCGGAGATCCGCGAGACCCGATACGTCCGGGGCGCGACTCCCGGCGGCTGGGCGACGAGGTACCAGCGCCCGGCCTTGACGACGAGACCCAGCGGAATGACGCTGCGTTGCCGGGTGCCGTCGGCCCGCGCATAGGCGAAGCGGAGACCGCGGCGCTGGCGCAGTGCGGTGGCCACGGTGTTCAGTGCCGGGGGAGCGGCCTCCTCGGCGAACCAGTCGGGACCGTCGACGATGACGGTGCGCGTGAGATCGTCGTGACCGGAAACAGCGGCGATCTTCGCCCGCGCTGTCGCGAGGTCGCCGGAGAGCCCGAGATCAGCGGAGGCGAAGGATCCGAGGAGCACCGAATCGAGTTCGGTGCGGGTGAGGCCCGACAGCGGTGACGTCCACTCGCCGAGGAGGCTCACCCCGCCGCCCGGACCGGACTCCGTGACGATGGGCACGCCCATCCGGGAGAGTTCAGCGAGGTCGCGGTAGATCGTGCGCACCGTGACCTCGAGGCGGGTCGCGAGGTCGCTCGCCGTGAGCGGATGCGACCGCGCCGAGAGCAGCGCGATCTCCGAGACGAGTCGGGCGGCCTTCACGCAGCTCTCCCGACCGGCGACACAGCATCCATGGACAGAGATTCTATGCTCATCCCTGACAGTGGATGTCAGGGATCGGGGTCGAGGATCGATCCATGACGCATTCACCAGCTCCAGCTCAGTCCTCCACCCGACCCGCACCGACCCGTCTCGACAGCCGACCGTTGGCCGGCCGGACCGCTCTCGTCGCCGGGGCGACCCGCGGCGCCGGCCGGGCGATCGCCCGGGAACTCGCCGCCGCCGGAGCATTCGTGTGGTGCACCGGCCGGTCGACGGCCGGCGCACCATCGGACTACGGGCGACCGGAGACGATCGAGGAGACGGTCGACCTCATCCGCGCCGCCGGGGGAGAGGGGCAGGCCGTGGTCTGCGACCACCTCGACGAGGAGTCGTTGTCCGCCCTGGCCGAGCAGGTCGAGGCGGAGGGCCGGGGCCTCGACATCCTCGTCGGCGACATCGGCGGAGAGGCGTACGTGTCCTGGGGTCAGCCGCTGTGGGAGGGCGACGGCGCCCAGGGTCGGCGACTCCTCGAGACCGGTCTGCTCAGCCACCTCCTCACCGCCCGTGCCCTCCTCCCGCTGCTCACCCGCACACCGGGCGGGCTCCACATCGAGATCACCGACGGCACGAGCGCCTACAACGCGACGCACTTCCGCGAATCCATCTGGCTCGACCTCACGAAGACGGCGATCAGCCGGTTCGCCTTCGGTCTCTCCCATGAGCTCGCCCCCGTCGGCGCGACCGCCGTGGCCCTGACCCCGGGTTGGCTGCGCTCGGAGATGATGCTCGAGGGCTTCGCGACGACTGAGGAGACGTGGCTGACCGACGCCCTCGACGAGTCGAACGAGGCCGCACCCCGGGACTTCGCGATCTCCGAGACCCCGCACCTGATCGGCCGCGGCATCGCCGCACTCGCCGCCGATCCCGACCGTCACCGCTTCACGGGACTCACGCTGAGCAGCTTCGACCTCGCCGGCACCTACGATCTCACCGACCTCGACGGCTCCCGACCCGATTCGTGGGGCTACCTCGCCGCGAAGGAGGACGATCCGTCCGCGGACCCGATGACCTTCCGATGACCGGGTGTCGTGAGACACCGCTACCCAACCCCGGTGCCCGGGACTACTCTGGCAGTACATCAGAGGAACCACGATCCTTGAGGGGAGCGCCATGTCGGAGGAGACAGCAGACGTCATCATCGTCGGAGCCGGGCCGACGGGGCTGACCGCCGCCCGCGCGCTCACCGCGGCGGGCCGGTCGGTCATCGTCCTCGAAGCCCGCGACCGGGTGGGCGGGAGGACGTGGACGGACACGATCGACGGACAGATGTTCGAGATCGGCGGCCAGTGGATCTCACCGGACCAGACGGCGATCCTCGACCTCGTCGACGAACTCGGCCTGACGACCTACCAGCGCTACCGGGACGGCGACAGCGTCTACCTCGCACCCGACGGGACCCGCACCGTCTACGACGGCGGCATGTTCCCCGTGCCCGCGGCCACGCAGGCGGAGATGGAACGCCTCATCGGCCTGCTGGACGACCTCGCCGAGCGCATCGGCGCCGACGCCCCGTGGGACGCCGCCGAGGCCGCCGACCTCGACGCAGTCTCCTTCCAGCACTGGCTGGAGGGGCAGTCCGACGACGCGCTCGCGGTGGCGAACATCGGGATGTTCGTCGCCGGAGGCATGCTGACGAAGCCGACGACCGCGTTCTCGGCGCTCCAGGCGATCCTCATGGCCGCCTCGGCGGGATCGTTCTCCCACCTCGTCGACGACCACTTCATCCTCGACCGCCGGGTCGTCGGCGGCATGCAGTCGGTGTCGCAGCGCCTGGCCGCCGACCTCGGCGAGGACATCGTGCGGCTGAACAGCCCCGTCCGAACCATCGACTGGAGCGGTGAGAACGTCGTCGTCTCCACCGATGACGCGTCCTACACCGGCACCGCGGTGATCGTCGCCGTCCCGCCCAACCTCTACTCCCGGATCACCTACGTCCCGCACCTGCCGCGCCTCCAGCAGGTCTTCCACCAACACCAGTCGATGGGGCTCGTCATCAAGGTCCACGCGACGTACCCGCGCCCGTTCTGGCGGGAGCAGGGCCTGTCGGGCACCGGTTTCGGCGCCGGCCACCTCGTCCAGGAGGTCTACGACAACACGAATCACGGGGAGGAGCAGGGAACGCTCGTCGGCTTCATCTCCGACGTCAACGCCGACCGCATGTGGGCACTGAGCGAGGAGGACCGGAAGACTGAGATCCTCGAGGCGATCGCCGCGTTCCTCGGACCGGAGGCGCTCACCCCGACGGTCTTCCACCTCTCGGACTTCGGGGCCGAGGAATGGACGCGCGGGGCGTACGCGACGAGCTACGACCTCGGGGGACTGAGCCGCTGGGGCCGGTACCAGAACGATCCCGTCGGGCCGCTCCACTTCGCGAGCTCGGACATCGCCGGCCGCGGCTACCAGCACGTCGACGGCGCGGTGCGGATCGGGCGGGACACCGCTGAGACGGTGCTTCGCGCTCTCGCCGACTAGTGGTTAGATGAACGGATGACTTCGGCAACACCCGCACCAGAACGCCCCATCGAAACCGACTCCGGCCTGAGCGCAAAGGGGCTCTCCGCCGGCAAGGTCGGTGCGATCGGCGGCGCGATCATCGGCATCGCCTGCATCGCGCCCGCGTACACGCTCACATCGGGGCTCGGCCCGACGATCTCCGAGGTCGGGGTCCACACCCCCGCGATCCTCCTCATCGGCTTCGTCCCCATGCTCCTCGTCGTCTTCGGCTACCGGGAGCTCAACACCGCGATGCCCGATTCGGGCACGACCTTCACGTGGGCGACGCGCGCCTTCGGCCCGTGGCTCGGATGGATGGGCGGTTGGGGGCTCATCGCCGCGACCGTGCTCGTCCTGTCCAACCTCGCCGCCGTCGGCGTCGACTTCCTCTTCATCCTCCTCAGCCAGATCTTCTCCGATCCCGCGATCGCCGACCTCACCCGGGTGCTGTGGATCAACATCCCCATCACCATCCTGCTCACCGCGGTCGCCGCCTGGATCTCCTACCGCGGCGTCGAAGCCACCGAGAAGGTCCAGGTCTGGCTCGTCGCCTTCCAGGTCATCGCGCTCGGGTGGTTCGTCATCGCCGCACTCATCCACGTCGCCAACGGCACCGCCTTCGACGCCACCCCGGTCAGCCTCGACTGGTTCAACCCGGTCGCGGCCGGGGACTTCTCGACGATCGCGGCGGCCGTGTCGCTGTCGATCTTCCTCTTCTGGGGCTGGGACACCGTCATCACGATGAACGAGGAGGCCAAGGACCCGGAGAAGACCCCCGGCCGGGCGGCGATGCTGACGATCGTCGCGATCGTCGTCATCTACCTCGCCTGCACGATCGCCGTCATCGCCTACGCCGGCGTCGGCACGGAGGGCCTCGGGGCCGGCAACCCGGAGAACCAGGAGTCGATCTTCGCAGCACTCGCCTCACCGATCATGGGCCCCTTCGCCATCATCGTCTCGATCGCCGTGCTCTCCTCGTCACTCGCCTCGCTGCAGTCGACGATGGTCTCACCCTCACGCACGATCCTCGCGATGGGCCACTACGGTGCGCTGCCGAAGCGCTACGGCAACGTCTCCCCGCGCTTCAAGTCGCCCTCGGTCGCGACGATCACCTCGGCGGCAGCGGCGATCATCTTCTACGTCGTCATGCGCCTGCTGTCCGAGAACGCCCTGTGGGACACGATCACCGCGCTCGGGCTCATGGTCTGCTTCTACTACGGGGTGACCGGACTCGCCTGCACGTGGTACTTCCGCCGGTCCCTCTTCCTCTCCGCCCGGACGGTGTTCTTCCGCTTCCTCTTCCCCCTCCTCGGCGGACTCACCCTCCTCGTCATCTTCGTCCGCACCGCGATCGACTCCCTCGACCCCTCGTACGGGTCGGGGTCATCGGTCTTCGGCATCGGCCTCGTCTTCGTCCTCGGGATCGGGGTGCTCCTCCTCGGCGTCGTCATCATGATCATCCAGGCCGTGCGCCACCCCGCGTACTTCCGCGGGGAGACGCTGAAGAAGGGCATCCACGCCGAGGCGGCCTGAGGTGGGGGAGAGGCATCGGCTGGCCGAGCTGCGGGCGCTGCGGCGGGTCCGCGATCGCATCGACCGCGAGTTCGACCGACCCCTCAACGTCCCCGACCTCGCGGCCGGGGTGCACATGTCGGCCGGTCATCTCAGCCGCCGCTTCAAGGCCGCCTACGGCGAGTCGCCGTATGCCTACCTGCTCACCCGGCGCATCGAGCGGGCGATGTCGCTCATCCGCCGCGGCGACCTCTCGATCACCGAGATCTGCTTCGCCGTCGGGTTCACCTCGCTCGGCACCTTCAGCACGCGGTTCTCCGAGCTCGTCGGCATGTCACCGACGAGCTACCGGCAGCGGGCGGTCCACGGCGACCTCGACCTTCCGACGATCATCGCCAAGACCGTGCTCAGGCCCGTCAGGAATCGAGAAGTGGGACACCGCCCCGGCGACTAGCATGAGAGTCATGGACATCTCGATCACTGCCAGCTTCCTTCCGCACACCGACGCCGAGGCGTCACTGACCTTCTACCGCGACGTCCTCGGCTTCGAGGTCCGCCTCGACGTCGGCCAGGGCCAGATGCGCTGGATCACCGTCGGCGCCCCCGACCAGCCCGACACCTCGATCGTGCTCACCCCGGCCGTCGTCGACCCGACGCTCACCGATGCCGAGCGCGAGACCATCGAGGCGCTCATGGCCAAGGGCAGCTACGCGTCCATCGTCTTCGCGAGCCCCGCTGTCGACGCCGTCTTCGCCGAGGTCGAGGCGAAGGGCGCCGACATCGTCCAGGAGCCGATGGACCAGCCCTACGGTCTGCGCGACTTCGCGCTGCGCGATCCGGCCGGCAACCTCATCCGCGTCCAGCAGCGGGACTGAAGGGCCGCGATGACCCAGGCAGCGGACAGCCATGACCTCATCCGGGTGCGCGGGGCCCGGGAGAACAACCTCCGCGACGTCTCCGTCGACCTGCCCAAACGCCGGCTCACCGTGTTCACCGGTGTCTCCGGGTCGGGCAAGAGCTCACTCGTCTTCGGCACGATCGCCGCGGAGTCGCAGCGGATGATCAACGAGACCTACAGCGCCTTCGTCCAGGGGTTCATGCCGCAGATGGCCAGGCCCGACGTCGACGTCCTCGAGAACCTGACGACGGCGATCCTCGTCGATCAGGAGCGGATCGGGGCGAACCCGCGCTCGACCGTGGGCACCGTGAGCGACATCAACGCGAAGCTGCGGATCCTCTACTCCCGGCTCGCCGAACCGAACCTCGGCTCGCCCAACGCCTACTCGTTCAACGTCGCGACGATCAGCGGCAAGGGCGCGGTGACGACGGTCAAGGGCGATGCGAAGGAGGTCGAACGGCGCGAATTCAGCGTCAACGGCGGCATGTGCCCGCACTGCGAGGGGATGGGCACGGCCACCGACATCGACGTCGCGCAGATCGTCGACGAGACGAAGTCGATCAACGAGGGGGCGATCACCGTCCCCGGGTTCAAGGTCGGCGGCTGGTCCGTCCGCTTCTACGCGGAGTCGGGGTTCTTCGACCCCGACGTCCCGGTGGCCGAGTTCACGGCCGCGCAGCGGCGCGCCCTGCTCGATCTCGAGGGGGAGAAGATCGTCGTCAGCGGGACGAACCTCACCTATGACGGCCTCATCCCGAAGATCCGGAAGTCGTTCCTGTCCAAGGACCGCGACGGCATGCAGAAGCACATCCGGGAGTTCGTCGACCGCGCCGTCGTCTTCACCGAGTGCCCCGAGTGCCACGGCACGCGGCTCAATGCGGCGGCGCGGTCCTCGCTGCTGGCCGGGAAGTCCATCGCCGAGGTGTGCGCGATGGAGATCTCGGAGCTGACCGCGTGGCTCGCTGAGATCGACGACCCCGGTGTCGCACCGCTCGTCGCGTCTCTGAAAGAGACCGTGCAGGCCTTCGTCGACATCGGACTCGGCTACCTCTCCCTCGAGCGCTCATCGGGGTCGCTGTCCGGGGGAGAGGCCCAGCGGATCAAGCTCGTCCGCCATCTCGGCTCCGCGCTCACCGACGTCACCTACGTCTTCGACGAACCGACGATCGGCCTCCACCCTCACGACATCGAGTCGATGAACCGTCTGTTCCTGCAGCTGCGGGACAAGGGCAACACCGTCCTCGTCGTCGAGCACAAACCGGAGACGATCGGCATCGCCGATCATGTCGTCGACCTCGGCCCCGGTGCCGGCACCGCAGGGGGAGAGATCTGCTTCACCGGCACGGTCGCGGGTCTGCGGGAGTCGGGCACGCGCACCGGCGATCATCTCGGCTTCACCGCCGCGCTCAAGGAGGCCGTGCGCACACCGACGGGCGCACTGGAGATCAGAGGAGCGGACGGCCACAATCTCCGCGACGTCGACGTCGACATCCCCCTCGGGGTGCTCACCGTCGTCACCGGGGTCGCCGGATCCGGCAAGAGCACGCTCATCGACACCTCGCTCGTCACCCGCGACGGGGTCATCATCATCGACCAGACGCCGATCAGGGGATCGAGACGGAGCAATCCGGCGACGTACACCGGCATGCTCGAACCGATCCGCAAGGCGTTCGCGAAGGCCAACGACGTCAAACCGGCCCTCTTCAGCGCGAACTCCGAAGGGGCCTGTCCGGTGTGCAACGGGGCCGGCGTGATCTATTCGGATCTCGGGATGATGGCGGGGATGTCGGCCCCGTGCGATGTCTGTCAGGGCAAGGGCTTCCAGGCCGCGGTGCTCGACTACACGTTCGGGGGCAGGAACATCCGCGAGGTGCTCGACATGCCCGCCGCCGAGGCGGTCGACTTCTTCTCAGCGGGGGAGTCGAGGATCCCGCAGGCCGCGAAGATCGCCGCCACCCTCGTCGACGTCGGTCTCGGCTACATCAGTCTGGGCCAGCCGCTGACGACGCTGTCCGGCGGTGAGCGGCAGCGCCTCAAACTCGCCGCGCATCTGTCGGCGAAGGCCGCCGACGCGGCGTCGGTCATCGTGCTCGACGAGCCGTCGACCGGCCTCCACCTCGCCGATGTCGAGAACCTCCTGCGCCTCCTCGACGGCCTCGTCGACGCCGGCCGTACCGTCATCGTCATCGAACACCATCAGGCGGTCATGGCGCATGCCGATCACATCATCGATCTCGGGCCGGGAGCCGGACACGACGGCGGGCGGGTCGTCTTCACCGGCAATCCCGCCGAGCTCATCGCCGACGGTGCCACGCTCACGGCGCGCCACCTCGGCGATTATGTCCGGCAGAGTGTACAGGTGTGAACTTTCCGTGCCCGTATAGACACGGCCGGAGAAGTCGATTACCGTTTCTAACGGTTCGGTAACGTCCGGCCGTGTCCGAGGCTCCTTCCCAAGGGCATGCACCCACCTCACAACGGAGATGACCACTGTGAAACTCGTCAGCACCTTCCTGCGCAGATCCGCGATGCTCGTCGGGGCCGGGGCACTGGCCGCGGCCGGTCTCCTCGGTGCGAATGCGCCCGCCCAGGCCGATGAGTCCGAGAGTGTGTGGGATCGCGTCGCCGCCTGCGAATCGAGCGGCGACTGGAGCATCAACACGGGCAACGGCTACTACGGCGGTCTGCAGTTCTCGCTGCAGACGTGGAAGGCGTTCGGCGGTGAGGGCATGCCGCACGAAGCCAGCCGTGAGGAGCAGATCCGGATCGCGCAGAAGACGCTCGCCGTGCAGGGTCCCGGCGCCTGGCCGACGTGCGGGAAGAAGGCCGGCCTGACGAAGGCGAACGGCGCTGCCGATGACGGCGGAGCCTCCGAGGCCGAGAAGGACGAGGACGCGAAGGCCGAAGAGCCGAAGAAGGACGAGCCGAAGCCCGAAGAGCCCAAGGCCGAGGAACCCAAGAAGGACGAACCGAAGGCTGAGGAGCCGCCGGCACCCGAGGAGCCCAAGGCCGAGGAACCGAAGGCTGAAGAGCCGAAGGCTGAAGAGCCGAAGGCTGAAGAGCCGAAGCCTGAGGAGCCCGCCGCGGAAGAACCGGCAGCGCCCGAAGAGCCGACGGACGACGCGCCTGCCGACGGCACCGCCGGCGACTCGGCAGACACCGGCGACGCACCCGAGTCGGACGACGGCGGGAGCCCGCCGAACGGCACCGGCCTCACCGGGCACGTCATCCAGATCTTCTGATCCGGGGGAGTCGGCGCACTCAGGGCACGGTGACCGTCCTCTGAGACGATTCCCACGCGCGGACCCCGGACAGATGTGCTCATCGTCGTTAGCGTGGATAACGGTTCGGTAACGGCCGGACCGCTTGACCGAATGCAGTCGATCTTTGGAGATGACATTCGTGAGACACGCTGCGACCACTCTGCGCAGAACAGCACTGCTCACCGGAGTCGGCGCGATCGCCGCCGCCGGACTCGTCGGCCTCAGTCCACCAGCCCAGGCCGCTGAATCCGAGAGCGTCTGGGATCGCGTCGCCGACTGTGAGTCCGGCGGTGACTGGAGCATCAACACGGGCAACGGCTACTACGGCGGTCTGCAGTTCTCGGAGCAGACATGGAAGGCGTTCGGCGGTGAGGGCATGCCGCATGAGGCGAGCAAGCAGGAGCAGATCCGCATCGCCCAGAAGACGCTCGCGGAACAGGGACCCGGTGCCTGGCCGACATGCGGTGAGAAAGCCGGCCTGACGAAGGAGACCGGCGCCGCGGACGACGGCGGCGGCTCCGGTGGTTCGGACGACTCCGGCAAGGTCGGCCTCGGCGGCTACGTCGGGAGCGGATGACCGTCGGATCATCGTGTGGCCGCGGACAGCTGGACGCTGTTCGCGGCCACACGCACATTCACGGCACTGCCGCGTCCCGGCCTTCCAGCGTATAGCGCCGATAATATACATTATGTTAACTAAACCGATGAAGCCACTGCCCCGGCCTCATCTCGTGTCTCTCATGGAGCCCGCAGGTCGACATGGAGCGTGCAGGCCATCCCGGAGTCTGCGGGTCGACACGGAGTCCGCAGCGTCGGCCCGTGCTGCGCGCGACTCACTGATCGCCGCTTTCGCCGGCCTGCGCGACCATGACTTGCGGCCCGCCTGTGCGACGGCGGCTTTCGGATTGCCCGGACTTCTCGGAACCATTGCCGGCCAGCGCATCGCGCACCGGCATCTCCACCTGCTCGGTGGTCGGATGAACTCGCCTGAGCGACACCAGCGTCCAACCGAATGCTCTGCCCCGACTCTCAGTCATCGGACTACTCCCCTAGTCACACCCCGGGCTCAGCCGATCTCGGCGTCGATTCGCCTCCACGGAAGGAGCAGACATCGGACTGTTGACTTATCTAACGAGCGTTCAATAGGGTGAGTGTGATCGCGGCCACAGGAGATCGGTCGGATGTCACCACGACGCAAGGAAGCTTCATGGTTCACCCTCAGTCCACTCCCCCTGTCGCACTCGCTTCAGCCGGGTCGGAATCCCGCCGCAAGGCCTGGTCGCTGACAGGTCTGCTCGTCGTCCTCTACGTCGTCAACTACGGCGACAAGGCCGCCTTCGGCATCATCGCCCAGGCCCTCGGGGAGGAACTCGGCATCAGCGCCGCTCAGATCGGCCTCGTCGGCAGCCTCTTCTTCTTCGCCTTCACGGTCGGCGGCTTCTTCGCCGGCGCCCTCAACCGCTGGATGTCGCTGCGCACCGTCCTCCTCGTGCTCGCACTCGTGTGGGCGGCCGCCATGCTCCCGCTCGTCGTCGCCGCGACCTTCGCCGTCCTCGTCGCCTCCCGGATGCTCCTCGGCTTCGCCGAGGGCCCGAGCTCCGCCCTCATCCACACCGCCGCATATTCGTGGCACCCCTCGTCACGCCGCGGCTTCCCGGGTGCGCTGCTCGCCAGCGCCGCCTCGGTGGCGAAGATCGTCCTCGCTCCCCTGCTCGCCTACCTCTCGGTGACGTTCGGCTGGCGCAGCGCGCTCATCACGATGGCCGTCATCGGCATCGTCTGGTGCTTCTTCTGGCTGCGCTTCTGGGAGGTCGGCCCCTACATCCCGGCGAAGGCGACCGGACCGGCGAAGAAGGCGCACTCCGACGCCGCAGCCGAGGACACCGCCGCGGATGACTCGGACGAGCCCCGCGTGCCGTGGGCGAGGATCTTCCTCACCCGCACCTTCCTCACCGGTGTCCCGCTCGTGGCGAGCATCTACGCCCTCGTCACCGTCGTCCTCACCTGGCTGCCGTCGTACTTCGAGGTCGGTCTCGGCTTCAGCCGCCTCGAGGCCGGGTCGATGCTCGCGATCCCCTCGATCGTCGGTCTCATCAGCCTCATCGGCGGCACCCTGCTCTCCGACTTCCTCCTCGCCCGCGGCTGGTCGTCGCGGTTCGTCCGCATCGTCGGACCCTCGCTGCTCGTCGTCGTCGGCGGCGGCATCCTCTTCCTCCTGCCCTCGATCGAGAACGCGGCCGCCGCGGTCGCGATCGTCGCGATCGGCTACGGCGTCGGGGTCGTCGTCCTCCCGCTGTCGAATGCCGCGGTCTCCGAGATCTGTCCGCCCCAGCAGACCGCCGGCACCCTGGGGGTGTTCCTCGCCCTCATGGCCATCGGCGGGCTCGTCGGACCCTACGTCACCGGGCTCATCGTCGATGCCGCCGCCAGCCCCGGCCTCGGCTATGCGACGGCCTTCCAGGTCCTCGGCGTCGCCGCGGCGGTCTCGGCGGTGCTCACTCTGCTCTTCGCCAATCCCGAACGCGACAAGGTCATCGTCCGCGGCGCCGCCGCCCAGGAATGATCATCCGCGGCGGCTGACCGGGCGTCCCGACAGCAGGAGCACCCGGTCGGCCGCACTCGCGGCCGGCGCGTCGGTGCGCGGCGGCGCATAGCCGCCGGTGTCGCCGAGGTCGACGATGAGCGCGGCGAGGTCGGTCGCCATGAACTCCGCGAGCGCCTCATCGACCGGCCACGGATCGCCGGTGCCGGCGGAGAGGTCAGCGGCATGGAGGGCGAGTTCGAGGATCCGCATCCGCACGAGCTGGGTGCCCGGCAGATCCCCGATGCGGTGGCTGACCGAGACGCTGAGATCGACCTCGGCGGCGAGCCGGCGGAAGCGGTGCTCATGGGTCCAGAACGCCTCGAGCGGATCCTCGCCGAGGTGGTCCCGGTCCCTCGTCGCCTCCACCTCGGCGGGCGGGTCCTGGGCGAGCAGCATCGCGTACCGCAGTCCCCCGCCGATGAGGTGGTTGACGAGATCGCGGTTCGACCAGCCCCCGCAGCCGCTCGGCGCGGCATAGTGCGCACTCGCCTCGGGCGGTCCCAGACGCCGCAGCGCCTGCACCCAGCAGGCTTCGGCGCGGTCGAGATTCTCGGCGATGACGGGCTCGAGCATGTCACCGATTCTGCCACGACCACCGGCTTCTCATCTGATGGGAAGTTTCGCGCTGCCTCTGGGCCGCCTCGGCGTTTGGGGTTATCTTGCTCACACGAGAAGAATCACCCGAGGTGAGGAGTCCGACCATGGTGACGGCAAGTGCCTCCGCCGACTATCTGCCCCTGGCCAACGCCCCGGTCCTGTGGATCCTCGCGCTGTCCGTCATGGGCGTCGTCGTCATCCAATCCCTCATCTACATGCGCGCGGTGCGGCAGAACGCCGCCTCGGCCGACATGAGCCAGGCCGAGGTCACCGCCGCCTTCCGGGCCGGCGGGGTCGCGGCGATCGGCCCCTCGCTCGCCGTCGTCCTCGTCGCCATCGCTCTCCTGCCGCTCTTCGGCACTCCCCCGGTCATCGTCCGCGTCGGCCTCATCGGCTCCGCCGCCACCGAGGTGGCCTCGGCCTCGATCGCGGCCGGGACGATGGACGCCAACCTCGGCGATGCGACCTTCACCCGCGGCGTCTTCATCGTCGCGCTCATGGCGATGAGCCTCTCCGGCGCCGGCTGGATGCTCTCGGCGCTCATCCTCACCCCGATCTTCAAACGCAGCTCCCACAAGCTCGAGAAGATCAATCCCGCCCTCATGTCGCTCGTGCCCGGTGCCGCGCTGCTCGCGGCGTTCGCGGCGCTGACGTTCCGCGAGATCCCGAAGTCGCCCACCCACGTCATCGCGATCGCCGTGTCCGCGGTGACGATGGCGATCTGCCTCGCCGCCGCCCACGTCCTCCGCCAGTCGTGGCTGAAGGAATGGGGACTGGGCATCTCCGTGCTCGCCGGTCTCGTCGCCGCCTACTTCGCCCACTACGCCGGCCTCGGCATGCCCGACGCCTGAAGGAGGCCTCATGTCCGTCATTCCCTCGCCCTCGCATGAGGCATTCGAAGCCACGACGACGAAGTGGGGCTCGATCACGCTCTTCATCGGGTTCCTCATCGCCACCTCGGTGCCGTTCTACCTCCTCGTCGTCGCCGACGCCGACATCGGGTTCGGCGACATCCTCACCGCGTTCCTCGCCGTCTTCGCCGTCTACGGCGTCTTCTACGTCGTCGAACCGCTCACGTACTTCCCCATCCTCGGACCGGCCGGGATGTACCAGGCGTTCATGATCGGCAACGTCGCGAACAAGCTGCTGCCCTCGGCGATCGTCGCCCAGGACACGATCGGGGCGAAGCCGGGCACCCGGAAGGGCGAGTACGCGGCGACGATGGCGATCTGCGGGGCCGCGATGATCCACGTCGTCTCCATGGTCCTCTTCGTCGGGGTCCTCGGCACCTGGCTCGTCACGGTCATCCCGGAGAACATCACCCTCATCGCCCAGCTCTACATCCTCCCGGCGATCCTCGGCGGGGTCACCGTCCAGCTCATCGTCTCACTCCGGCAGGTGAAGTCGACGATCATCGCGCTGGCCGTCGCCGCCCTCGTCATCCTCGTCCTCATTCCGGTCGTGCCCGTCCTCGCCCCCGGCGACGTCGCTATTGTGGTCATTGTCACCATCGTCATCACGTGGTTCACCCGGAACCGGGCCGTCACCGACACCCGCGATGACTCCGGTGAGGACACCGTCGGGATCAACTGAGCTCCCGACCGAGCACGAAAGGACGCCATGCCGCTGACAACGCGCCTGCGCACCGCGGTCACCGATTCCCTCGCCGAGGCGGTCGCCGACTACCAGCAGTTCCACCGCACCCCCGAGCTCTCCATGGCCGAGACGCAGACGGCGGCAGCGATCGCCGAGTTCCTCACCGGACTCGGCCTCGCACCCCAGACGTTCGGCGGCACCGGCGTCGTCGCCGTCATCGAGAACGGCGAGGGACCCGTCGTCGCCTACCGCGCCGACACGGACGGACTGCCGATCGCCGAGGACACCGGACTCGACTACGCCTCCCACGCCGAGGGCACCCTGCCCGACGGGACGACGACCCCGGTCATGCACGGCTGCGGCCACGACACCCACATCACCGTCGGCCTCTACCTCGCCCGGTTCCTCACCGAGCACCGGGAAGCGTGGGCCGGCACCGTCGTCCTCCTCTTCCAGCCCGGGGAGGAGACCGCTGCGGGAGCGCAGGCGATGCTCGACGACGGCCTGTGGGAGACCGTGGTCAATCCCGAGGTCGTCTACGGTCAGCACGTGTGGCCCGGACGTGCCGGAGACGTCTACGTCTCCTCCGGCACGGCGATGGCGATGTCGGACTCCCTGCGCGTCACGGTCCGCGGGAAGCAGGCGCACGGCTCCCAGCCGGAGAACGCGATCGACCCGATCGTCCTCGGCGCCTTCATGATCACCCGCCTCCAGTCGATCGTGTCCCGGGAGATCTCGGGCCGCGACACCGCCGTCGTCACCGTCGGCACGTTCCACGGCGGACTCAAGGAGAACATCATCCCCGAGACCGCGGTCTTCACCCTCAACATCCGCACCTTCGACGAGGACGTCCGCGCCGTCGTCCTCGACCGGGTCCACCGCATCGTCCGCGCCGAAGCCGAGGCCTCCGGCGCCCCCGAGCCTCTCATCGAACCGATGCACTCCTTTCCCCGCTGCGTCAACGATCCCGATCGCACGGCCGCCTTCGTCTCCGCCGCGGGCGCCGAACTCGGCGAGGACCACGTCCACGTCGTGCCCGCCGTGACCGGCAGTGAGGACTTCGGGGCGTTCGGCGACGCGCTCGGAGTGCCCTACGTCTACTGGTTCTTCGGCGGCTACTCCCCCGCCATCCTCGACGGCGACGAACCGCCGGCGGGCAACCACTCCCCGCACTTCGCCCCCGACGATGTGCCCACCACCCTGGAGACGGGCCTGCGCGCCGCCCTGACGGCCGTGCTCTCCGACCTCGGGAGGGCGGAGGGATGAGTGAGGACCTGCGCTGGATGAGCACCCGCGAACTCGCCGCGAGGATCGCTGACAAGGAGATCTCGGCCCGGGAGGCGCTGGACGATCAGCTGCGCCGCATCGACGAGGTCAACCCCGCGCTCAACGCCGTCGTCACCCGCGACGACGACCGGTCGCGGGCGGAAGCCGCAGCCGCCGACGAGGCGCTCGCGGCCGGAGCCGAGATCGGCCCGCTCCACGGAGTGCCGATGACCCACAAGGACACCAACGACACCGCGGGCATGCGGACGACGTGGGGGTCGCCGATCTTCGCCGACCGCGTGCCGCAGTCCGACTCCCTCATCATCTCCCGGCTGCGCCGTGCCGGGGTGATCACGACGGGCAAGACGAACGTCCCCGAGTTCGCCGCCGGCTCCCACACGTTCAACCCCGTCTTCGGCGTCACCCGCAACCCGTACGATCTCGACAAGTCCGCCTCGGGCTCCTCCGGCGGCGTCGGAGCGGCCCTGGCCGCGGGCATCCAGGCCTCCGGCGACGGGTCCGACATGGGCGGATCGCTGCGCTCCCCCGGGTCCTTCAACAACGTCGCCGGCTTCCGTCCGACGAACGGGCGGATCCCCAACTCCTCCCCCTCGCCGTTCTCCTGGCTCGGACAGACCGGCTTCATGGCGCGCACCGTCTCCGACATCGCGTTCCTCATGAGCATCGCCGCCGGTCCCGAACCCGGACTGCCGGCGATCCTGGCCGAACCCGGGTCCGTCTTCGACCGTCCCCAGTTCCGCCTCGGCGGGCAGGCCCCCGACCTCACGGGCGTCCGGATCGGGTTCAGCCCCGACCTCAAGGGCCTCCTGCCCGTCGAGCCGGAGGTCGTCGACATCGTCGCGGCCACCGCTCCCGTCTTCGCGGACCTCGGTGCCTCCGTCGACGATGTCATCCCCGATCTCTCCGACGGCGACGAGGTCTTCGGCGTGCGCCGGGCCATGGACTTCCTCGCCTCCTGGGGCGGGCTCTACGAGACCGATCGCGACCGGATGAAGGAATCCGTGCGCTGGAACATCGAAGCCGGGCAGCGGCTCACCGGCCCGCAGATCGTCTCCGCCGAGGCCGCCCGCGCCAGGCTGAGCGGCGAGGTGCAGCGGTTCTTCGCCGATCACGATCTCCTCGTCCTCACCACGTGCCAGGTCCTGCCCTTCGACGTCGGCATCGAATACCCCATGGAGATCGACGGCACCCAGCTCGAGACCTACCTCGACTGGATGCGGGCGCTGTGCCTCATCACCGCCACCGGCTGCCCCGCGATCTCCGTGCCCGCCGGGTTCTCCGCCGCGGGACTGCCCGTCGGGGTCCAACTCGTCGCGAAGCCCGGCGACGACGTCCGCCTCCTCGAGATCGCCCACGCCTTCGAACAGGCCACCCGGTGGAATGAGCGCCACCCGGAGATCGGCGAGTGATGGTTCGGCTTGCCTCAGCACTGTTTGCCGAGCCTTTCCACACTGGAATGATTCCAGAAATGGTGTCAAGCTGGTCACGACGCAGGCGGCAGTCCGCTGCCTGACAACGCATTAGGAGATTCACATGCACCTGAGCCCCGCAATGCAGAAGGTCCTCGGCGAGCAGGTCACGCTCGAACTCGAGGCCTCGATGGTCTACCTGCAGATGTCCATTCAGCTCGACGACCTCGAGCTCACCGGCATGACCCGGTGGATGCGCGCCCAGTCGGAGGAGGAGCAGGTCCACGCCGCGAAGTTCATCCAGCACTGCGTCGACCGCGGCTTCGCCCCGCAGATCGGTGACATCGCCGCCCCGAAGGTCTCCGGCTCCCGTCCGCTCGACTTCTTCAAGGCCGCGCTCGCCCACGAGGAGAAGGTCTCCGAGTCGATCCGCAACATCTACCGCACCGCCCAGGCCGAGGGCGACCTCGACGTCCTTCCCCTGCTCAACTGGTTCATCGACGAGCAGGTCGAGGAAGAGGCGAGCATCTCCGAGATCATCGGTCGCCTCGAGATCGTCGGCGACAGCGGCTCGGGTCTGCTCTCGATCGACAACGCGCTCGGTTCGCGTCACCCGGACATCTCCGCCGACAGCGAGTGAGACTCCGCTGACAGCGAATGAGACTCCGCTGACACGGCCGGTTCCCCACCGCGGGGAGCCGGCCGTTGTGCTTCCCCACGCCGGGCCGACTTCCGGCCCCTGCGGCGGACTCCTCAGACCCCGAAGACGAGCTGGGCGAGGAGCAGCGTCGGGGGCAGGGTGGCGAGCATGAGCACCGTCTGGGCGGCGATGAGCGCGGCCATGAGCTCGGCGTTGCCGCCGAGCTGCCGGGCCATGACATAACCCGAGCTCGCCGTCGCGATCGCCTGGAAGATCAGTCCGACCACGGCCGCCTCGGCGGGGACGTCGAGCACGACGAGCGCGGCGAGGCTGAGCCCGGGCAGGACGACGAGCTTGACCGCCGTCGACCAGACGAGGCCGGCGCCGTGCTCCCGCAGGGAGAACCACCGCAGTCCCGCTCCCACGCAGATGAGGCCGATCGGCAGGGCCGCAGCCGCGAGCGGATCGAGGACACCGGAGACGAGTTCCGGCAGCGCCCACCCGCTGAGGTTCCACAGTCCCCCGAGGGCGCACCCGATGACAAGGGGGTTGAGGACGATGACGCGGAGGAGGCCGAGGACCGACCGTCGTCCCGTGCGGAGGAACTCGAACCCGAGACTCGAGACGATGTTGACCGTGGGCACGAGGATGGCCGCGACGATCGCCGCCAGCGCTCCCCCGGTCGGTCCGAGCAGGCTCGCGGAGATCGAGAGGCCGATGTACGTGTTGAAGCGGATCCCGCCCTGGAGCACCGAGGTGAACGCCGGCAGATCCGCGGCGACGACGCGGCGGAGGACGATGATGAACAGCGAGACGATGAGCGTGGGCACGACGAGGGCGACGGCGAGTCGGAGCACGGGGACGGCGGTGACGTCCACCTCGGCGACGGAGGTGAAGAGGAGGACGGGCAGGAGACAGTAGTACGCGAGCCTCTCCGCCCCCGCCCAGAAGTCCTCGCCGGAGAACAGCGGAGTCCTCCGCAGTCCCAGGCCGAGCACGATGAGTGCTGTGACCGGGACGAGGGCGGCGAGGATCGGAGACAGGCTCATATTGTTTGAGAGTTCCATGTGTGAGGATTGATTTCAAAATTGAGTGTGTTTGACTCAATACAGGACCGGTTCCCCCAATGAAAGGACGATCATGGCCACTCGCTTCGATCCCATCCGCGATCTCGACCGCTTCTTCACCGAGGTCACCCGCACCCCGAACGCCGCGACCATGCCGATGGACCTCTACCGCGACGGCGAGGTGTTCGTCGCGCAGATCGACATGCCCGGGGTCGACCCCTCGAGCATCGACGTCGATGTCGAGGACCGCACGCTCACGGTGCGCGCGCAGCGGACCTCACCGGTGGCGGACAAGGACGTCAAGTGGCTGACCAGGGAGCGGACCTCGGGCACGTACGCCCGCCAGCTCACCCTCGGCAACCGCGTCGCCCTCGACCGGATCCGCGCCGACTACGAGGACGGGGTGCTCACCCTGACGATCCCCGTCGCCGAGGAGGCACGACCGCGCAAGATCAGCGTCTCCCATCAGGCGCCGAAGCAGACCGAGGTCATCGAATCCACCGAGGTGGTCGAGACCGAGGACGACCGGCCCCTCTGAGCCAGGGCTGATCCGCACCGGCGGGCAGAGAAGCATGAGCGCGTGCCTGCCCGCCGTTCAGCGTTCACGCGCGAGCAGGTAGGCCAGGCACATGTAGGGCAGGTCGACGGTGCCGGTGATCGGATGCTCCTCGGTGAGATAGCCGCGCAGGTTCGCCTCGACGCGGCTGCGGGTCGCCTCGCTCGACCGCAGCCAGTACGACCGGGTGCGCGCGAGATCGACGATGCCGTCGACGTCGAGCGGGGTGGAGAAGTCGATGACGGCCCGGTCGTGGAGGCTGAAGCCGCGCGGCGCGGGCACGTACGCGGGCCGGTAGACGTCCCCGGCGTGCATGATGCGGCTGAGCCGCAGCACCCAGTCGACGCGGACGTCGAGTTGGTTGATGAGGATGAGCAGCCGACCGGAGGGCGTGAGGATCCTCGCGATCTCCTCCCCCGCCGCCGCCTCGTCGAACCAGTGCCAGGCCTGGGCGACCGTGACGACGTCGACGCTGCCGGTCGCCAGGCCGGTCGTCTCCGCGGACCCGACGAGAGACGGTGCCGGATTGTGCTCGAGGGCCGCGGCGTCGGGGTCGACGGCGACGACCTCGGCGCCGGCGGCGAGCAGCCTCCGACTGAGGATTCCCGTGCCCGCCCCGAGGTCGCACACCCGCAGCCCGGCCCAGCCGGCGCCGAGGAGGTCGAGGGCCGCCTGCGGATAGTCGGGGCGGACGGCGTCGTAGAGGTGGGCCTGAGTGCCGAACCGAGTCCCATGCGCGGCCTGAGCCCGGGGTCTGACCATGGCGCTGTCCTCCTCTGCGACTCTGCGGCCGATCGTCTCAGGAACACACTCTAACGAACACGCCCGGCCCGCCCTGTGACTAGGATGGAGGCACCGGCAGTCACCACCGCCGCAGCGCGGCGAGAAGGAGCATCGATGACCCCCACCCCCGATCTCGAGTCCGCACTCGAGAAGGCCTCCCGCGCGTACGAGGAGTTCGCCTCGCGCGGCCTCGACCTCGACATCACCCGAGGCAAGCCGAGTCCCGCCCAGCTCGACCTCGCGGTCGACCTGTTCACGCAGGTGACCGGGGACGACTACCGGACACCGGGGGGTGTCGACACGCGCAACTACGGTGGCCTCGACGGGATCATCGAACTCCGGGAGATCTTCGCGCCGCTGCTCAAGGTGCCCGCCGAGCAGCTGCTCGCCGGCGGCAACGCCTCGCTCACCCTCATGGCGCAGGCGCTCACCTTCGCCCTCCTCCACGGCACAGCCGCCGATTCCACCCCGTGGGGGGCGGGCACCCACAAGCTCATCTGCCCGGTCCCCGGCTACGACCGCCATTTCACTCTCGCCGAATCCCTCGGCTTCGAGCTGCTGAGCATTCCGATGGACGATGAGGGCCCCGACCTCGACGCGGCGCAGCGCCTCGCCGCGGACCCGACCGTCAAGGGCATGTGGCTCGTGCCGATGTACTCGAACCCGACGGGGATCACCATCACTCCCGACCGGGCCGCCGCGCTGGCGGCGATGCCCGCTGCCGCCCCGGACTTCACGCTGCTCTGGGACAACGCGTACGCCCTTCACCACCTCCGCGACGAACACCCGGAGACGATCGACATCCTCTCCCTCTGCGCGGCCGCCGGCCATCCCGAACGCCCCTGGATCTTCGCCTCGACCTCGAAGATCACCCATGCCGGTTCCGGAGTCTCGTTCTTCGCCGGTGGTCCGGAGACCATGCGCTGGTTCACCTCGAACCTCGCGAACATCGCGATCGGGCCCGACAAGGTCAACCAGCTGCGTCACCTGCGCTTCTTCAAGGACAGCCAGGGCGTGATCGACCATATGCGCAAGCACGCGGAGATCATCGCCCCGAAGTTCGACGCGGTGCTCGACGCTCTGGAATCCGGACTCGGCGGAACCGACCTCGCGACGTGGACGAAGCCCGACGGCGGCTACTTCATCACCCTGACCACCCTCGAGGGCACGGCCGATCGGATCGTCAAGCTCGCCGCCGAGGCCGGGGTCAAGCTCACCCCGGCCGGGGCGACGCACCCGTACGGGCTCGACCCGCAGGGCAATGTCATCCGCATCGCTCCGACGATGCCGACCCTGGCCGACGTCGAACTCGCCGCCGAGGGACTCGTCGCCTGCGTCAAGCTCGCCAGCTACGAGAAGCTCCTCGCCGGCTGAGCTCAGGGCCCCGCCGTTCGACGCCGACGGGGCTGCCTGCGCACGATGCGCAGACAGCCCCGTCGGCGTGTGCGGGCTCAGTACTCGTAGAAGCCGCGGCCGGTCTTCCTCCCGAGGAGACCGGCATCGACCATGCGGGAGAGGAGGACCGGAGGCTTCGCGGCGGGATCCCCGGTCTCATCGAAGATGCTCTGAGCCGCGAACAGGCAGGTGTCGAGCCCGACGAGATCGGCGAGGGCGATCGGACCCATCGGGTGGGCGGCCCCGCCGACCATGCCGGCGTCGATGTCCTCCTTCGTCGCCGCCCCCGACTCGAGCATGCGGATCGCCGAGCACAGGTACGGGATGAGGAGGGCGTTGACGATGAACCCGGGCCGGTCCTGGGCCTGCACCGGTGTCTTGCCGAGCACCTGTGACACGAACTCCGTGACGGACTCGGCCACGCCCGGGTCGGTGAGCACCGAGGACACGACCTCGACGAGCGGCTGGACGGGTGCGGGATTGAAGAAGTGGATGCCGAGGACCCGCTCGGGTCGCGAGGTCGCCTGTGCGAAGCGGATGATCGGCATCGACGAGGTGTTCGATGCGAAGATCGCCTCCTCATCGGTGACGACCTCGTCGAGGCGGGCGAAGATCGACTTCTTGATCTCCTCGTTCTCGCTCGCCGCCTCGATGACGAGCTGCCGGTCGGCGAGCTCGGTGATGTCGGTGGTGAATCGCAGCCGCGCCTTGGCCGCCTCGCTCTCGGCGGCCGTGAGCTTGCCCTTCTCCACGGCCCGGGCCAGTGACTTCTCGATCCGCGCCTGACCGGCGGCAGCCGCCTCGTCGCTGACCTCGGAGACGATGACGTCGAGACCGGACTTCGCGAGCACCTCGGCGATGCCGGCTCCCATGAGTCCGCTGCCGATGACAGCGGTGCGGGCGATGACCATGGACTTCCCTTCGTTCTCGGCACCCCGGGCGGGCGCCTCGGTGACTGTCATGAGGCGAGGAACCAGTCCGCGCTGCGGATGGCCTTCATCGCCTCGCGGCGGCGCTCCCCCGGCAGCGTCTGGATGTAGACCTGCCCGTCGAGGTGCGCCACCTCGTGCTGGAGCATCTGCGCGAACACCTCGGTGCCGGAGATCTCGATCGGGTTGTTCTGCGCGTCGACACCGCGCACCCGGGCGAACTCCCACCTCGGGGTGAGGAAGAAGAGCCCCGGCACGGACAGGCAGCCTTCGTCGATGTCGCGCAGCGCACCGCCGAGTTCGACGATCTCGGGGTTGATGACGTACCCGGTGCGCCCGTCGAGGTCGTAGCCGAAGGCCCGCAGCCCCACCCCGATCTGCGGTGCGGCGACGGCTGCCCGCCCCTCGGGCAGGGACGAGTCGACGAGGTCGGCGGCCAGTGCCGCCACGGAGTCGTCGAAGACGGTGATCGGGTCGGCCTTGCTGCGGAGCACGGGGTCACCCCACAGGCGGATGTCCCGCTCAGGCATCGATGACCGCCACGAGATCGCCGCCCTCGAGCTGGGAGACGGAGTCGATCGCGATCCGGGAGATCGGCCCGGCCACGGGCGCGGTGATCGAGGCCTCCATCTTCATCGCCTCGATCGTCGCGATGACATCGCCGGCCTCGACGGTGTCGCCGACGCCGACCTGGAGGGTGACGACACCGGCGAACGGGCTCGAGACGTGCCCCGGCTTCGACGGGTCGGCCTTCTCCGCGGTCTTGACGTCGGACTCGACGGACCGGTCGCGGACCTCGAGCGGACGCAGCTGCCCGTTGAGGGTGAACATCACCGAGCGCATGCCGCGTTCGTCGGTGTCGCCGATCGCGCGCAGGCCGATGAGGAGGTTCTTGCCCTTGGACAGTTCGACGGTCGCCTCCTCACCCGAGGTCAGGCCGTAGAGGTACTCGGCGGTCTCGACGATCGAGAGGTCGCCGAAGCTCGAGCGCATCCGCTCGAACTCCTTCGTCGGGGCGGGGAAGAGCAGTTCGTTGAGCTTCGCCTGCCGCTCGGGCCCGGGGGTCTCAAGCGCCTCCGCGTCCGCCGCAGCGAGCTCCTCGGTGACGGGCTTGTGGGTGCGACCGGCGAGGGCCTTCGTCCGGAAGGGCTCGGGCCAGCCGCCCGGAGGGTCACCGAGGTCGCCGGAGAGGAAGCCGATGACCGAATCCGGGATGTCGAACTTCTCGGGGTTCTCCGCGAACTCGGCCGGGTCGACGCCGGCTCCGACGAGGTGGAGGGCGAGGTCGCCGACGACCTTCGACGAGGGCGTGACCTTGACGAGGTGGCCGAGGATGTCATCGGCGGCCTCGTACATCTTCTCGATCTCCTCGAACCGCTCCCCGAGGCCGAGGGCCACGGCCTGCTGCCGCAGGTTCGAGAGCTGACCGCCGGGGATCTCGTGCCGGTAGACGCGACCCGTCGGCCCGGGCAGACCCGATTCGAAGGGCGCGTAGACCTTGCGCACCGACTCCCAGTAGGGTTCGAGGTCCTCGACGGCGGTGAGGCTGATGCCGGTGTCCCGGTCGGTGTGCTCGAACGCGGCGACGAGGGCGGAGAGGCTCGGCTGGCTCGTCGTGCCGGCCATCGCCGCCGAGGCGGCATCGACGGCGTCGGCCCCGGCGCCGGCCGCGGCGAAGAGGGTCGCGAGCTGACCGCCGGCCGTGTCATGGGTGTGGACGTGGACGGGCAGGTCGAAGTTCTCCCGCAGCGCGGTCACGAGCTTCGCTGCGGCGGCCGGGCGGAGCAGGCCGGCCATGTCCTTGACCGCGAGCACATGCGCTCCGGCCTCGACGATCTGCTCGGCGAGTCGGAGGTAGTAGTCGAGGGTGTAGAGCTCCTCGGCGGGATCGAGGATGTCCGAGGTGTAGCAGAGGGCCACCTCGGCGATCGTCGTGTCCGTGCCGCGCACCGCCTCGATCGCCGGACGCATCTGCTCGATGTCGTTGAGGGCGTCGAAGATGCGGAAGACGTCGATGCCGGTGCGGGCCGCCTCGTCGACGAAGGCATCGGTGACCTGGGTGGGGTACGGCGTGTAGCCGACGGTGTTGCGCCCGCGCAGGAGCATCTGCAGGGCGATGTTCGGCACGGCCTCGCGCAGCTGGGCCAACCGCTCCCACGGATCCTCGCCGAGGAAGCGCAGGGCGACATCGTAGGTCGCCCCGCCCCAGGCTTCGATGCTCAGCAGCTGCGGGGTCATCCGCGCGACATGGCCGGCGACGGCGAGGAGGTCGCGGGTGCGCACCCGGGTGGCGAGAAGGGACTGGTGGGCGTCGCGGAACGTCGTGTCCGTGACCGCCAGGGCCTCCTGCTCGCGCAGGGACCGGGCGAAGGCCTCGGGACCGAGCTCGAGGAGGCGGTCGCGGCTGCCGGGAGGCGGAGCCTGGCCGAGGTCGAGGACGGGCAGCTTGTCGGCCGGGCGCAGGCGCACGGTCGGCTCGCCGTGGGGCCGGTTGACGGTGACGTCGGCGAGGTAGTCGAGGATCTTCGAGCCGCGGTCGGCGCTGACCCGGGCGTCGAGGAGCTGCGGGCGCTCCTCGATGAACGAGGTCGCGAGGTCGCCGGCGACGAACGAGGGGTCCTCGAGCACGGCCTGGAGGAAGCCGATGTTCGAGGACACGCCGCGGATGCGGAACTCCGCGAGGGCGCGGCGGGCGCGGGAGACGGCCTGGGCGAAGTCGCGTCCGCGGCACGTGAGCTTGACGAGCATCGAGTCGAAGTGCGCGCTCACCGAGGCGCCCGCGTGGACGGTGCCGCCGTCGAGGCGGACGCCCGCGCCGCCGGCGGACCGGTAGGCGGTGATCGTGCCGGTGTCGGGCCGGAACGAGTTCGCCGGGTCCTCCGTCGTGATGCGGCACTGCAGGGCAGCGCCCTTGATCCGCATGTCCTCCTGGCGCAGTCCGAGGTCGGCGAGCGTCTCCCCCGCTGCGATGCGCATCTGCGAGGCGACGAGGTCGACGTCGGTGATCTCCTCGGTCACGGTGTGCTCGACCTGGATACGGGGGTTCATCTCGATGAAGACGTGCTTGCCCGCCCGGGGGCCGTCGGTCTCGAGGAGGAACTCGACGGTGCCGGCGTTCTGGTAGCCGAGCGCCTCGGCGAACTTCAGGGCGTCGGAGTGCAGCGCCGCGGCGATCTCGGGGTCGAGGTTGGGCGCCGGAGCGATCTCGATGACCTTCTGGTGGCGGCGCTGGACGGAGCAGTCGCGTTCGAAGAGGTGGATCGCGTTCGCATCGTTGTCGGCCAGGATCTGGACCTCGATGTGGCGCGGGCGCTGCACGGCCTGTTCGATGAAGACCGTGGGGTCGCCGAAGGCGCCTTCGGCTTCGCGCATCGCAGCCTTGAGGGCGTCCTCGAGCTGGTCGGGGTCCGAGACCCGGCGCATGCCGCGGCCACCGCCGCCGGCGACGGCCTTGACGAAGAGGGGGTACTCCATCGCTGAGGCGTCGGCGAGCAGCTGGGCGATGTCCGCCGAGGGACGGGTCGAGTCGAGAACGGGGATGCCTGCTCCGCGGGCTGCCGAGAGCGCCTGGACCTTGTTGCCGGCGAGTTCGAGGACATCGGCCTTGGGGCCGATGAACGTGATGCCGTTCTCTGCGCACGCGCGGGCGAGATCGGGGTTCTCCGAGAGGAAGCCGTACCCGGGGTAGACGGCGTCGGCGCCGGACTCCTTGGCGACGCGGATGATCTCCTCGACGTTGAGGTAGGCACGGACAGGGTGTCCCTCGTCGCCGATCATGTAGGCCTCGTCGGCCTTCATCCGGTGTTCGGAGTTGCGGTCTTCGTAGGGGAAGACAGCAACGGTCGAGGCGCCGAGTTCGTACGCCGCGCGGAACGCGCGGACGGCGATCTCCCCGCGATTGGCCACAAGCACTTTAGAGAACATCCGTGTTTCTCGCTTCTGTATCGGTCGCCGAGCGGCGAACAGTCGACTGGCTGTCGAGAGACCACTCTACTCAGTGACGTGGGCCACTGAATGCAGGGGGTCCCCGATTCGGACACCGCGCTCACCTCGGCGTGGTCGACCCTGCCCGAACGGGGAGGATACGTTACCGTAGGAGGGTGCTTGTCCTCAGTATCAGCAGTCTCAAGGGCGGCGTCGGCAAGACGTCCGTGACCCTCGGTCTCGCGTCGGCCGCGTACAACCGCGGCATCCCGACGCTCGTCGTCGACATGGACCCGCAGGCGGACTCGTCGACGGGACTCGACGTCCCCACCTCGACGCGGGTCGACATCGCCGACGTCCTCGCCGCCCCGAAATCGCAGAAGATCCTCTCCGAGGCGATCATCCCCTCGGGGTGGGTCGGTGACAAGCTGGGGCACCTCGATGTCATCTCCGGCTCGCCGCGGGCCGCGGAGTTCGACCGCCCCTCCCTGTCCGAGCGCTACCTGCGCCGGCTCGAGGATGCGCTCAGCCGGATCGCGAAGGGCTACCGGCTCGTCCTCATCGACTGCCCGCCGAGCCTCAACGGACTCACCCGCACCGCGTGGACGGCGAGCAGCCGGGTGGCGGTCGTCACCGAGCCGAGTCTCTTCTCCGTCGCCGCCGCCGATCGCGCGCTGCGCGCCGCCGACGAGCTGCGCCAACGCGGCACCTCGGACATCCAACCGCTCGGTCTCGTCGTCAACCGCGTGCGCGCCGGTTCCACCGAGCACGACTACCGGATCACGGAGATGCGGGAGATGTTCGGCCCGCTCGTCCTCAATCCTCCGCTCGCCGAACGCGCTGTCATGCAGCAGGCGCAGGGCTCAGCTCGGCCCATCCATTCGTGGCCGGGCAAACCCGCCGAGGAGGTCGCCTCCTCCTTCGACGCCCTCCTCGAGCGCGCCCTGCGCTCGGAGAACATCCGCGGCCGAAAATCGGCTAAGCAGTCCTAGGCTCTCCCTGCCGGAGTGACTCTCCCTGCCGGAGTGCGGCAGAACGACGAAGGGCCCAACCGATCCGGTTGGGCCCTTCGCCATTCCCCCTGAGGTGTGTGCTCAGCCGAGCTTCTGGGCGCGGCGCTGCGCGAGCTCGTCCATCGCGAGGACGGCGGAATCGTCTTCGGGCAGTCGCTCGCTCGGCAGTTCCGAGAGGCTGCCTTCGACTTCGTTCCACACGCGGCCGACGGCGATGCCGAAGACTCCCTGTCCGCCCTGGAGGAGGTCGACGACCTCATCGGGCGAGGTGCATTCGAAGACGCTCGCGCCATCGGACATCAGCGTGATCTGGGAGAGGTCCTCGACGCCGCGTGAGCGCAGGTGGTCGACGGCGGTGCGGATCGACTGCAGCCCGACACCGGTGTCGAGGAGGCGCTTGACGATCTTGAGGACGAGGATGTCGCGGAAGCTGTAGAGCCGCTGGCTGCCGGAGCCGGTGGCATTGCGGATCGAGGGAGTGACGAGGTCGGTGCGTGCCCAGTAGTCGAGGCGCCGGTAGCTGATGCCGACGACCTTGCACACGGTGGGACCGCGGTAGCCGGCCTCTTCGTCGAGGACGGGCAGGTCGTCGTCGAACAGGAGACCCTGTGCTGCCGACGGCAGTGGCGTCGACTCGACGCTTTCGTGACTTGAGCGGTTCACACCGACTCCTCCTTATAGTCCCTGGGGGAAGCGAGGCCGCTTCGAAGGGTCAGAGAATGGAATCATTCTACCGCTCTTCGCAGCGAACCTACAGTGGGATTCAACAACTCCAAACTATTCTGCCGCGGAGGCCGCGACAAACACCCCAAGGTAACGATTTGCGCGTGTCGCCGTTATGGGAGGAATCGAACACCGGTCCCTGCCTGTGGAGCACTCGGCAGACACGGGCTGTGACCTCGGACGATGGGTCCTCAGCCGGCGTTGGTGTCGTCGGGTTCCTCCGCTGCCTTCTTCGGCTTCGCCGAGGTGAGCAGCTTCGTCTTCACGGTCGAGGCGTAGGTGTCGACGTACTCCTGGCCGCTCAGGCGCATGATCTCGTACATGATCTCATCGGTGATCGACCGCAGCAGGAAGCGGTCGACGGGCAGGCCCTCGTACTTCGAGAAGTCCATCGGCGAGCCGAAGACGACCCCGACGCGTCGGAACTTCGGGATGAGACGGCCGGCGGGCTGGATCTTGTCGGTGCCGATGATCGCGACGGGGATGACGGGGGCACCGGATTCGAGGACGAGGCGGGCGATGCCGGTCCGGCCGCGGTAGAGCTTGCCGTCGGGAGAGCGCGTCCCCTCGGGGTAGATGCCCAGCGAGTTGCCCTCGCGGAGGACCTTGAGCCCGGATTCCAGCGACGCCTGCGACCCGGAGCCGCCGCCGCGGTCCATCGGCAGCTGGTTGTTGAGTTTGAAGAACCACCGCGTCGCCGCGCCCTTGATGCCGCGTCCGGTGAAGTAGTCCTTCTTCGCGAGGTAGACGACGGGGCGGGGGGCGAGCAGCGGAACGAAGATCGAATCCATGAAGTGCATGTGGTTGCCGGCGATGATCGCCGGGCCGTCCTGCGGCAGGTTGTCCAAACCGCGCACCCACGGACGGAAGAGGATCCGCAGGATGGGTCCGGCCAGGACCCGTTTGAGAAACCAGTAGAACACGCGCACCCTTCCATGTCACGACGCTTGAACGTCCCCGGTCATCATATATCCAACTGCACTGTCGAACCGTGCGCCGCCGGCCGACGTGCGATGCTGGTGGAATGGACATCGACTTCACCCCCTCTGCCGCACCGCGCGCCGCGTACTCGGCGATCGCCCCGACCGCGGACACCGCGGTCCTCTTCCTCCACGGCATCACCGGCTCACCGGCGGCCTGGCAGCCGATCGCGCGCGCCCTGGCAGCCGACGACCTCAGCGTCTCCGTTCCCCTCCTCCCCGGCCACGGCGGCACGTGGCGGGAACTCGCGGCGACGACGTGGGCGGACTGGCTGACCGCCGCCGAGGCGGAGCTGCGTGAGCTCCAGGCCCGCCACACCCGGGTCGTCGTCGCCGGACTCTCGATGGGCGGGGCACTCACCCTGGCACTGGCGACGGGTGCGAACCCACCGGATGAGATCGTCCTCGTCAACCCCGGTCTCCACATCGACTCCCCGCTCACTCCCCTGCTGCCCGTGCTCAGGCACGTCGTCCCCTTCGTCCCGGCGATCGGCAACGACATCGCCCATCCCGACCGGGACGAGTTCGCCGGCGACCGGACACCTGTGGCCGCGGTCGCCTCGTTCGCCGCGGCCCTCACCGACCTCCGGGAGAACCTCTGGCAGGTGGGAACGCCGACGACGGTGCTCGTGTCCGGTCAGGACAGCGTCGTCGGACCGCGGAGTCTGCGGGTGCTCCGGTCCCGCCTCGGCGTGCGCCCCGACATCGTGCCGCTGCGGCGCAGTCGACACGTGGCGACCCTCGACTACGATGCCGACGTCATCGCCGAGGCGGTCGCCGCCGCCGCACACCGCACGCCTGCTCCGCGCACGGCCGGGGCCCCGCGGTCGGGGACGGATTCGCCCGCGCCGGGAATATCGCGCAAGCGGTGATTGCTGATGAATGACATGAGCGACGACGAGACCGAGGACTGGCGCCGGCAGGTGCCGGAATCCGAGACGATCGGCGACTCCTCCCGGGTCAGCGACAGCCACTGGGAGGATGTCGTGGCCCGGCTCTCCGAACCGGATGCGCCGATGAGCGAGATGCCCGTCGAGGAGATCCGGGAGCGGCTGGCCGACGCCGAGCACTGGGAGCCCGAGCCGGCGGCCCCGATCGGGTGGCGCACGGCTCCCCCGACGCTCATGCTCTCCGTCGTCGCGACCTTCGGAGCCGTCGTCCTCCTCATCATCGGCGCGGTCCTCTTCCGTCCGCTGCCCCAATGGTTCCTCCTCGTCGGACTCGCCGTCGGCATCGGCGGTGCGATCGGGCTGTTCTTCCACCTGCCCAAGCAGTCGCGCACCGAGGGCGGCGACAGCGGAGCCTCGGTGTGAGCGCGTGTCAGGGGCGCCTGGCACACTGGCGACCATGACGTCTCCCGCCACTCCCTTCGATCGGGCGCCGACCCGTCTCGAGCACACGCAGCTGAGCCTCGAGGACATCGGCACCCCGCTTTACGACGTCACGTTCGTCGTCGTCGACCTCGAGACGACGGGCACGCACGCGGGAACGGCGGAGATCACCGAGATCGGTGCGGTCAAGCTGCGCGCCGGGGAGGTCATCGGGGAGTTCCAGACCCTCGTCAAGCCCGAGCACTCCGTCATCACCCCGTTCGTCTCCCGGCTCACCGGCATCACCCACGCCATGGTCGATGACGCCCCGACGATCCGCTCGGTGCTTCCGAGCTTCCTCGAATTCGCCGCCGGCACCGTGCTCGTCGCCCACAACGCCCCCTTCGACATCGGCTTCCTCCGCTCCGCATGCGACCGCCTCGACTACCACTGGCCGAATCCCCAGGTGCTCGACACGGTGACGCTCTCGCGCCGCGTGCTCGGTCGCGACGAGGTCCGCAACCACAAACTCGGCACGCTCGCCGCCCACTTCGGCACCGCGGTCGAACCCGACCACCGCGCGCTGTCGGACGCTCGGGCGACCGGCGAGGTGCTCCACCGCCTCCTCGAGCGGTTCGGGAGCTTCGGCATCACCACCCTCGAAGAGCTCGCGACGGTCCGCCAGGCCGGGTGGGCGCGACGCCAGGCCAAAGCGCATCTCGCCAAGGGCGTGCCGGCCGAACCCGGCGTCTACATGTTCGTCGACGGCACCCGCCGCGTCCTCTACATCGGCAAATCCGGCAATATGGCCCGGCGCGTGCGCGGCTACTTCAACGCCTCGGAGAATCGGGGGCGGATGGCCGAGATGATCACCGCGGCGCAGGAGGTCACCGCCCTGCCCTGCGCGCACGTCCTCGAGGCGGAGGTGCGCGAGGTCCGGCTCATCGGCGAACTCGCCCCGCCGTACAACCGGCGGTCGAAGAACCCCGAGCGCAACGCCTGGGTCGTCCTCAGCGGCGAGGCCTACCCGAGGCTCTCCGTCGCCCGCTCCCGCTCGGCACTTGAGCGCTCACCGGCTCCGCCGCTGGGCCCGTTCCGGTCCCGGAAGCGGGCTCAGGCGGTCAAGGAGCTCCTCGAGACCCTCTACCCCGTCAAACGGTGCACCGCGAAGGTGAGTCCGGCGACGCTGGCAGCCCACCGGGCGTGCGTGAGCGCCCAGGTCGGACAGTGCGGGGGTCCCTGCGCCGGGGTCACCGATCCGGGCGCGTACCGGACGGCCATCGCCGGGCTCATCGGCGCGCTGTCAGGAGACTTCACCTCGCTGCACGAGCACAGCCGGGAGCGGATGGCGCGGCTGGCCGGTGAGGCCCGCTACGAGACTGCCGCCGAGGTCCGCGACGGCATGCGGGCGGCACTGTCGACAGCCGCCCGCGCGGAGACCGTGGTACGCCTGGCCGCCGTCGAGGAGATCCAGGCGTGGGCTCCGGGCGGCGAGGGCGGAATCGACCTCGCTGTCATCCGCCGCGGTCGGCTCGCCGCGGCCGGTCACCGGTCGACGCCGAGCGGCCTCGACGCGGCGTTCGCAGCACTCGCGGCGACCGCGGAGTGGGTGCCGGCCCCGGGCCTGTTCCCCTCCCCCGGTGATCCGCTGCCCGAGGAGACGCGGATGCTCGCCCACTGGCTGGAGACGGCCGTGCCGTGGTCGGTGACCGGGGAGTGGGCGCTGCCGCGGGAGGGCGCGGTCTTCCACGCCCGGGCCTCAGGCGCCGTTCGCCTCGGCGATGCGTCGTGAGACCGTGACGAGCTGATCGAGCTTCTGGGCCCCGAGCCCGGCGTCGACGGTGTCCTCGACGATGCGCAGCTTCGCGGCGAGGCGTTCGGTGAACGACCCGACAGCGGCCTCGTCGGCGGCGACGAGCGCAGCGGCGGCGTTGATGAGGACGATGTCGCGCACCGGTGACTTCTCACCGGCGAGCACCGACCGGGTGATCGCGGCGTTCTCGAGCGGTCCGCCGCCGCGCAGGTCGTCCTTCGTCACCCGTTCGAACCCGAGGTCGAGGGCATCGAACGTCGTGTGCTCGACCT
The DNA here is from genome assembly GCF_042790515.1 of Brevibacterium sp. NPDC056726. Lineage (NCBI taxonomy): Bacteria > Bacillati > Actinomycetota > Actinomycetes > Micrococcales > Brevibacteriaceae > Brevibacterium > Brevibacterium sp. NPDC056726. Next base: position 89,946 of record NZ_JBHTYZ010000004.1, on the reverse strand, counting down.
CGCCGTGGCGGACCTCCCAGACGTCGTTGACGTCGGTGTTGCTCAGTTCGTCGAGACCGTCCCGGGAGCGGAAGACGACCGCCTGGTGACCGCGTTTGGCGAGGGTGCCGACGACGAGCGGGGCCATCTGCGCATCGGCGACGCCGATCGCGGTGTGCCGGGCGCGGGCCGGGTTCGTCAGCGGACCGAGGATGTTGAACGCCGTCGGCACGCTGATCTGGCGCCGCACGGCGGCGACGAACTGCATCGACGGGTGGAAGACGTTGGCGAAGCAGAACGCCAGCCCCACCTCGGCGGCGACGATGCCCGTCTGCTCGGGCGTGATGTCGAACCGGACGCCGAGGGCCTCGAGGACGTCGGCCGACCCCGACGCCGAGGAGGTCGCCCGGTTGCCGTGCTTGACGACCCGCTGCCCGGTGGCGGAGATGATCATCGCCGCGGTCGAGGAGATGTTCGCCGTCTTCGCCCGGTCACCACCGGTGCCGACGATGTCGACGGAGTCCTCGAGACCGGGCAGGGGCACGGCGTGCTCCATCATCGCCGCGACGAGACCGGCGATCTCCGCAACCGTCTCGCCCTTCGTGTGGTGCGCGGCGAGGAATGCGGCCATCGTCACATCGGGAGTCTGGCCGGACATGATCTGATCCATCGCCCACGAGGCCTGGGCCTCGGTGAGGTCCTGACCGTGCATGAGGGTCATGAGCAGGTCGGGCCAGTTCGCAGTGACGTCCGCACCTGTCGATTCGGTCCCGGTGACCGTGGTCGCCGGGGCTGTCGTGCGCGGGTGATCCGTCATTGCTCAGTGCTCTCCATCTGGGGGCGCGTGCACCGCCTCCGAACAGGAGGCGGACCTTACCTGCGGCATCCTATCGCGTCTTCGACACGCGGGGTGGAGATCACAGAATCACGAGATTGGGGCACCAATCCGGGGATTTCGCTACACCGTGTAGAAATTTCTCCTCCGAAACCTGGGTAAAAGGTGAAAACTCACCCCGAGACGGGTAATAATGGTGGGGTGTCAACTGCCACTGCATCCCAGACAGCGCCAGCGCATCCGGTAGTCAATCGCCCGAATGTGACCACGGTGGGCTTCATCGTGTTCCTCGCGAGCGACCTGATGTTCTTTGCCGCGCTCTTCGCCATGTACTTCACCATCCGATCCGTCGTCCCGGGTCTGTGGGAGACGCAGACCGAGCTGCTGAACGTCCCGTTCGCGCTCGGCAACACCATCATCCTGGTGTCGTCGTCCTTCACCTGTCAGATGGGCGTGTTCGCGGCTGAGCGGTTCCGGCCCCGCCGGACCGGAGGGCTGTTCAACATCGCCAAGTGGGGCATGATCGAGTGGTTCTACCTCACGTTCCTCCTCGGCGCGGTCTTCGTCTCGGGTCAGGTCATGGAGTACGCGGAGCTCGTGCGCGAGGGTCTGTCGATCGACACCGACGGATACGGTTCGGTCTTCTACCTGACCACCGGCTTCCACGGCCTCCACGTCACCATCGGACTCATCTGCTTCCTGCTCGTCATCGGACGCGCCTACGGGGCGAAGAAGTTCGGCCACCACGAAGCCACATTCGCGATCTGCGTGTCCTACTACTGGCACTTCGTCGATGTCGTCTGGATCGGCCTCTTCGGCGTCATCTACCTCCTCCAGTAGTCCACCGCCGACACGGTCACCCGGACATCAGAAACTTCAAGCAAAGGACTTTCCCGTGAAGCTTTTAGCAGATCGCCGCAGGCACCCGATGGCACTCGTCGTGCTGCTCCTCGTGGGCCTGCTGCTGACCGGCGGAGCGTATGCTCTCTTCACTCAGACCTCGAGCGCCAAGGCACAGACCGCCAGCGCCTCTGACATCGAAGAGGGCCAGAAGCTCTTCGCCGCGAACTGCGCAACGTGCCACGGCCTCAATGCCGAGGGCACGAAGGCCGGCCCCGGTCTCATCGGCGTCGGCGCGGCGGCCGTCGACTTCCAGGTCGGCACCGGTCGCATGCCCCTGCAGGCCAACGGCCCGCAGGCCCCCGTCAAGGAACCCCAGTTCGATGAGGAGCAGACCGGGCAGCTGGCAGCGTACGTCGCTTCTCTGGGACCGGGACCGGCGATCCCCGAAGCCCAGTACATCGATCCCGAGAAGGGCGACCCCGCCGTCGGCGGCGGCCTCTTCCGGACCAACTGCGCGATGTGCCACAACGTCGTCGGGGCCGGTGGCGCGCTGACCCGGGGCAAGTACGCCCCGAACCTCCAGGATGTCTCGCCCAAGCACCTCTACGAGGCGATGCAGACCGGACCGCAGAACATGCCCATCTTCAACGACGCGAACCTCACTCCCGAGGACAAGCGGGACATCATCTCCTACGTCCGGGAAGTCTCTGAGAACCCGTCCCCCGGCGGCTTCAAGCTCGGTTCGCTCGGACCAGTGGCCGAGGGCCTCTTCATCTGGTTCTTCGGACTCGCAGCAGTCATCGGTCTGACCGTATGGCTCTCATCGAGAGCGAAATGAGCACAGCGTTGTTGACCACATTCCATTACGAGATTAGACGGGGAAATATTCGATGACCTCGAAAGAGCACTCCGGCGGCGGCAGCCAGCTCGAGGAGTTGAACGGGTTCACCAACCCGGGCCTGCCCGAACACAAGCCGCGTCTGTCCGACTCGGACCCCCGCGCCCAGAAGGTCGCGGAGCGTCAGGTCGCCTTCTGGTTCATGCTGTCGATGGTCGGCACGATCTGGTTCATCGTCGCGTACTTCCTCTTCCCCCTGGGTGAGGAGATGCAGAGCATCCGCATCGCCAACATGATGGTCGGCCTCGGTGCCGCCCTGGCGATGTTCTCCCTCGGCGCCGGCGCGGTGCTGTGGGCGAAGAACCTCATGAGCGATCACGAGGGCATCGACGAACGTCACGACATCAGCGGCAGCGAAGAGGATCAGGCGATCGCGCTCGAGATCCTCCACCAGGCCAAGGAGGAGTCGGGCATCGCCCGTCGCCCGCTCCTGCGCAACACGCTCATCGCAGCGCTGGCGATCGCTCCCCTGCCCGCGATCCTCGTCTTCCGCGACCTCGGTCCGCTGCCCGGAGACGCCCTGTTCAAGACCCTGTGGGGCGAGGGCGTGAGGCTCATCCGCGATCCGGGCGGCATTCCCAGCCCCGATTCGGAGCGCCCTATCAAGGCCGAGGACGTCACGATCGGCTCCGCCTACCACGTGCTGCCCTCCGGCATCGGCGACGAGTCCAACGCCGGTCACGCGCTCGACGAGAAGGCGAAGGCCGCCGTTCTCCTCATGCGCATCGACCCCAAGGAGCTCAAAGAGGATCCGGCACGCGCCGACTGGTCGCACGACGGCATCGTCGCGTACTCGAAGATCTGCACCCATGTCGGCTGCCCGGTGGCCCTCTACGAGCACCAGACCCACCATCTGCTCTGCCCGTGCCACCAGTCGACGTTCGACGTGACCGAGCACTGCAAGGTCATCTTCGGCCCGGCGAAGCGCCCGCTGCCGCAGCTGCCCATCCGGGTGGACAGCGAAGGCTACCTGGTCGCGCAGTCGGACTTCCCTGAGCCTGTCGGACCTACGTTCTGGGAGATCAATCACCCATGAGTACTACACAGCCCACAACAACCGTCGGGAAGCTGACGAACTTCACCGAACAGCGCGTCGGGGCCTCCGTCCTCGTCCGCGAGTTCGGGCGCAAGATCTTCCCGTCGCACTGGTCCTTCATGCTCGGCGAGGTCGCCCTCTACAGCTTCGTCATCGTCGTCCTCTCGGGCACGTTCCTCACGTTCTTCTTCCAGCCCGCGATGGGCGAGCTCCACTACGAGGGACCCTGGGTGCCGCTGCGCGGCGTCCAGATCTCCGAGGCCTATGATTCGACGCTGGCGATCTCCTTCGAGATCCGCGGCGGGCTCTTCATCCGCCAGATGCACCACTGGGGCGCCCTGCTCTTCGTTGCGGCACTGAGCCTCCACATGCTGCGCGTGTTCTTCACGGGTGCCTTCCGCAAGCCGCGCGAGCTCAACTGGGTCGTCGGCGTGCTGCTCCTCATCCTCGCGATGGCAGCCGGCTTCACCGGCTACTCGCTGCCGGACGACCTGCTCTCGGGCAACGGCCTGCGCATCATCGACGGCATCCTCAAGTCGCTGCCGCTCGTCGGCACCTACATCTCGTTCTTCCTCTTCGGCGGCGAGTTCCCGGGTGTCGACATCGTGTCGCGACTGTACTCGCTGCACATCATGATCGTCCCGGCGCTGCTCATTGCGCTCATCGGCATCCACCTCATCTTCGTCGTCGTCCACAAGCACACGCAGTGGCCCGGCGCCGGACACACCGAGAAGAACGTCGTCGGCGAACCCGTCCTCCCGACGTTCGCTGCGAAGGGCGGAGGATTCTTCTTCCTCATCTTCGGTCTCATCTCCGTCATCTCGGCACTGTTCACGATCAACCCGATCTGGAACTACGGACCGTACGACCCCTCCCCCGTCTCCGCCGGCACGCAGCCGGACTGGTACATCGGCTGGGCCGACGGATTCCTCCGCATCGTGCCGGGCTGGTTCGAGTTCTACATCGCCGGCTGGCCGATCTCGTTCAACATCAACAGCGCCGTGCTCGTCATGGGCGGTGTGTTCGCCGCGATGTTCGTCTACCCGTTCTTCGAGGCCTGGCTGCTCAAGGACAACCGCGAGCACCACATCCTCGACCGTCCGCGCAACAACCCCACACGCACCGCCATCGGTGTCGCAGGCATCATCTTCTACTGCAACATGTGGGCTGCTGCGTCGGGTGACATCATCGCCGTGTTCTTCCACATGTCGCTCAACGACATGATCTACATCTTCCGCGCGCTCTTCTTCATCGGCCCGGTCATCGGCTACATCGTGACCAAGCGCATGTGCCTCGCACTGCAGCGCAAGGACCGTGAGGTCGCTCTGCACGGTCGGGAGACGGCGAACATCATCCGCCTCCCCCACGGCGAATTCCTCGAGCGTCACGAGGCGCTCCCGCCGAACAAGCTGTGGAAGCTCACCGCGTTCGAATCGCCGCACTACATCCCGCCGCAGCCGAACGCCGAGGGCAAGGTGACCAAGCTCGAGAAGTTCCGCGCCCGCCTGTCGAAGTTCTTCTTCGAAGATCGTGTGGCACCGGTGACGAAGACCGAGCTCGAGGCCTCGCACCACGACCACGGAGCGGTCGAAGGCGCGGATCAGAAGTCGATCAGCCACTGATCGTCACGGTTCGGACTCCGGTGAGAGTCGGATCCTGACCCGCTGACTTTCGTCGGACCCGAGAGGGCCCAGCACATCGCGTGCTGGGCCCTCTTGCGTACCCGCCCACCGTCCCCGCTCCCCCGGCTTCACAGCCTCGAGAACACCCTGCCGATGGGTGCACCTGGCGTTCGGCTGATCGACGGCGTCCGCGATCTCCCCGCGCTCATCTCCCCGCGCTCATCTCTCCTGTCCTGCGCAAACCTTCACGGTGTAACTCAGGCTGCCGAACAGCCTGGCGGCCCCTCAATCAACAGGTCGCGTGAAAATGTGGTCCCCAAAGGCGAGATATTCACGCCAAGTGTTGAATGAGCGGCCGGTCATTCGCCGAAGCGGTGACAAACGCGCTCAGTGTTGAACGAGCGGGGCGATCTCGGCGCGGAGTGCGGCCGGCGCGTTCCTTCGGGGAGGTGCACCCCGCGGCTGAACAACCACGAGGCCGCGTTGCCGGCGAGACCACTCCCCTGATCACGATGAACTTCCTCGGCGGCGAGGCCACTCCCCGGCCCCGACGGACCCCCTCGTCGACGCGAAGGAACCGGTGGGCTAGGACTCTCTCAACGGTACTGCTGAGGACGCCGCTTTCCAGGTTGTGGTGGTTCGTTGACGACGGTGGAGGGTGTTCGCTGTCCTCGGGCCGAGATCGCTTGACGCATCCGTGGCGCGTCCCCCCCCCCACCTGCGGGTTGCCGAGGCGGGAACGATCGCTCCAACGGAGAGAGCACCTGTTGCCGACGACGCTCGTGAGGTCCCGTGGTCCTCGACGTGGTCGACCATGTCGGTGGAGTCAATGACGGCCGAAAACTGACCCCGCAGCGACGGATCCGTGCGACCGCCTCGGCGCAGGGTCAGCTCAGCAGACGCGGCGACCGCACCGCTTTCGACCAACGCGCCTCCGACCGCCGCGTCGACGACTACGGCGACCACCGTGCCGACCACTACGCGGAGCACGATGTTCCCCGCCCTGGACGGGTAGGAGAAGACGCTCCGGCGGCGGCGTGAGCAGCTGCAGGT
>NZ_JBHTYZ010000004.1:0-83582 GCF_042790515.1 Brevibacterium sp. NPDC056726 | reverse complement strand
GTGCGGTTATAGCGCCCAGGGTGGTGTGAGGCGCGTTGTGCGCGGACAACGCGCTCCACGGGGTGCAAGATTTATCGTCGACCGCCGCGCCTCCGACCCCCACAACGCCGACCACTACGCGGAGCACGATGTTCCCCGCCCTGGACGGGTAGGAGAAGACGCTCCGGCGGCGGCGTGAGCAGCTGCAGGTGCGGTTATAGCGCCCAGGGTGGTGTGAGGCGCGTTGTGCGCGGACAACGCGCTCCACGGGGTGCAAGATTTATCGTCGACCGCCGCGCCTCCGACTACGGCGACCGCCGCGCCTCCGACTACGGCGACCGCCGCGCCGACCACTACTCGGAGCTCGACGTTCACCGCCCTGGACGGGTAGGAGATGACGCTTCGTCGCTCTCTCGCCGTCTCACCACCCCTCCGAGGCGGCGGGGGCGTGAATGCGCGAAGGCCCGGACTCGTGAGAGTCCGGGCCTTGACGTCTGAGCGGAGCATCAGCGATGCGTGCCGCTCAAGTGGCGATCAGTGGGCGAATCCGCCGCGATCGTGCTCGTACGAGATGCCGACGAGCGCGATGATGCCGAGCACGGCACCGAACGGGAAGATCCACCAGCCCATGGCGATGCCGTAGAACGAGACGGCACCGGCAGCGGCACAGACGATCGGCCACCAGCTCCACGGGCTGAAGAAGCCGTAGTCGGCATCCGCATCCGAGATCTCGGCGGTCTCGGTGTCCTGGGGCTGACGGCCGACGCGACGGTCGGTCAGCCACAGGTACACGCCGATCATGATCGACATGACGCCCACGAGGAGGAGGGCCGGGAAGCCCACCATCTCGTTGAAATGGGTGACGAAGCCGTAGATGACAGCCATGATCATGAAGAAGATGCCGCAGTAGACGAAGAGATTGATCGAAGCCTTCACTTGGCAGCACCTCCGGTGAGCTGAGGTTCAGCGTGGCCGTGTCCGGCGTATTCGAGAAGCTCAGGATGGTTGACGTCGAATGCCGGACGCTCCGAACGGATGCGGGGCAGCGACGTGAAGTTGTGGCGCGGGGGCGGGCACGAGGTCGCCCATTCGAGCGAACCGCCGTAGCCCCACGGGTCGTCGACGGTGACCTTCGGCGCATTGCGCGCCGTGATCCACACGTTCCAGAAGAACGGAACCATCGAGAGACCGAGCAGCATCGCGCCGACCGTCGACACCTGGTTCATCCAGGTGAAGCCGTCCTGCGGCAGGTAGTCCGCGTAACGACGGGGCATGCCGTCGACACCGAGCCAGTGCTGGACGAGGAAGGTGCCGTGGAAGCCGATGAACAGCATCCAGAAGTGGATGTGTCCGAGCTTCTCGTTGAGCATCTTGCCCGTCCACTTCGGCCACCAGAAGTAGAAGCCGGCGAACATCGCGAACACGACCGTGCCGAAGACGACGTAGTGGAAGTGCGCGACGACGAAGTACGAGTCCGACACCGACTGGTCGAGCGCCGGGCTGGCGAGGATGACGCCCGTGAGACCACCGAAGAGGAAGGTCACGAGGAAGCCGATCGCCCACACCATGGGTGTCTCGAACGTGATCGAGCCTCGCCACATCGTGCCGATCCAGTTGAAGAACTTCACACCGGTCGGAATCGCGATGAGCATCGTCATGAAGGCGAAGAACGGCAGCGCCACCACGCCGGTGACGTACATGTGGTGCGCCCACACGGTCACGGACAGGGCCGCGATCGAGATCGTCGCGAAGACGAGCTCCTTGTAGCCGAACACCGGTTTTCGACTGAAGACAGGGATGATCTCCGTGATGATGCCGAAGAACGGCAGGGCGATGACGTAGACCTCCGGATGCCCGAAGAACCAGAACAGGTGCTGCCAGAGTATCGGTCCGCCGTTGCCCGGACTGAACACATGCGAGCCCAGGATGCGGTCGGAGGCGAGGACGAGCAGGGCCGCAGCCAGGGGCTGGAAGGCCATGAGCACGAGGATGCCGGTGATGAGGACGTTCCAGCTGAAGATCGGCATGCGGAACATCGTCATGCCCGGGGCGCGCATCGTGATGATCGTCGTGATGAAGTTGACCGAGCCGAGGATCGTGCCGAAGCCCTGCAGCGCGAGGCCGAGGACCCAGAGATTGCCGCCGGCGCCTGGTGTGAATGTCGTATTGCTCAATGGCGCATAGGCTGTCCACCCGAATGCCGCCGCACCCTGCGGGGTGAGGAAGCCCGACAGCGCGACGAGGCTGCCGAAGAGGTAGAGCCAGAAGGCGAACGCGTTGAGTCGCGGGAACGCCACGTCGGGCGCACCGATCTGCAGCGGCATGATGACGTTCGCGAATCCGGCGAAGAGCGGGGTGGCGAACATCAGCAGCATGAGCGTGCCGTGCATGGTGAACAGCTGGTTGTACTGTTCCTTCGTCTCCACGATCTGCATTCCGGGCTCGAAGAGCTCGAGACGGATGATGAGCGCCATCACGCCGCCGATGCAGAAGAAGAAGAACGAGCCGATCAGATACATGTACCCGATGGTCTTGTGATCCGTCGACGTGATCCAGTCGACGATGATCTTGCCCTTGCTCCGGGGTACGACCGGAGCGTCGAGAGCCGGTTTCTCAGCTGTCGCGGTCATTCTTGAGCACCTTCTTTCGGGTACCAGTTGCGATCGTACTCAGGCCCGAGCTGACCGGTGTTGCCCTGATCAGCCAGAGACTGCGTGTACTCGTCGAACTCCGCCTGCGAGACGACCTTGACGTTGAAGAGCATCTCGGAGTGGTATTCACCGCAGAGTTCGGCACACTTGCCGACGAAGTCGCCTTCCTTCTCGGCACGCAGATACAGGCTCTGGTCGTTGCCGGGGATCATGTCGCGCTTCTCGAGGAAGGCGGGGACCCAGAAGGAGTGGATGACGTCACGCGAGTGGAGCTTGATCTCCAGATCGGTGTTGACGGGGAGATAGAGAGTGGGGGCGTTCTCGCCCGGTGCTGCGGTGCCGTCCAGCGGCACCTGCGTGCCGGCGTAGTAGACGTCCTGGTTGACGTAGTTGAAGTCCCACGCCCACTGCTTGGCGGCCACCTCGATGACCTGGGTGCCCGGGGTCCGGTCGTCGGTCGTCTTCGCCATGACCTGGACGTTCTGGAAGAAGAATCCGAGGACGAGGATGACGGGGGTCACCGTGAAGAGGATCTCGATGGGCATGCTGTAGCGCATCTGCACCGGCAGGCCGCGATCGTTCTTGCGGCGACGGTAGGCGACAATGGCCCACAGGATCAGACCCCAGACGATGAGCCCCACGATCATCGAAGCGATCCACGCCCCGTTCCACAGCGAGGTGTAGGCCTCGGTGTGGTTGGTCGCGCCCTTCGACTCAAGGGGGAAGAAACCGTTGGCAATCTGCTCTTTCGTACATCCCGAGAGCAACACCGGCAGAACCACGGCGCCCAGAATGCCGAGCCGCTTCGCCCAGGACCGGCGCGGTCCTGGCTGATTCGGAGAATCCACGTGCAGCCTTTCACAACCATCTTCGCCGTTCGGCAGGCCGAAAGACGAGTACGTACTTTGTCATCTAACAGACTACCGCTACACACGGTAGAAATTCACATGCAGATGTTCATTTGTTGAGAATTCGCTGAGCACGATTGCCGCGGAGCGCGGATTCTAGGCGCGCGGCGTAGTCGAGACCGCTGATCTCCGACACGCCGAGGGTCGCCAGATGTGGTGTCTGCCACTGTGTGTCGATGAGCCAATCGGGACCATCGTCCGAGGTGGCGCCGTCGGTTCGGGAGCCGCCTGCGACCCGCGCCGCATCTGGTTCCTGCTCGCCGTCGAGGAGGGCGACGAGGTGGACGAGTGCGGCCTTCGAGGCGTCGCGATCACGGTGGAACATCGACTCCCCGGCGAAGAGGGATCCGATGGCGACGCCGTAGAGTCCGCCGACGAGGCGGCCGTCCCGGCGCACCTCGATCGAATGCGCCCAGCCGTCGTCGAAGAGGCCCTCGTAGAGGCCGATGATCTCCCGGGTGATCCAGCCGCCGGGACGGCTCGGTTCGGCGCAGGCGCGGATGACCTCGCCGAAGGATTCGTCGACGGTGAACTCGAATCCGCGCAGCGACTTGCGCAGACTCTTGCTCACCTTGAGGTCGCCGGGCAGGAGGACACCGCGACGGCGCGGGCCCCACCACCCCATGCGACCGCTGCCGCCGCGGCCGATGCCCATCGGGAAGAGTCCGGCACGATATGCGGAAAGGACCTGGCGATCTGTGGCCGTCGTCGTGACGGCGCGCAGATCCTCCAGGTCCATTTCGTCAGTGCTGCGGTGCGGCTGCCGGGTCGGCGGTTCCGCTCAGTGGAACGAGTCGCCGCAGGCGCACGATCCGCCCGCATTCGGGTTGTCGATCGTGAAGCCCTGCTTCTCGATGGTGTCGGAGAAGTCGATGGTCGAGCCGTTGAGGTAGGGCACGCTCATCCGGTCGACGATGACCTCGACGCCGTCGAAGTCGCGCACGGCATCCCCGTCGAGGTGACGCTCGTCGAAGTAGAGCTGGTAGATCAGACCTGAGCAGCCGCCGGGCTGGACGGCCACGCGCAGGCGCAGATCGTCACGGCCCTCCTGCTGCAGGAGGCTGCGCACCTTGTCCGCTGCGGTCGTCGAGAGTTCGACCTCGTGCGTGGCAGTGGCTTCGTTCGTCGCTGTCATTGGTACTCCTTCATTGTTCCTGGGCCCAGGCTACACCGCGTTCAACGCGGATCATCCGGGACCTATTCCCCCGCGTGCCGAAATCCTCGGCGCTCACTCCTGCGCTGCCGTGTCCTGCGCCTTGTCGCCGGTGCCGAGACCCTGACGTCCGAGAGCGTCGAGGAGGAGCGCCTCGGCGACGATCGCGGCCTTGAAGTCGGGCAGGTAGAGGGATTCGTTGGCGCTGTGGGCCCGGGCATCGGGGTCCTCGACGCCGGTGACGAGGATCGAGGCCTGCGGGAAGACCTCGAGGAGGTCGGCGATGAACGGGATCGAGCCGCCGATGCCCATCGTCACCGCCTCGGTCCCCCACGCCTCGGTGAGCGCGACCCGGGCGACCCGGACGGCGGGATCGTCGAGGTCGGCCTGCCAGGGGCTGCCGCCCTCGGTCGCCCCGATGCTCAGGGTCGCGCCGAAGGGCAGATTGTCCTCGAGGTGCTTCGTCACCGCCGCGACCGCGCTCTCCGGGGTGTCCCCGGGGGCGAGGCGGATGGAGAGCTTCGCCCGCAGACTCGGCTGCAGGGTGTTCGAGGAGACGTCGACGTCGGGGATGTCGAGGCCGATGACGGTGATCGACGGCTGCGTCCACATCCGCGAGGCCAGGCTCCCGGTGCCGATGAGCGCGGTGCCGGGCAGGACACCGGAGTCCTCCCGGACCGTGGCCTCGGCGTAGTCGATCGGGGATTCGGGCACCGCGGCGAGTCCGGCCACCGCGACCGCACCGTCGTCGTCGTGGAGGCTCGCGAGCACCTTCGTCATCGCGAGCATCGCATCGGGCACCACTCCCCCGTACATGCCCGAATGCACGGCGTGGTCGAGCGTGGAGACCTCGAATTCGAGGGCGCACATCCCGCGCAGGCTCGTCGTCAGGGCCGGGGTGCCGGCAGCCCAGTTGCTCGAGTCGGCGACGACGATGACGTCGGCGGCGAGCTTGTCGCGGTGGCGTTCGAGGAAGTTCCGGAAGCTCGGGCTGCCCGCCTCCTCCTCCCCTTCGATGAAGAGGCGTACCCCGACGCCGAGGCGGTCGGCGAGCAGCCGCAGCGCCGTGAGGTGGACCATGATCCCGGCCTTGTCGTCGGCGGCGCCGCGACCGTAGAGACGGTCCCCCTTCCGCGTCGCGACGAACGGCTCGGTGTCCCACGCCTCGTCGCGGCCGGGCGGCTGGACGTCGTGATGGGCGTAGAGGAGCACCGTGGGTGCGCCCGCAGGCGCAGGCGCCGAGGCGACGACGGCGGGGTAGCCGGGGGTGCCGTCCGCGGTATCGGCGGTGAGGATCTCGACGTCGAGGCCGAGGTCGCGGGCGAGGGCGGCGACCGCCTCGGCGTTGGCCGTGACCGCAGCGGGATCGAAGCTCGGCCAGGCCACGGACGGGATCGCCACGAGGTCGGTGAGCGTGTCGAGGATGTCGTCGAAGATCTCGTCGACGCGGGTGTGCAGGGAGGCGCCGTCAAGCGCGGAAGTCGATTCGGTCATGGTCCAACGGTAGTATTGAAAGGGTGTTCGGAAGCAAAAAGACTCACGAGGACAACGACTCCTCCACGACGCCAGACGACGACCTCACCGCAGGCGAGGCCAGCCCTCGTGATGCGGAAGCGAAGAAGGGACGTCCCACCCCCAAGCGCAGCCAGCAGGAATCGATGCGGCGCCAGCCGCTGGTCTCGAAGGATCGCAAGGTGGCGAACCAGCGGGCCAAGGAGCAGCAGCGCAAGGAGCGCGACCGGGCGCGTATCGGCATGATGAACGGTGAGGAGAAGTACCTCACCCGCCGTGACCGGGGCCCGCAGCGCCGCTACGTCCGCGATTTCGTCGACGCCCGCTTCTCGATCGGGGAGCTCTTCATCCCCGCCGCGATCCTCATCCTCGTCGTCGCCTTCACCCAGCCCGTGGCGATCCAGCAGTACTTCACGTACGCGGTGTGGGGTCTGCTCGCGCTCGTCATCCTCGACGGCTTCATCCTCAACTACATCCTCAAGGGACGCCTGCGGGCGAAGTTCGGCACGGTCGAGCGCGGCCTGCCGTTCTACGCGGTCATGCGCAGCGTCCAGCTGCGGCCGCTGCGCATGCCCAAGCCGCAGGTCAAGCGCCGCCAGTACCCCGAGTGAGCAGGCGGGTCCGCCCGCCGGAGCGGATGATCCGGCCGGGCCAGAACGGGCCCGAGTAGATCATCTCCGAATAGACCTGAACGAGATCGGCGCCCGCTGCCAGGCGGGCGTCGACGTCGTTTCCGTCGCCGATGCCGCCGACGGAGACGATCGTCAGCTCCCCGCTCACCGTCGCGGCCACGAGGAGGAGCACCTCGAGGGAGCGCGGGGCCAGGGGGCGCCCGGAGATGCCGCCGGCCTGGGAGCGGGCGAACTCGGCCTCCGGACCGGTGAGCACATCGCGGTCGATCGTCGTGTTCGTCACGATGAGACCGTCGGCGCCGGTGCGCACCGCGAGGTCGCAGATGTCGACGACGTCCTCGTCGGAGAGGTCCGGGGCGATCTTGACGAGCAGCGGGACGTGACCGAGGGTCGACCGGGGCGTGGCCACCACCTCGGCGGCGGCCTCTTTGACCGCGGTGATGATCGGTTCGAGGCTCGCCACGGACTGGAGGTCGCGCAGACCGGGGGTGTTCGGGGAGCTGACGTTGATGACGAGGTAGTCGGCCAGCGGGGCGAGCTCCCGGGTCGAGGCGACGTAGTCGGCGACCGCCTCGGCGGCCGGCACGACCTTCGTCTTGCCGATGTTGACGCCGATGATCGGACGCTGCCGGGCGGGCAGCGCGGTCAGGGCGCGACGCTGGGCGGTGATGTTGAACGACGCCTGCCGGGCCCCGTCGTTGTTGAACCCCATCCGGTTGAGCAGTGCGCGGTTGCGCAGCAGCCGGAAGAGCCGCGGCCGCTCATTGCCCGGCTGGGCGTGGGCGGTGATCGTGCCGACTTCGATGTGCCCGAAGCCCAGCGCCGACAGCGCGCGGATGCCGACGCCGTTCTTGTCGAAGCCGGCGGCCAGGCCCACCCGGTTGGGGAAGGGGAGGCCGAGGACCTCGACGGGGGCGCTGGTGCCCCGGGCGACGACGAGGCGCAGCAGCCGGCCGAGCAGCGGGATCCGGTCGAGGATCCGGAGGGCGGAGAACGAGAGATGGTGCGCGCGCTCGGCGTCCATCGGGCGGAAGACGAGAGAGAAGATGAGTCGGTACACGCCTCAACAATAGGCCAGCGCCCGGCGCCCGCCGTGCTCCGAACACGACCTCGGCGGGTTTTGCGACTAGGATCGAGACAACGCTCAACGACGAAGAAAGGGATTCCATGCCCGGTGCCACCACCCCCAGCAGCTACGCTTCGACGACCCCCACGAAGGTGAGTGCAGCCGTCCTCGTCCTCGGCGTGGCCGACGGCTCGGTCCGCGGCCTCGACTCCGCGAAGACGGTGCGCACCGCTGTCGACGACGCGGCCCGGGCCATCGAGTTCACCGGGAAGGCCGGATCCACCGCGCGCATCCCCGCGCCGAAGGGCGTGACCGCCGAGAGCATCCTCCTCGTTGGTCTCGGCGACATCGACGCAGCGAGCGCCGGCGACGATGCCGCGGCCGCGAACGAAGTCCTGCGCCGGGCCGCCGGTGCCGCACTGCGCGCACTCTCGGGCGCCTCCTCGATCGCCGTGGCTCTGCCCGTCGACTCCCCCGCCGCCGTCGAAGCCGTCACCGTCGGGGCCGCCCTCGGTGCCTACCGCTTCACGACGTACCGCTCCGGAGACGACGACCGCGTGCCCGGCCCCGTCACGGTGCTCGGCCCGAAGGGCAAGACGTACGCAGCGGCCCACGAAGCCGGCACGATCATCGCCGCGGCGACGAACGCCGCCCGCGACCTCGTCAACACGCCCCCGCTCGACCTCTACCCGGAGTCGTTCGCCCAGCTCGTCAAGGACCAGGCGAAGTCGCGCAAGGTCAAGGTCACCGTGCTCGGTGAGAAGGAACTTGCCGCCGGCGGCTACGGCGGACTCATCGGCGTCGGTCAGGGGTCGACCCGCGGACCGCGCCTCGTCAAGGTCGAGTACAGCCCGAAGAAGGCCCGCCGTCACATCAGCTTCGTCGGCAAGGGCATCACCTTCGACTCCGGCGGTCTCTCCCTCAAGCCGGCCGCGAGCATGGAGGACATGAAGTCCGATATGGCCGGGGCCGCCGCCGTCGTCGAGGCGGTCTTCGCGATCGCCGACCTCGGACTGCCCGTCCGCGCCACCGCGTGGCTGCCGCTCGCCGAGAACATGCCCGGCTCCTCTGCGCAGCGTCCCTCGGACGTGCTCACCATGCGCAGCGGCAAGACCGTCGAGGTGACGAACACCGACGCCGAGGGCCGCCTCGTCCTCGCCGACGCGCTCACCGACGCCGGGGCGGAGAACCCCGACCTCCTCATCGACGTCGCCACCCTGACCGGTGCGCAGATCGTCGCCCTCGGCAACCGCACCTCCGGGGTCATGGGCACTCCCGCGGCCCGCACGACGGTCGCCGAACGGGCCGCCGTGGCCGGTGAGGACGTCTGGCCGATGCCGATCCCCGAAGAGCTGCTCTCCGGTTTCGACTCGACCGCCGCCGATCTCAAGAACTCCGGTCCGCGCCCCGGCGGCATGCTCGCCGCCGCCGCCTTCCTCCAGGAGTTCGTCGCCGATGACGCCGAATGGGCGCACATCGACATCGCCGGACCGAGCTTCAACACCGGTTCGGCCTTCGGCTACACCCCGGCCGCGGCGACCGGTGCCGCTGTGCGCACGCTCGTCGAGATCGCCCGCGACGCCGACTGACCAGCATCCCCGCGCCTGACCCCGGTCGCAGAGCTCTGCGTCCGGGGTGGGTCGGGAGTGATGCTCCCCACCTGTGGCGCAACAGACACCGTTTGCTTTCGCCCCTGGCGAGAAAAGTGGAAAGATAAGAGGGAAAGCTGCCCTTGGCAGGCTTGACCACAGCTACGAGGAGTAATCCGTGAGTGACGCATTGACCTATGACCTTGTCGTCCTCGGCGGCGGACCCGGCGGCTATGCCGCTGCTCTGCGCGCCGCAGAACTCGATATGAAGGTCGCCCTCATCGAACAGGACAAGGTTGGCGGGACGTGCCTGCACCGCGGCTGTGTGCCGACCAAGGCGCTCCTCCACACCGCGGAGATCGCCGATGCCGCGAAGGACTCGGAGACGTTCGGCGTGCAGGCGGAGTTCAAGGGCATCGACATCGACAAGGTGCTCGACTACAAGAACAACGTCATCAACCGCAACTACAAGGGTCTCCAGGGCCTCGTCAAGGCCCGCGGCATCGACACCTACATCGGCAAGGGCAAGCTCGTCGGTGAGGACACCGTCGAGGTCACCGGCGACGACGAGCACTACACCCTCAAGGGCAAGAACATCATCCTCGCCACCGGTTCGACGTCGAAGACCATCGGCCTCGACGTCACCGACCGGGTCATCACCTCCACCGAGGCCCTGCAGCTGGCGACCGTGCCGAAGTCGGTCATCGTCCTCGGCGGCGGCGTCATCGGCGTCGAGTTCGCCAGCGTGTGGAACTCCTACGGTGCCGACGTCACGATCGTCGAGGGCCTGCCCCACCTCGTGGCCAACGAGGACGAATCGATCTCGAAGGCGCTCGAGCGCGCATTCAAGAAGCGCAAGATCAACTTCAAGCTCGGCGTCATGTTCAAGGGCGTCGAGGAGACCGCCGACGGCGTCAAGGTGACGCTTGAGGACGGCACCACGCTTGAGGCCGAGTACCTCCTCGTCGCCGTCGGACGCGGTCCCGTGACCGAGGGCCTCGGCTTCGAGGAACAGGGCATTCCGATGGATCGCGGCTTCGTCCTCGCCAACGAGCGCCTGCACACCGGGGTCGGCAACATCTACGCGATCGGCGACATCGTCCCGGGCCTCCAGCTCGCCCACCGCGGGTTCGGTCAGGGCATCTTCGTCGCCGAGGAGATCGCCGGCCTCAACCCGGCACCGATCGTCGAGAGCGGCATCCCGCGTGTCACGTACTGCGAACCGGAGATCTTCTCCGTCGGGCTCTCGGCGAAGCAGGCGGAGGAGAAGTACGGCGCGGACAACGTCGAGACGCTCGAGTACAACCTCGGCGGCAACGGCAAGTCGGTCATCCTCAACACGACCGGCTTCATCAAGGTCATCCGGGAGAAGGACGGCCCGGTCGTCGGCATCCACGGCATCGGCGCGCGTCTCAGTGAGCAGGCGGGCGAAGCACAGCTCATCGTCAACTGGGAGGCTTTCCCTGAGGAAGTCGCACAGCTCATCCATGCGCACCCGACGCAGAATGAGGCGATCGGCGAGGCTCACCTGGCCGCCGCCGGCAAACCCCTGCACTTCCACTCATAAGATCCGAGGAGACGAAAGACATGTCGAATTCCGTTCAGATGCCGGCTCTCGGTGAGTCGGTGACCGAAGGTACAGTCACCCGGTGGCTGAAGTCCGTCGGCGACACCGTCGAGGTCGACGAGCCCCTGCTCGAGGTCTCGACCGACAAGGTCGATACGGAGATTCCGAGCCCCTTTGCCGGTGTGCTCGAGAAGATCCTCGCCGACGAGGACGATGTCGTCGAGGTCGGTGGCGATCTCGCGTACATCGGCGACGGCAGCGATTCCGGATCCGCCGAGGTGGCTCCCGAGGAGGAGCCGGCGAGCGAGGCGGCCGAGGAGTCGGCTCCCGCCGAGGAGAAGTCCGAGGATGAGGCTCCGGCCGAGGACACCAGCTCGTCGTCCGAGTCCGAGAAGACCGAGACGTCCGCAGAGTCCGCGCCCGCCGCTGACTCGCAGTCGTCGTCCGGTGAGGGCACCGAGGTGACGATGCCGGCGCTCGGCGAATCCGTCACCGAGGGCACTGTGACCCGCTGGCTCAAGGAAGTCGGCGAAGAGGTCGAGGTCGACGAGCCGCTCCTCGAGGTCTCGACCGACAAGGTCGACACTGAGGTCCCCTCCCCCGTCGCCGGTGTCGTCCAGGCGCACCTCGCCGAGGAGGACGAGACCGTCGAGGTCGGCGCTCCCCTGGCGCGCATCGGTTCGGGAGCTCCGGCCGAGTCGGCCCCCGCCGCCGAGGAACCGAAGCAGGAGGAAGCTCCTAAGGAGGAGGCTCCCAAGGAGCAGCCGAAGGAAGAGGAAGCTCCGAAGGAAGAGGAAGCTCCGAAGGAAGAGCCGAAGCAGGAGGAAGCTCCCAAGGAGGAAGCTCCGAAGCAGGAGACGACCTCTGCCTCGGCCCCGGCAGCGCAGTCGGCTGCCGCCGCGCAGTCCGCTCCGGCGAAGTCGGAATCGGCACCGGCGAAGTCCGAGTCGGCAGCGGCTGACACCGTCGGAGAGAACTCCGCGTACGTCACGCCGCTCGTGCGTCGTCTCGCCAAGGACGAGGGCGTCGACCTCTCGACCGTCACCGGCACCGGAGTCGGCGGCCGCATCCGCAAGCAGGACGTCATCGCCGCAGCGGCGAACCGTCCTGCCGCAGGATCGTCGGCCCCCGCACCGGCTGCCTCCGGCGAAGCGAAGAAGCCGTTCACGCTCGAGATCCCGGAGGAGGCTGCGAAGCTTCGCGGCACCACCGAGAAGGCCTCGCGCATCCGCCAGACCATTGCGAAGCGGATGAGCGAATCGCTCGAGGTCTCGGCACAGCTCACGCAGGTCATCGAGGTCGACATGACGCGGGTGGCGAAGCTGCGCAAGGCGAACAAGGACGCGTTCCTCGACAAGCACGGCGTCAAGCTCACCTACCTGCCGTTCTTCGCGAAGGCGATCGTCGAGGCGCTCAAGCAGCACCCGAAGGTCAACGCCCAGTACGATCTCGAGTCCCAGGAGATCACGTACTTCGACCACGAGAACCTCGCGGTCGCAGTCGACACTCCGCGTGGTCTGCTCGTGCCGGTCGTCAAGGACGCCGGGGATCTCAGCATCGCGGGCCTCGCCAAGGCCATCGACGATGTCGCCGATCGCACCCGCAACAACAAGATCATGCCGGACGAGCTGTCGGGCGGCACCTTCACGGTGACGAACATCGGCTCCGTGGGTGCGCTCTTCGACACGCCGATCATCAACCAGCCGCAGATGGGCATCATCGGCACCGGTGCGATCGTGCGTCGCCCGATCGTCGTCAAGACCGCTGACGGCGAGGAGTCGATCGCGATCCGCGACATGGTCTACCTTCCGCTCACCTACAACCACCAGCTGGTCGACGGTGCGGATGCGGGACGCTTCCTGCAGACGATCAAGGCGCGTCTCGAGGACGGCAACTTCGAGGCCGACCTCGAACTCTGAGGCACCGCGATCTCAGCAGCCCGCAGGGGGCCGGTCATCGACCGGCCCCCTGCGGCATTCACGCCTCGGCCACCTCGGCGATCCGCCATTGCCCGGCATGCCGGCCGAGCGTGACGACGACGTCCTTCGCGTCGAACGTCTCCTCCTCGCCCCCGCTCTCCGCCGTCGTCGTCATCGTGGCGGTGACGACGATCTCCGCGTCCGACTGCGACTCGACGACGACATCGGTGACAGTGATCGTGTACGTCCCGCCGGAGTACGCGGCGAGGTCGATGAGCTCATCGGCTGCCGCCGCCGTCGATCCGGGCACCGTGAGCCCGGCCAGCCCCTCACCGTCACCGGCTCCGAGCGCCCGTGCGCGTTCGGCGCAGAGTTCGCCGAGGCGCTCGGCGACGGCCGTGTCACTGAGCGGCTGAGCTCTCCCACCCCCGTCCGCGCTCTCCGCGGCGGGGTCGTCGGCGGCGACCGGCGAGGGCGCCTCGTCCTCACCGGCCGACCACGCGCGGACCATGAGCACTCCGCCGAGGAGCACGACGACCATCGCGGCCCCCAGCGCGGCGCGCCTGGCCCACGGCGAGGTCACGGCAGCGCTGAACAGGGCGACCGCCGAGGCGGTGGCGCGTCCCCGTGTCCGCCCGCGTCCGCGGGTGCCGGGGCTGCGATCGCCTGTACGGCGACCGTCAGTGCCGCGACCGCCGGTACGGCGACTGCCGGTGTGACGGCGGGTCAGGGCGGCCGCGTCGCCGCGGCCCTCGGCGCCCTCGCCGCGCCGACTCGAGCGCGAGCGCAGAGCGGCCACCGTCGACAGCCCTCGCCGCGACGACCCGGGGCCGGCTCCCTCCCCCGGATCCGACTCGGGAGGGATGCGGTCCGGGGCCGTCCGGGGCGTGGTCGCGCGCAGGCGGGCCGTCAGGGCCAGCGCCGGATCGAGATCACGGGAAGCCGGGACGAGCGGAAGCACGGCAGGAGTGCCGAGGCGACCGAGCCGCGGAGTCACCTCGGCGATGACGGCCGGCAGGGAATCGTGCGCTGCGGGACTCGACTCGTCGAGGAGATCGGTGACGAGGGCCTGCAGCTCGGCGCTGCACGACTCGAGGGCGACGCCGACGGGCAGGAGGCTCTCGGTCCACGGCACCCCGTGGAGGGCGTGATAGAGCAGCTCCCCCACCGCGCGCCGAACCGGGGTCTCCAAGGCGCGGCGCACGCCGGGGATGACCCGCGGACGTCCCGCGGCGTCGAGTCCGAAGCACGCGAGGCTGAGCCGCTCGGTCGCGGCGTCGACCTCGGCGAGTTCGGCGAAGACGCCGCGCAGCAGGGTGTGCGCTTCGGCCTCCGTGAGACCGTGGAAGGCGCGGACGACGTCGATGACGAGGCCCCCGGGCAGGACCGGGACGAGGAGCAGCCTCGCCTCCCCGGTCGGGAGGATGACCTCGGCCGTTCCGAGCACTCCGGCATCGGCGGCCGGGTCATCGGCGTGCGCGTCGGCACTGCGGGTCCGGTCTCCGCCGACGACACCCCAGCGGGTCTCCCCCGTGTCGTCGCCGACGCGATGAATGTCGTCGGCGATCGTCGCTTCGAAGTGCCATGTCATAGTTCGTCATCCCCGTCAATGACTGTGAATGCTTTTCGATGTCATTTGATGATGAATGATGCACTCTGATAAGTCAATGGCAGACCTGTGGAGAACGTGTCGAGGGTCATGGGGAGATGAATTGAACACCCCGGTCAACGGGCATAGTCTGGACACATGCCACTGGCCACAGAGATTCTGGGTTTCGCGCCGGTCTTCTCGGACTATCGCACCACGTGGGACCTGCAGAAGAAGTATCACGAAGACGTGCTCGCCGGGAACAGGGAGTCGACGATCCTGCTCCTCGAACACCCCCCGGTCTACACTGCCGGCAAGCGCACGGAGGACCACGAACGCCCGACCGATGGCACCGAGGTCATCGACGTCGACCGCGGCGGCAAGATCACCTGGCACGGCCCGGGTCAGCTCGTCGCCTACTTCATCTACCGGCTCAACGATCCCAAAGAGGTCCGCCTCTTCGTCGCTCAGCTCGAGGATTCGATGATCCGCCTGCTCAGCGAGTACGGCATCGAGGCCACGACGATCGAGGGCCGCGCGGGCGTGTGGATCCTCGGCGACGGCGCCCGCCGTGACCGCAAGATCGGGGCGATCGGCATCCGCATCCACGACGGCGTGACGATGCACGGTCTCGCCCTCAACTGCAGCAACGACCTCGGCGCCTACGAATCGATCATCGCCTGCGGCATCACCGATGCCGACACGACCACCATCAGTGCCGAACTCGGCCGGACCGTGACGCCCGAAGAGGTCGCCCCCCGGCTCGACGAGATCCTGCACGAGACCATCACCGCTTAGGAGAACCGACGTGACGATCGCACCCGAAGGCCGCCGCATGCTCCGTGTCGAGGCACGGAACTCGGAGACGCCGATCGAGGAGAAGCCGGCCTGGATCAAGGCGAAGGCCCACATCGGACCGGAGTACACCTCCCTGAAGTCCCTCGTGCGCAAACAGGACCTCCACACCGTCTGCGAGGAGGCCGGCTGCCCGAACATCTTCGAATGCTGGGAGGACCGCGAGGCGACCTTCCTCATCGGCGGTGAGCAGTGCACCCGCCGCTGCGACTTCTGTCAGATCGACACCGGCCGCCCCGCCGACTTCGACGCCGACGAGCCGCGCCGCGTCGCCGCCTCGGTGGGCGAGATGGGCCTGCGCTACTCGACGATCACCGGCGTGGCCCGCGACGACCTGCCCGACGGCGGTGCGTGGCTCTACGCCGAGACGGTCCGCCAGATCCACGACCTCGACTACGTCGACGGCCGCGGCACCGGGGTCGAACTCCTCATCCCCGACTTCAACGCGAAGCCCGACCAGCTCGCCGAGGTGTTCTCCTCCCGGCCGGAGGTGCTCGCCCACAATGTCGAGACGGTGCCGCGCATCTTCAAGCGGATCCGCCCGGCCTTCCGCTACGAGCGCTCCCTGTCGGTGATCACCCAGGCCCGCGAGGCCGGACTCATCACGAAGTCGAACCTCATCCTCGGCATGGGCGAGACGAACGACGAGATCATCTCCGCACTCCAGGACCTCCACGACGCCGGGTGCGACCTCATCACGATCACCCAGTACCTGCGCCCGTCCCCGCGCCACCATCCCGTCACCCGCTGGGTCAAGCCCGCCGACTTCGTCATGCTCCGCGACGCCGCCGAGGAGATCGGGTTCCTCGGAGTCATGTCCGGTCCGCTCGTGCGCTCGTCGTACCGCGCCGGTCGCCTCTGGGCCACGGCGATGCGCCACCGCGGCGAGGAGATCCCCGCCCACCTCGCGCATCTCGACAAGCACACCCCGGCCAAGCAGGAGGCGCAGGCCGTTGTGGATATGTTCGGCGCAGGCGAAGAGGTAGACTTGTCTGCTGAGCAATGAGTGGTTCCGCGGGCCTGTCCTCGGGACCCGTCGGCCCGTCAAGAGCAAGTGAGAGAATGAGCGAAGAACCGCGCAAGGGACTGTTCCGTCGCAAGCCGAAGGATCCGAACAAGAAGCCGGGCCGTCTGGCGCAGATGCGTCAGGTCTACGAGCTCGCCGCGAAGCACAACAAGGCGACCCCGTGGCTCCTGGCAGCCGCTGTCGTGGGCTTCACGCTCCTCGGCCTGCTCGCCGGACTCGTCTTCGGCGGGGCCGTGTTCACGACGATCCTCGGTCTCATGGTCGGTCTGCTGCTCGGCATGTTCATGCTCGGCCGCTTCGCTGAGACCGCGGCGTTCGCGCAGATGGAGGGCCAGCCCGGTGCCTTCGGCGCGGTCCTCAACACCGCGCGTCGCGGCTACCTCATGGACGAGAAGCCGATCGCCATCGACCCGAAGAGCCGCGACCTCGTGTTCCGCTCGACGGGTCGGTCCGGTGTCGTGCTGCTCAGTGAGGGACCGAAGGCCCGCAGCGCGAAGCTGCTCGCCAAGGAGAAGAAGCGCCACGAGCGCATCCTCCCCAACGTCCCCGTCCACACCCTCCAGGGCGGCAATGAGGACGGCCAGCTGCAGATGAAGCAGGTCGTCTCGACCGTCCACAAGCTGCCCCGCAAGCTCAATCGCGCCGAGGTGCTCGCCGTGCGCAACCGCCTCTCCGCCCTGGGCACCCAGGGCACGCGTCCGCCGATCCCCAAGGGCATCGACCCGAACAAGGCGCGCCCCAACCACAAGGCGATGCGCGGACGCTGATCGGCGCTCCCGAGAACGACAGCGGCCCCGTCACCGGAATCCTGGTGACGGGGCCGCTGTCGTTCTCGCCTGCCGTCTGCTCAGCGGCGGAGGATCACCGTCTTCGCCGCGAGGTCGTGGAGACCGCGGTGGTCGCGGTCGAAGATGAGCGCGGGAATGACGAGGACGACGAGGACAGACCGGATGAGGGCGGGCACGAATCCCGGGACGCGGCCGTCGAGGCGGCGCACCTCGATCCCGAAGATCCGATGGCCGACGGTGTAGCCGAGGGTCGAGACGAGGAGGATGTTCGCCAGGAGGAAGATGCCCGGGGCGAGGAACGGGTTGGTCGAGTCGAAGAGACCGGCGATCGCCAGGCACATGAACCAGTCGACCATGAGGGCGAGCAGGCGCTTCCACGCCGGTGCCACCGCATGGCGGCCGGTCTCCGGGAGGCCGAGTCGGCGTCCGGGCCAGTCACCCTCGTCTCGGCTGGTCTGTGGTCCCTGCAGCCAGGACCCGAGGTCGTCGCGATTGATCACTCCCCCAGGGTACCGAAGTCGTCCCTGAGTGAATCATCAGGAAACATCCCCGAAACATGACTGTCATCACGGCTTCACCGAGCACGAACTAGGATGGATCTCGGTCACGAAGAACCGACCATACGTCTAACTAGGAGACCTAAGTGTTCTCGTCTGCTGAAGAACTCGTCAACTACATCGCGGAGAACGACGTGCGTTTCGTCGATGTCCGCTTCTGCGACCTGCCCGGTGTCGTCCAGCACTTCAACCTTCCCGCCGCCTCGTACGGTGTGGATGAGATCACCGAAGGTCTCCTCTTCGACGGGTCCTCGATCACAGGCTTCCAGGGCATCCACGAATCTGACATGAAGCTCCTCGCCGATGTCGCCTCGGCGTTCATCGACCCCTACCGGGAGGCGAAGACGCTCGTCGTCACGCACTCGATCGTCGACCCCTTCACCGACGAGCCCTACTCCCGTGACCCCCGCCAGGTTGCGGCGAAGGCGGAGAAGTACCTGCAGAGCACCGGCATCGCCGACACCGTCTACTACGGCGCCGAGGCCGAGTTCTACATGTTCGACTCGATCCGCTACCAGAACACCCCCGGCCACAGCTTCTACGAGGTCAACTCGATCGAAGCGGCGTGGAACACCGGCGCGCAGGAGCCCGAGGGCAACCTCGGCTACAAGACGCCCTACAAGGGCGGCTACTTCCCCGTCTCCCCGCAGGACAAGTTCGCCGACATCCGCGACGAGATGTCGATGACGCTCGAGGAGATCGGCTTCGAGATGGAGCGCGCCCACCACGAGGTCGGCACGGCCGGGCAGCAGGAGATCAACTACAAGTTCAACACCCTCCAGCACGCCGCTGACCAGCTCCTCGACTTCAAGTACGTCGTGAAGAACACCGCCGACGAGTACGGCAAGACCGTCACCTTCATGCCCAAGCCCCTCTTCGGCGACAACGGGTCGGGCATGCACTGCCACCAGTCGCTGTGGAAGAACGGTGAACCGCTGTTCTACGACGAGAACGGCTACGCGGGTCTCTCCGACCTCGCCCGCTGGTACATCGGCGGCCTCATCGAGCACGCCGGCGCCGTCCTCGCGTTCACGAACCCGACGATCAACTCCTACCGCCGGCTCGTGCCCGGCTACGAGGCGCCCGTCAACCTCGTCTACTCGGCGCGCAACCGCTCGGCCGCCATCCGCATCCCGGTGACCGGCTCCTCGCCGAAGGCCAAGCGCCTCGAGTTCCGTGTGCCCGACCCGTCGAGCAACCCCTATCTCGCGTTCTCCGCGCAGCTCATGGCCGGACTCGACGGCATCCGCAACCGGATCGAACCGCCGGAGCCGATCGACAAGGACCTCTACGAGCTGCCCCCGGAGGAGGCCAAGGACATCAAGCTCGTCCCGGCCTCCCTCGACGAGGCGCTCGACGAGCTCGAGAAGGATCACGACTTCCTCACCGCCGGTGACGTCTTCACCCCTGACCTCATCGAGACGTGGATCAGGATCAAGCGCGAGAACGAGATCGACGTCGCGCGTCTGCGTCCGACTCCGACCGAGTTCGAGCTCTACTACTCGATCTGACCCGACCGGCGGACCATTCCCCAGGGAATCGGCTCGCAGGGAATACAGTGGGGGCGTCACCGGTTTCTCCGGTGGCGCCCCCGCTGCGTTCCTGCCGGAACCCTCTCGCGCGGGCGCACGGCATCGACATCACCATCTGCGAGGACGGACTATGACGCATTACGATCTGCTGCTCATCGGCACGGGCTCGGGGAACATGTTCCTCGACAAGAGGTTCGCGGGACTGAAGACCGCGATCGCCGAGGAATGGCATTTCGGGGGCACGTGCCTCAATGTCGGGTGCATCCCGACGAAGATGTTCGTCTATCCGGCCACCATCGCGGAGGAGGCCGCACACGCCCGTCGCTACGACGTCGAGGCCGCGTTCGAGGGCGTCGACTGGTCGGCTCTGCAGGAGCGCATCTTCTCCCGCGTCGACGCGATCGAGGCCGGCGGTCGGGAGTACAGGTCGGGCGATCGTCAGCCGAACAACACCGTCATCCCCGAGCACGTCCGCTTCGTCGATGAGAAGACCGTGGTCACCGCCTCGGGTGAGGAGATCACCGCGGACCGGATCGTCATCGCCGCCGGGGCCGCGCCCACTCTCCCGGACACCCCCGGGCTCGATCCGGCGCGGGTCGACACTCCGGGCTACCCGATCGTCACCTCGAATTCGATCATGCGTCTGCCGGAGCAGC
Source organism: Brevibacterium sp. NPDC056726 (assembly GCF_042790515.1). Taxonomy (NCBI): domain Bacteria; kingdom Bacillati; phylum Actinomycetota; class Actinomycetes; order Micrococcales; family Brevibacteriaceae; genus Brevibacterium; species Brevibacterium sp. NPDC056726. The sequence goes on along the minus strand of NZ_JBHTYZ010000004.1, from coordinate 63,603 downwards.
CGAAGCGGCTGGCGATCGTCGGCTCCGGCGTCATCGCCATGGAGTTCGCCCACATCTTCGCAAGCTTCGGCACCGAGGTCACCGTCATCGCCCGCGGACCCCGGCTGCTCCAGGACCTCGACGGCACCGCCTCGGCGGAGTTCACGACGATCTTCACCGCCGACCACAACGTCATCCTCGGGGCCCAGCCTGCCGCCTTCCGCCTCGGCGACGGGGAGGGCGCACCGGTGACGATCGACCTCGAGCCCAGCGGTCGGGTCGACGACGTCGACATTCCCGCCGCGGTCGACGCCGACATCGTCCTCATCGCCATCGGTCGCCACCCGAACACCGCTGGCCTCGACGCCGCCGAGGTCGGCTACGATCTCACCCCCGACGGCAGGCTCGTCGTCGACGCGTTCCAACGCGTCTATGCCGGCGGAGAACCCGTCCCCGGGGTCTTCGCCCTCGGCGACATCAGTTCCGAGCACCAGCTCAAGCACGTGGCCAACCACGAGGCCCGGGTCGTCGGCGACAACCTCGTCGTCGACGTCGCCGCCGGAGCCCCCGGGGCCGCGGCGGAGGATGCGCTCGAGCGCACCAGCCACAAGGCCGTGCCGGCTGCGGTCTTCACCTCCCCGCAGGTCGCGACCGTGGGCATGACCGAGGACGAAGCCCGGCTGGCCGGACACGACGTCACCGTCAAGGTCCAGCAGTACTCCGATGTCGCCTACGGGTGGGCGATGGCCGACGATCCCGGGATCGTCAAGGTCATCGCCGACCGGGATTCCCGGCTCATCCTCGGTGCGCAGATCGTCGGGGCCGAGGCGTCGATGATCATCCAGCCGCTCATCCAGGCGATGGCCTTCGATCAGCCCGCCGACGAGGTGGCTCGGGGCCAGTACTGGATCCACCCGGCGCTGCCCGAGGTCATCGAGAACGCCCTGCTCGGACTCGAGTTCACGCCTCGCTGACCCCAGCACCACGGGTCCCGACTCGATCTGCGCCCGCGGCGGATCAGAACCCGTAGAAGCGCTGCTCCATGACCGCGCGGGCGTGACGGGTCGCCCGCAGGTAGTCGTCTTCGAGCTCGCGACCCCCGCCGGCGGGATAGCCGAGCAGCCGCGCCGTCGCCTCGAGCTCCGAGTGCTCGTCGGGCAGCGCTGCGGCGGTGCGGCCGCGGAAGAGCATGACGGCCGAGCGGACATTCGTCGCCAGCTGCCAGGCCGCGACGAGTTCAGCGGCGTCCTCGACGGGGATGAGGCCCTCCTGCGCAGCGACGTCGAGGGCACCCAGCGTCGAGGTCGTCCGGAGGCCGGGAACCGTGTGGGCGTGCTGGAGCTGGAGGAGCTGGACCGTCCACTCGACGTCGGAGAGACTGCCTCGGCCGAGCTTGAGGTGTCGGCGTTTGTCCGCTCCCTTCGGCAGCCGCTCGTCCTCCATCCGCGCCTTGAGGGTGCGGACCTGGGTGAGCGCCTTCGACGGCATCTCCGCCGGGTAGCGCAGCGGGTCGATGAGCGCGGTGAAGTCGTCCCTGAGCCCCGCGTCGCCGGCCATCGGCCGCGCCCGCAGCAGGGCCTGGGCCTCCCACGGCTGCGACCACTTCGCATAGTAGGACTCATAGGAGGCAAACGTGCGCACGAGCGGACCGTTCTTCCCCTCGGGTCGCAGATCCGCGTCGAGCTCGATGCCGCGGGCGCCTTCGCTGGCCTTGAGCCGGGAGCTCAGCTGCAGGGCGACCTTGGTGACGTGCTTGGCGAGCTTCGCGCGGGCCTCGGCGTCGAGGTCGTCGGACACCGCGCGGTAGACGAACATCGCGTCCGCATCGGAGAAGTACCCGATCTCCCGGCCGCCCCACCGTCCCATCGCGACGACGGCGAACTCGTACTCCGGCACCGAGGCGTCGTCGAGGTCGAGGCGCACGGCGCGCAGGGCGCCGTCGACGGTGAGGTCCATGAGGTCGGAGAGGTCGCCGGGCACCGCGGCGCGGTCGCCGACGTCGAGGACGTCGCGCAGTGCGATCCGCAGCAGTTCGCGACTGTAGGTCTCACGGATCCGGGTGATCGCCTCGGCGCCGTGGCGGTGGAGCAGGCCGTCGACCTCGGCGGCGAGTACCTGCTGATCGCGCGCGGCGAGACTGGCGTAGTCGTCGAGCCACGCGACCGCTGCCGGCTGGCGGAGGAGGAGTTCGGTGGCGTAGCCGGAGAGCGTGAGCACCTCGGCGACGGACTTCGCGGCGAGCCCGGAGTCGCGGAGCATCTTGAGGAACCAGCCCGAGGACGAGAGCGAATCGGTGAGCCGGCGGAAGGAGAGCAGGGCCGCATCGGGGTCGACGCCGTCGGAGAACCAGTCGAGGAGCGCCGGCAGCACCTGTTTGATGACGAGTGCGGTGCGCGACATCCCCGTGGTCAGGGACTTGATGTGGCCGAGCGCTCCCTGCGGGTCGCGGTAGCCGAACGCGCGGAGGCGGTCGGCGGCCGCCTTGAGGCTCGTTCCGCGGTGGTGGGCGTCGACGACCTCGCCGTGGATGCCGACGGCGGCGTCGAGGATCGGTCGGTAGAAGATCTGCTCGTGGAGCCGGGTGACCTGTTTGGCGAAGTCGCGCCGGTTCTCCTCGAGCCGGGTGCCGGTGCGCGAGCCGGAGGGGAAGACGGAGCGGGCGAGGGTCCGCAGCTTCGCCTCGTCGTCGGGGATGAGGGCGTTGCGCAGCATCCGCGGGATCTGCACCCGGTGTTCGACGACGCGCATGAACCGGTAGGCCGAGGAGAACACGAGGGCGTCGTCGAGGCCGATGTACCCGTGCTCCCCGAGCTCGTCGAGGGCACGCAGGGTGTTCGGCGAGCGGATCTCGTCATCGCTCTGCCCGTGGACGAGCTGGAGGAGCTGCGCGGAGAACTCGACGTCGCGCAGTCCCCCGCGGCCGAGCTTGATCTGCCTCGGCGCCTCCGCGGCGGGGATGAGGTCGACGACACGACGGCGCATCGCCCGGATGCCGTCGATGAAGCCCTCCCGCCCGGCGGCCTCCCAGACCAGCGGTGAGAGGGTCTCGGTGAACGCGGCGCCGACCGCGGGGTCGCCGGCGACCGCCCGGGCCTTGAGGAGGGCCTGGAACTCCCAGTTCTTCGCGATGTCGGTGTAGTAGTGCTCGAACTCCGAGAGCGTGCGCACGAGCGCCCCGGCCTTGCCTTCGGGCCGCAGGGCGGTGTCGAGCTCCCAGAGGGCCGGTTCGGCACCGGGGTCGGAGAGGATCGAGCGCATCCGCTGGGCCACCTCGGTGGCCAGTGTCCGCTGCTCCTCGGTCGCCTCGGAGTCCTGGACGAAGACGACGTCGACGTCGGAGACGTAGTTGAGCTCCCGCGCCCCGGTCTTGCCGAGCGCGATGACCGCCATGCGCACGGTCGACTCCGGGTCGAGTTCGGCCCGGGCGATCGCCTGGGCGGTCTCGATCGCCGCGGCGGCGAGATCGGAGAGCACCGCGGTGACGAGGTCGACGATCTGCTCGGGCTGATCGGAGTAGAGGTCATCGGCGACGAGCCGCAGCAGCACGTCGCGGTAGGCCCGCCGCATCCGCGCGATCCCCTCGTTGCCCGTCCGGGCGGCCACCGGAGCGTCGGAGTCAGGATCGGCGCCGACGGATTCGAGCAGGGTCGCCCGCAGCGCACTCGCCGAGGCCTGCGGGGTCGAGATCATCAGGTACGGGGAGCGCTCGAGGAGCAGCGGCAGCGAATCCGGATGCCGCACGAGGTGGTCGACCATCGCCTCCGAGGTGCCGAAGACCCCGAGCAGGCGGGCGAGCATCGGCCGGTCGAGCTCGTCCTCGGCGACCGTGCCCGTGCCGTCGACCCGGGCCGCGTCCACGAAACGCTCGATCCCGCTCGCCGCCGCCTCGGCGCCGGCGGATGAACCCTCCCTCGCCACGGCGCCGGCGGATGAACCCGCCCCCGCCTCGGCGGTCGTCGTCTCCGGCCCCGGGACGTCGGTGTCGGTCGCCGCATTCTTCTCAGCGTCCTTCTCGGCCTCCTCGAGGACCCGGAGGAGACCGAGCGCGCCGGCGTGCGGATCCGGTGTGGCCTCGAGGAGATCGACGAAGCGGGAATCCGTGGCCAGGGGCTGGCCGAGAAGGCCGTCGATGTCGCCGAGGAAGCGATTCGCCGAGGCGGTCGTCGCCGGGGTGCGGGAGGTCAGGCGCGCCATGGGATCACATCGACGAGAAGTGCTTGCTGAGCTCGTACGGGGTCACCTGAGCGCGGTAGCCGTCCCATTCCTGTCGCTTGTTGCGGAGGAAGAAGTCGAAGACCTCTTCGCCGAGGGTCTCGGCGACGAGGTCGGAGCCCTCCATGATCTCGAGCGCCTCGGCGAGGCTCGCGGGGAGGGCGCGGATGCCCATCGCCCGGCGTTCGGTGTCCGAGAGCAGCCAGACATTGTCCTCGGCCTCCTCCGGCAGCTTGTAGTCCTCTTCGATCCCCTTGAGCCCGGCGGCGAGGAGCAGCGCGTAGGACAGGTACGGGTTCGCCGAGGAGTCGAGGCCGCGGTACTCGACACGGGCCGAGGACGATTTGCCGGAGTTGTACTGCGGGACCCGCACGAGCGCGGACCGGTTCCGGTGTCCCCAGCAGATGTAGGAGGGGGCTTCGTGACCGGTCCACAGGCGCTTGTAGGAGTTGACGAACTGGTTCGTCACGGCCGTGATCTCCGCCGCGTGGTGGAGCAGACCGGCGATGAACTGGCGTCCGATCTTCGAGAGCTGATAGGTCGCACCCGGTTCGAAGAACGCGTTGTTCTCCCCCTCGAAGAGGGACACGTGGGTGTGCATGCCGTTGCCCGGGTGGTCGGCGAGCGGCTTGGGCATGAACGAGGCGTAGACGCCCTGGGCGATCGCGACCTCCTTGATGACCGAGCGGAAGGTCATGATGTTGTCGGCCATCGTCAGCGCATCGGCGTAGCGCAGATCGATCTCGTTCTGTCCCGGACCCGCCTCGTGGTGGGAGAACTCGACCGAGAGGCCCATCGCCTCGAGCATCGTCACCGCCGAGCGCCGGAAGTCGTTCGCGGTCCCGCCGTTGACGTGGTCGAAGTATCCGGCGGTGTCGACGGGCACCGGGGCGCCGAGCGTGCCGTTGCCGAGGTCGAGGTTGCCGGATCGGAAGAGGTAGAACTCCATCTCGGGGTGGACGTAGAAGGTGAAGCCCTTCTTCGCGGCGCTCTCCAGCGTGCGCTTGAGGACGTAGCGAGGGTCGGCCTTCGCCGGTTCCCCGCCGGGCACGTGGATGTCGCAGAACATCCGGCCCGTCGGCTCCGTCTCCCCGCGCCACGGCAGCAGGGAGAACGTCGACGGATCGGGCTTGAGGACCATATCGGCCTCATAGACCCGGGAGAGCCCCTCGACCGCCGACCCGTCGAAGCCGATGCCCTCGGAGAACGCGCCTTCGAGTTCGGCGGGGACGACGGCCACGGACTTCAGCCCGCCGAGGACGTCGGTGAACCACAGCCGGATGAACCGGACGTCACGGTCCTCGACGGTGCGGAGGACGAACTCTTCCTGCTTCGACATCGATCAGCCGTTCCACTTCTCGTCAGCTTCGTTCCACTCCTCGTTGCGCTTCTTCGCCTGCTCGAGGGCGTCGCGGGCCTCTGCCTCGGTGTCGTAGGGGCCCATGCGGTGGGTCCAATCGCTGACGAGCCCCTGCTCGACCTCACCGGTCGCGGTGTTGAAGTACCACTTCGAGTTCGCTTCGTCGATATCCTTGAACAGTCCCATGACAGGCCTTTCGTCGTCGGTGAGATGATGCCCTGACACCGGCCAGCTTACCGGTTCGCGGGCCTCCTGACAGGGAGTTCGCCGAGGTGTCGGCCGGTGACCGTTGCCGGTTCCCCGGAGTGCCCCGGCGGCTGCGAGGGGTCCACCGAGGATGCCTCGAGGTGGTACCAGTTCCGCGGATTTCCCCATTCTTTCGCATGGTGGACAACCGATTCCGCAAGATTGATGACGAAATGGGCACGTAAAGGTTTGCCTCGCGAACCTTCACGAGCTTAGAGTGAGATGTACCCTCGGTCGCTGCCCCGCAGAGCCGAATCTGTCCCGTCCCATGGGGCGCCATGAAAGAAGGAATCCCAATGCGCATCTCAGTGCCCACAGAGGTCAAGAACAACGAGTTCCGCGTCGCCATCACCGCCGCCGGCGTCCACGAGCTCGTCTCCCGCGGTCACCAGGTCACCGTCCAGGCCGGAGCCGGCGAAGGATCATTCATCACCGACGATGAGTACATCGCAGCCGGCGCGAAGATCGCCCCCGACGCCGCCGCCACCTGGGCCGCCGGTGACATGGTCCTCAAGGTCAAGGAGCCCATCGCCTCCGAGTACGGCTTCCTCCGCCAGGACCTCATCCTCTTCACCTACCTCCACCTCGCCGCCGACGAAGCGCTGACGAAGGCGCTCATGGAGGCCGGCACCACGGCGATCGCCTACGAGACCGTCCAGCCCGACGGCGGCGGCCTGCCGCTGCTCGCGCCGATGAGCGAGATCGCCGGACGTCTCTCGACGCAGGTCGGCGCCCACAGCCTGCTCAAGGCCGAAGGCGGCCGCGGCGTGCTCCTCTCCGGCGTCCCCGGCACCGACAAGACCAATGTCGTCGTCATCGGCGCCGGTGTGGCCGGCACGAACGCCGCGCGCATGGCCCTCGGACTCGGCGCCAACGTCGAGGTCATCGACATCAACATCCCGCGTCTGCGCCAGATCGACGAGACCTTCGGCGGAGCGATCGCGACGAAGGTGTCGAACAAGTACGAGATCACGAAGTCGCTCTCGACCGCCGACCTCGTCATCGGCTCGGTCCTCATCCCCGGCAAGAAGGCTCCCAAGCTCGTCACCGACGAGATGGTCGCCGGCATGAAGCCCGGCTCGGTGCTCGTCGACATCGCCATCGACCAGGGCGGCTGCTTCGAAGGCTCGCACCCGACGACGCACGACGACCCGACCTACGTCGTCCACCAGTCGATCTTCTACTGCGTGGCGAACATGCCCGGCGCCGTGCCGAACACCGCGACCGCGGCCCTGACGAACGCGACCCTGCCCTTCGCCGTCAAGCTCGCAGACCAGGGCTGGCACAAGGCGCTGTCGAACGACGCCGGCCTCGCCCGCGGACTCAACGTCCACAACGGTCACGTCACCAATGACAACGTCGCCGAGGCGTTCGGCCTCGAGGCCGTCTCCGTCGAGCACGCACTCGCCAACTGAGCGTTCGCCGACTGAGCGGTCGCCGACTGAGCGGTCGCCGACTGAGCGGTCGCCGACTGAGCGGTCGCCGACTGAGCGGTCGCTAGCTGAGCGTTCGCCGCAGGCTGCGCGCCGATGACGGTTCGGCGAAGGCCGCTCGCGACAGCGTCGGGCCTCGCGCGGGCCTGACAGCGGCGCGCGGTCCGGCGGCGGTTGTCGCGAAAGGCACCCTCGGCTCCACACCCTCCCCGTGCACGCGGTGGGTATGGAGCTGCGGGTTCCTTTCGCTGTGCTCAGAGGTGTGTGTCGAGCGCAGGGGTGTGCGTCGAGCGCCGGGGTGTTCTTGCACCCCGAGGTTGTCCGCGGCGCCCCGCGTAGTCCCGGCAGCGCCCCGAGGTTGTCGGCAGTGCCCCACGGAGGTCCGGCGGCGCACTCCGCGGCGCCCCGCGGAGGTCCGGCGGCACCCAGAGGATGTCGGCGGACCTCAGTCGGCGCGGTCAGCCCTGGTCGGGCATCGTCGTCGAGCGGAAGTGCTCTTCGCACAGCCGCCCGGCCGCCTCGGCGTCCCCGTTGGCGATCGCCTCGACGATCGCGGCATGGTCGATGACGGCGCGGTCGAAGAGCTCGTGCGAGAACGGGTCATGACGGAAGCCGGCGTTGATCCGGGTGTCGATGTCGATGGCCATGCGCACGAGTTCGGGATTGTGTCCGGCTCGGGCGATGGCGAAATGGAACCGCGCATCGGCCGTGCGGGCGGCGGCCGCCTCGGCGCGTTCGGAGTACACCGCCGCGAGCTCCCGGAGTTCGGCGAGCTCGTCCTCCGTCCGCCGCGTCGCCGCGGTCGCGGCGAGACCGTTCTGGAATACGGCGCGAGCGTCGAGGAGGTTCTTGCGTTCGGCGTAGAACTCCTCGATGCGTCCGGCCATCGGGGCCAGCGTGGCCGGTTCGACGTTGGCGACGAAGGTGCCGCCGCCGCGGCCTCGGCGCCGTTCGACGACCCCGAGGCGCTCGAGCCGCTCGAGAGCCGCCCGCACACTCGAGCGCGACACCTGCAGGTCAGCGGCCAGAGCCCGTTCGCCGGGCAGCAGGGTGCCCTCCGGCAGGGCTCCCACGGCGATGCCGGAGAGGATGTGGTCGGCGATCTGCTGAGGGGCGCTGGTCAGGCTCACCACCTCGCTCAGTCCGGAGAACTCCCCACCGGACACATCCGAACGCTCGCTCATCACACCTCCTGCGTCGATGCCGTCGTCATTGCTCACCCTCGAGTCTATGCTTCTGCGCCTCCTCACGGGGTCACGGGTGCGGGTGCGCGGTGGAATATCGACACGCCGGGGCTCTAGAATCGTGACCATCATGACTGTCCAGCCTCGCCTCATCACGCCCGGAACGCTCTCTCCCGAACGTCGGGTCCCCGCCTCGATCACCCGCCCCGAATACGTCGGTCGCGCCGATGCCGATGAGGGCCGCGGCGGCAACCACTACACGCCGGAGGAGATCGAGCGCGTCCGCACCGCCGGGACGATCGCCGCGAACGCGCTGGCCGCGGTCGGTGAGATCATCGCCCCCGGTGTGACGACCGATGAGATCGACCGGGTGGCCCACGAGTACATGGCCGATCACGGCGCCTACCCGTCGACGCTGGGCTACCGCGGGTTCCCGAAGTCGGTGTGCACCTCGGTCAATGAGGTCATCTGCCACGGGATCCCCGATTCCACCGCGCTCGTCGACGGCGATATCGTCAACGTCGACATCACCGCGTTCATCGGCGGCATGCACGGAGACACGAACTTCACCTTCGCCGTCGGTGACATCGACGAGGAGTCCCGTCTGCTCATCGAGCGCACGTGGGAGGCGACGATGCGCGGCATCAAGGCCGTGCGTCCCGGTCGGGAGATCAACATCATCGGCCGCGTCATCGAGAAGTACGCGCAGCGCTTCGGCTACGGCGTCGTCCGCGACTACAGCGGCCACGGGGTCGGACGGGAGTTCCATTCCGGGCTCATCGTCCCCCATTACGATGCCGCCCCCGCCCACGCCGAGGTGATGGAGCCGGGCATGATCTTCACGATCGAGCCGATGCTCAACCTCGGCACCGAGGCCTGGGATGTCTGGGACGACTCGTGGACGGTCGTGACGAAGGACCGGAAGCGCTCCGCCCAGTTCGAGCACACCATCGTCGTCACCGACACCGGTGCCGACATCCTCACCCTCCCCGATCCGGACACGGCGATCGCCGGAGGCCCGAGCCCCAAGGACACGCATGACTGACGACTCCCCCGCCCGTTTCGCGATCGGCATCGACATCGGCGGCACGGGCATCAAAGCCGCGCTCGTCGACACGGCCACCGGTCAGCTCGCGTTCAAGCGCGTCCGGGTCCTCACGCCGAAGCCGAGCACGCCGGTGGCGGTCGCCGATGCCATCGCCGAGGTGGTCGAGCTCCTCGTCGAGCGTGCCCTCGAACTCGAGGTCGTCGACGACCGATCGTCCCTCGATGCGCTCCCGCTCGGCTGCGGGTTCCCCGGCGTCGTCCGTGACGACGAGGTCCACTACGCCGCGAACCTCGATCAGAGCTGGATCGGCTCGAACATCCAGTCGATCCTCCGCGAGCACGTCGGCCGGAAGTTCTTCATCATGAACGACGCCGATGCCGCGGGGCTCGCGGAGATGGTCTTCGGCGCCGGCCGGAAGTACCGGAAGAAGACCGTGCTGCTGACGACGCTCGGCACCGGCATCGGCACCGCGCTGTTCACTCAGGGGCGGCTGGTCCCCTACACCGAGCTCGGGCACATCGAGATGAACGGCCGCGACGCCGAGACGCAGGCGGCCGAATCGGTCAAGGTCCGCGAGGGACTCGAATACGACGAGTGGGCGGGTCGCCTCCAGCAGTACTACTCCCAGGTCGAGCTGCTCGTCGCCCCGGACCTCATCATCGTCGGCGGCGGCATCTCGAAGCAACACGATGAGTTCCTGCCGCTCATCAAGACCCGCGCGCTCATGTGTCCGGCGAAGATGTTCAACAACGCCGGCATCGTCGGGGCCGCGATCCTCGCCGTCAACGACGGCAAGGCGCGCGTGAAGAAGGGCGAGAGCTGAGCGGTCGCCACACGACGAGGTGACGTCACGGCACGACGAGGTGACTGAGGAGGACAGGCCACCGATACGCCGGGTTCTGTCATCGAGTCGGTTGCCCTTCTCGACTGACGGCCATCTATCTGGGACCGCTGTTGCCAGCGGCCTCAAGCAATCCACCCGACGGCTCGGCGAGCAGCCTCGAACGCCGTCTGTCTGATCTTGCTCCGGATGGGGTTTACCCAGCAGCACCGGTCACCCGGCACTCTGGTGGTCTCTTACACCACCGTTTCACCCTTACCCCGCGACACGATGTGCATCGTCTCGCGTGGCGGTCTGCTCTCTGTTGCACTTGCCCGCGGGTTGCCCCGGGTGGGTGTTACCCACCATCCCTGCTCTGCGGAGCCCGGACGTTCCTCAGCCCGAAGGCCGCGGCCGTCTGGTGACCTGTCCTCACCTCCCAGTCTACTCGGATCGGCCGCAGGCGACGGCGACCTCCCACCCGGTGGTGACCAAGGCAACACGGACCGGGTGGGGGCGTGTCAGCCCTGCCGCCTACGATGGTGGGGTGAAGATCCTCCTCCCTCCCTCCGAAGGCAAGACCCCACCGGCGACCGGGGCACCGCTCGACCTGGCCGCCCTGTCGTCCCCGGATCTCACCGCCAAGCGACGGCAGGTGCTCGGCGCCCTGAAGAAGATCTCGAAGCGCAAGGACGCGCTCACCGCCCTCGGCGTCGGCAAGTCACTCGCCGAGGAGGTCGCCCGCAACGTCACCATCGACGAGCAGCCGTGCGCCCCCGCACTGCTCACCTACACCGGCGTCCTCTTCGAGGCGATGGGCGCGGCCGATCTCGTCGCCCTCGCCGAATCCGATGCGGCGTTCGCTGACCGCCTCCGCGACGTCCACGTGTTCTCCGCGGTCTTCGGTCAGGTCGGCGGCCTCGACCCGATCCCCGCGTACCGCTTGGCGATGAAGACCGACCTCGGCCAGCTCGGCCGTCTCTCGTCGTGGTGGAAGCCGATCCTCGCGAAGTCCTTCACCGTTGATGACGCCGAGGTGATCCTCGACTGCCGCTCGAGCGACTACCGGTCGGCGTGGCCGGGTCCGCACGGACAGGTCGTCACGCTCGGGGCCATCAAGGCGACCGGGGACAAGCGCAGCGTCGTCTCCCATTGGGCGAAGTTCTACCGGGGCGAGTTCGTCGGCCGCCTGCTCCGTGACGAACGCCCGCTGCCGGAGAGCATCGACGCACTCGTCACCCGCGCCGCAGAGCACTATGAGGTGGAATTCGCCGAGGCGACCGCCACCCGACCGGCAGGACTGACGATCGTCCTGCGCGACTGAGGCCTGTTATGCGACTGAGCCCGCAGTCTCACGCGCGGCGGAGCAGGACCGCTTCGCACTCCTCGCAGGTGTGGACCTCGTTCGGGTCCTCGCTCAGCCACTGGTGCCACGTGGCGCCGCTGATCTCCTGACCGCAGGCCTGGCAGTTGGGGCCGGCGATGATCGCCGCGCCCGGCCCGCCCTGGGCGACGTTGCCCTCGAACCGGCGCACGAGGTCCGGCGGCAGGTCGGCCTTGAGCTGGGACTCCTGACTGCCGAGCTCGTCCATGTCCTCGGCCAGCGCCGCCTTGCGCTCCTTGATCGCCGTCTGGGTCGTCCGTCCCTGCTCCGTGACCTCGGCGATGCGGGATTCGATGTCCGCCAGCTCGGCCTGCGCGGTTTCGAGTCGCTCCATCGTCGCGAGCTCCGTGTCCTCGAATTCGGCGACCTTCGCCTCGTGGGCGGCGATCTCCTCCTGCAGGTGGACGAGGTCGCGGCTCGTCAGCCCCGTGCCGTCGTTGAGCTCGGTCGTCTTCTTCGCAATCTGCGCCGTCTGCTTGTCGATCGCGGCGGTGAGCTCGGCGGTCTCGCTCTCGAGCCCGGCGGTCACCTCGGCGGCGGCCGCCTTCTCCGCACTCAGCGCCTTGTGCCGCTCGATGAGCTCCTGCAGCTTCGGCCCCTCGGCGGGGTTCTCGTGTTCGTGGCGCAGGGCCCGTGACTTCGCCGTGAGCTCGATGAGCTCCTCGAGACGGGTGCGCTGATCGGCGGTGAGCTGCATGGTCATGTCCTAGAGCATCGAGGGCAGGGGTCAGTAGCGTTCGACCCAGGGGTCGGTGTTGACGGCGGAGGCCTGGAGGGCGACGGAGAGTCCGCGGGCGGCGAACTCGGCGTCGAGCGCCTCGGCGGCGACCGCCAGCCACACCGCCTCCGAGGCCCAATGCGAGACGTCGATGAGCTGGGGGCGGGCGTCGCCGCGATTGCCGGTGTCGAGGGCCTCGGTCGCCGGATGATGGCGGAGATCGGCGGTGACGTAGACGTCGGCACCGCTGGTGCGCACGGCGTCGAAGAGGGAGTCCCCCGCTCCCCCGCACACGGCGACCCGGGTCACCTCGGCGGCGGGGTCACCGGCGATGCGCACACCGGTCGTCGTCCGCGGCAGTCGACCGGCCAGGGTCCGGGCGATGTCGCGGACCGTCGTCGGCTCGCCGAGGTCGCCCACCCGACCGATGCCGCGTGCCGGATCCGCGGGGTCGGGGACGAGCGGTGAGGAGTCGGGGACGCCGATGAGGTCGATGAGGACGTCCGAGACTCCCCCGACGGCGGAGTCGGCATTGGTGTGCGCGTTGAACTGGGCGATGGCGTTCGTGATGAGCGTGTGGACGGCCCCGCCCTTGAGGGTGCCCGCGCTCACCGAGGAGACCGGGCGCAGCATGAGCGGATGATGGGTGAAGAGCAGGTCCGCGCCGAGGACGACCGCCTCGGCGATGACGGCATCGGTGGGATCGAGGGCGAGGAGGATCGAGCGCACCTCGGCATCGGGATCCCCGACCGCGAGACCGACGGTGTCCCAGTCCTCGGCCAGGGACGGCGGCCACAGGGAGTCGAAGACGTCCACACATTCGCTGACCGTCGGATATCTCATACGCCCACACTAATGCATCGTCACCGGCACTCATCCCGGGCGGTGGAGCGCACGCACCGCCCCCGGTCGGGCCGGTCCGCCTGCCATCGGCCGGAGTCGGCCCGGCCCTGGCACCGGAGAGCCCGATCTGTTCACTTGCCGAGGCGTCGCCGCTAGATTGGCCCCATGACCTCTACCGCGTCGACGACGACGTCGTCCCTGCAGCCCGTCTCCTCCACCGTCGCCGATCTCATCCGGCGCAGCGCCGACCGCTTCGGCTCCCGGACCGCCGTCGAGTTCGGCGACCGCACATGGTCCTATGCCGAGTTCGATTCCGCGGTCACCGCGATCGCCCGTGAACTCCGCCGCCTCGGGGCCGGTCCAGGCGACCGGATCGCCGCCTACGGCCGGAACTCGGACCTCTACGCCCTCGTCTATCTCGCGTGCGCCCGTGCCGGATTCATCCACGTGCCCGTGAACTTCCAGCTCACCGGGGACGAGCTCGACTACATCCTCGCCAACTCCGGGGCCGGGATCGTCGTCGCCGACTCCGACCTCGCCGAGGCGGTCTCCGCCACCGCCCATGGCGGCAGCGCCCGTCTCGTCGGGTTCGACGACTTCCTCGGTCCCGCCTCGGCGCCGGACATCGCCCCGGCCGGAGAGGGCGAGTTCGACGTCGCTGACACGGATGTCGCGCAGCTGCTCTACACCTCGGGGACCACCTCGGCGCCGAAGGGCGCGGTCATGACGCACCGCGCGCTCGTCCACGAATACCTCTCGTGCCTGACGAGCCTCGACTTCGCCGGCACCGACCGGGTCGTCCATGCGCTGCCGCTCTACCATTCGGCGCAGATGCACGTCTTCCTCCTCCCGCTGCTCGCCGTCGGCGCCCACAACATCATCGTCACCGCCCCCGTCCCGGACGACCTGCTCGCTCTCTTCGAGTCGCGGCGGATCAACTCCTTCTTCGCCGCCCCCACCGTGTGGGTGGCGCTCGCGAACAGTCCCGGCCTTGAGACGAGGAACCTCGACAGCCTCGAGAAGGCCTATTACGGGGCGTCGATCATGCCCGGCCCGGTGCTCGAGAAGCTGCGCACCCGGCTGCCCGGGCTCGGGTTCTACAACTGCTTCGGCCAGTCCGAGATGGGTCCGCTGTGCACGGTGCTCCGCCCCGAGGAGCACGACGCCCACCCCGGCTCGGCCGGACGCGCCGTCCTCTTCGTCGAGACGCGGGTCGTCGACGCCGCCGGTGAGGAGGTCGGCCCCGGTGAGCTCGGAGAGATCCTCTACCGGTCGCCGCAGCTGTGCGAGGGCTACTGGGACAGGCCCGAGGCGACCGACGCCGCCTTCGACGGCCAGTGGTTCCACTCCGGTGACCTCGTGCGGATGGATGCCGACGGCTACGTCGAGGTCGTCGACCGCGTCAAGGACGTCATCAACACCGGCGGGGTGCTCGTGGCCAGCCGGCAGGTCGAAGATGCGATCTTCGCGATGCCCGGAGTCGCCGAGGTCGCCGTCGTCGGCATCGCCGACGAGAAGTGGATCGAGGCGATCAGTGCCTTCGTCGTTCTCCGCGACGATGCCGGTGAGATCGCCGAGGCGGATGTCATCGCCCATGTCCGGGACCGTCTCGCCGGCTTCAAGGTGCCCAAGCGGGTGACGTTCGTCGCCGAGCTGCCGAAGAACTCCGCCGGCAAGATCCTCAAGCGATCGCTGCGGGAGACATGACCCCTCTCGTGCACAGCCGCCTCGGCGCGCATACACTGCACTGGGACCCGGTGAGGGTCCGGAGTCGACGGAAGGGAACACGAGGTGGACACGACCGCCAGATGGCAGTGGAGCCTCCACGGTGACGGCAGGACGATCCGTCCCGGGGAGATCGTGCTTCCCGAGGAGCGGCTGAGCTGGCCACGGACGATCGGGATCGGCGCCCAGCACGTCGTCGCGATGTTCGGGGCGACGTTCCTCGTCCCTCTGCTCACAGGCTTCCCGCCGTCGACGACGCTCTTCTTCACCGCGATCGGCACGCTTCTCTTCCTCCTCATCACGAAGGGGATGATGCCGTCCTACCTCGGCTCGTCGTTCGGCCTGCTCGCCCCCGTCGGGGCGGTCACCGGCTTCGCGGCGACCTCCGGGGAGCGGCTCGACTCGCAGGCGATGGCGCTCGCCCAGGGCGGGATCATCTCCGTCGGGGTGACCCTGGCGCTTGTCGGCATCGTCGTCCACTTCGCCGGGGTGCGGTGGATCGAGGTGACGATGCCGCCGGTCGTCACCGGTGCGATCGTCGCCCTCATCGGCCTCAACCTCGCCCCCGCCGCCTGGGGGTGGGTGCAGCAGGCGCCGCTCACCGCAGTCATCACGATCGCCGTCATCGTCGTCTCCTCCGTGCTCTTCAAGGGCATGCTCGGGCGGCTGTCGATCCTCATCGGCGTGCTCGTCGGCTACGGTGCGGCACTCGTCCAGGGGGAAGTGAACTTCTCCACCGTGTCCTCCGCCGCCTGGATCGGCCTGCCGACCTTCCACGCCCCGGCCTTCGATCTCGGGTACCTCGGACTCTTCCTGCCCGTCGTCCTCGTCCTCGTCGCCGAGAACATCGGGCATGTGAAGTCCGTGGCCGCGATGACCGGCCGCGATCTCGACGGACTCACCGGCCGGGCCCTCTTCGCCGACGGACTCGCCACGACGCTCGCCGGGGCCGGCGGCGGATCGGGCACGACGACGTACGCGGAGAACATCGGCGTCATGGCCGCGACGAAGATCTACTCGACGGCCGCGTACTTCTGTGCCGCGATCATCGCCCTCATCCTCAGTCTGCTGCCGAAGTTCGGGGAGATCATCGCGACGATCCCACCCGGTGTGCTCGGCGGGGCAGCGACCGTGCTCTACGGGATGATCGGCCTCCTCGGGGTGCGCATCTGGGTGGAGAACCGGGTCGACTTCGCCAATCCGATCAACCTCAACACCGCAGCGGTGTCCCTCATCGTCGCGATCGCGAACTTCACGTGGACCCCGGCCGGACTCGAGTTCGCCGGGATCGCCCTGGGCACCGCCTCGGCGATCGTCATCTACCAGCTGATGACGCTCATCGCCCGGTGGCGCGGCACCGCGCCGGTCCCCGTCGAGGCGGGGGCCGGCGCGATGGCAGACCAGTCGGAGCCGAAGAGCACTCAGTAGGTGACGACGGCGCGGAAGCGGACGTCACCGGCGGTGACCTTGGCGACCGCCTCGGTGATGTCCTCCTTGTCGAAGACCTCGATCATCGGCTTCACCTTGCCCGATGCCGCGATCTCGAGTGCTTCGGTGAGGTAGTTGAGCCCGTTGTGCGTGGCGCCGATGACCTTCTGACGCTGCGCGAAGAACGGCTGCGGCTCGGTCGGGATCGTGAAGTCGTCGAACGGGTCGAGACCGACGAGAACTGCACGACCGTCGTGCCGCAGGCCCTTGAACGCGTCCCTGCCGGACTCGTAGGAATTCGAGCTCAGAAGCAGGACATCGGCGCCGCCTGCCGCCTGGAGCTCCGCGCCGTCGGCGACGACGAGATCAGCGCCGAGGTCGCGGGCCAGGTCATGCTTGTCCGGCGAGTGGGTCACCGCGATCGTCCTGAAGCCGGCTGCCTTCGCATACTGGACCGCAAGGTGACCGAGACCGCCGATCCCGACGACGGCGATCGTCTCGCCCGGCTGAGGATCAGCCGCGCGCAGTCCGCTCCACACGGTGTACCCGGCGCAGAAGATCGGTGCGGCCTCCTCATAGGACAGTCCGTCGGGGATGAGCACGGTGCCGGTCGCGGTGGCCGCGATGTACTCGGCGTGTCCGCCCTGGGTGGTGAACCCGGTGAGCCGGGCATTCGGGCAGTTGACCGCGGCCTGGCCGGACAGCGGCAGGTTCTCGCGGCAGTAGTCGCACCGTCCGCACGTCGACTGCACCCACGTGGTGCCGACCCGGTCGCCGACCTTGCGGCCGGTGACGCCCTCGCCGACCTCGACGATCTCGCCGACGACTTCGTGTCCCGGGGTGTTGGGGAACAGATCGCCGGCGGCACCGCGCGTCGTCCAGATGTCGGTGAAGCAGATGCCGGTGGCGTGGACCTTGATGAGGACCTGACCGGGTGCGGCGGTCGGGGTGGGAACCTCCCGCAGCTCCCAGGTGCCGTTGAGTTCGGGAATGACTGCTGCCTTCATGTTGGTGACCTTTCAACAGGGTGGTGCTCGGGGGCGAATCCGGTGAGTGGTCCTCACCGGATTCGTGATGACACCATCGACATTAGATGTCACAGCATGCCGTGTGACCAGCAGAGCACGCCGAGGTGCTTGCCGATCGCGCCACGATCGCCTGGCGTCCTTTGCGGGTGGACTGGCGTGCAGTACCGGTGGTCCGCGCTGCGTTCTCGGCTACGCTTCGACCATGGCCGGAACCCGATTCGATCTCGATCCGAGCATCGCCGTGCTCCTGCGCGATCTCGACATCTCCCCCGCCCTCGTCCTCCGTCGCGCGAGCCTGCCCGGGGATCTGCTTTCGCGTGGAGCGACCGAGCTCGACACCGCGGACTACTACCGCTTCTGGGCGGCGATCGCCGACGAGGCGGAGCGTCTCGGCACCGCGGCGGAGGCGGCCGTCGCGATCGGCGAGGCGATCTCCGTCGAGCACTTCTCCCCACCGCTGTTCGCTGCGCTCTCGAGTCAGGATCTGCGCACGGCAGCCGAGCGCCTGGCCGTCTACAAACCGCTCATCGGTCCGGTTGCCCTCGTCGTCGACAGCGCAGCCGACCTCACCATCGCCTATCGGTGGCCGAGCACGCAGGAGCCGCCGGTCCTCCTCGCCATGGCCGAAATCCTCTTCTGGGTGGCCCTCGCCCGCTTGGCAACGCGGGAGCCGATCCGCCCGGTGCGAGTGTCGATGCCGCAGCTTCCTCAGGATCCCGGCGTGCTCGAAGAATTTCTCGGAGCGCGGGTGCGGACAGGAGACGCCTGGTCGGTCACCTTCGCGCAGGCTGATTCCACACGGCCGTTCCTCACCGAGAATGAGGGGATGTGGCAGGTCTTCGCGCCCGAGCTGCGCCGCCGGCTCGCCGATCTCGACGCGGGAGCAAGCACGAGCGACCGCGTGCAGTCAGCCTTGGTCGAGACGCTGCCGGCAGGCGATCCGTCGATCGGCGCCGTCACACGGCGGTTGGCGACAAGTCCGCGCACCCTGCAACGGCAGCTCAAAGCCGAGGGGACGTCGTTCCAGGCGGTGCTCGCCGAGACGCGCGAGAACCTCGCACGCCACTATCTCGTGCGCAATGATCTGCGCACCGCCGAGATCGCCTTCCTCCTCGGCTACACCGACACGAACTCGTTCTATCGCGCGTTCAAGACCTGGACCGGAATGACGCCGGAAGGTGCGCGAACGGGCCTCATCGAGGCCTCGGCGGTCCGGCCCTAGTCAGCGGGCGGCGTTGAAGACCGTCTGGATCTCCGCGATCTTCCCGCCCTCGAAGCGCAGCCATGTTGCGGCCGGGATCGCCGGGGAGCCGGAGGTCGCGAGTTCGGACCAGATGAGGGCGTTGTCGTCGTCGGAGAGCTGGACCTTGACGTCGTCGGAGGTCGTCATCGAGCCCATCTCCGCGAGACCCCGGACGACCTCCTCGGCGCCGGAGGCCTGAGCGACGGGCCCGGTGAACGTGACATCGGGGGTGACGAGCGAGCTGAGGGTGTCGGCGTCGCCGCCGACGAGAGCGGTGTGGAACTGCTGGGCGAGATCTGCGGTGGCCATGATGGGTCCTCTTCCTGAAGCGGTGGTGCTCGGAATCGTGCGGATGTCCCCACGATCATGGCAACATTTCGCCACCCTGGCAATGGGGCAAGCACACTTCCCAGCCTCGGCGATCACCGCAACTGTCCGGAGCCCGGCAGCCGTGGGGCCTGCTCATCCGGCAGTGCGCCGGTCGGGGCGCACTGCCGGACGGGTGTGGATCAGGCGTCCTGATCGACGTTCTCGCGGTTGCTCTCGGCGAGATCGGCCTCAGCGGAGACGCCGCGGAGCATGATGCCCGCGAAGATCGCCACGGCCACGAGGATCGCCGTGGCGATGCCGCCGGTCAGCGACAGTGCCGTCGTGAAGGACTCCATGGCTGCCGATGCCAGGGCGGCGCCGATGTCACCGGAGATCTGCTCTGCGTAGAGCAGCGCCGCCGCAAGGGTCTCCTTGGCGGCCTCGAGCACCTCGCCGGGCAGTCCCGCCGGCACCGAGTCCTCGAGGTTCGTGCGGTAGAAGCCGAGCAGCACGGATCCGAGGACCGCGATGCCGAACGAGGTGCCGACCTCGTAGCCGGTGTTGCTGATCGCCGCAGCCTGACCGGACTCCTCGGGGCGGACCGAGCTCATGATGATGTCGTTGGTCAGCGTCAGACCCACACCCGCGCCGAGACCGACGAGGGAGAGGGCCACGGCGATGACCCACGGGTGAGTATCCGGGGTGAGCGTGAGCAGGATCGCGAATCCGCCCGCGGTGACGAGCATGCCCGCGGTGACGATGATCGACGTCGGAATGCGCTTGACCAGCGCCGCGGCGACGAAGCCCGCACCTGCCGAGACGAGCGCCTGCGGCAGCATCCACAGGGCGGATTCGATGATCGAGAGTCCCGCGACGAGCTGGAGGAACTGCGTGAGCGCGAACATGGCTCCGACCAGGGCGAACACCGACAGGAAGTTCGTCACCACGGCACCGGTGAAGGCTCGTCCCTTGAAGAGGCGGACGTTGATCATCGGCAGAGGCATCCGCAGCTGCCGGATGACGAAGAGGACGAGGAGCACGAGACCGGCGACGAAGGTGACGACGGCGATGCCGGGCTCATCGCCCTCGGCGAAGGTCTTCACTCCGTAGATGACGGCGATCATGCCGGCCAGGGAGAGGACGATGCTGAGGAGGTCGACGCGACCGGGGTTGGGGTTCCTGCTCTCCGGGACGAGGAAGGGCGCGAGGACGAGCAGGAGGATCATCACCGGGATGTTCATGAGGAACGCGGCATGCCAGCTGAACGCCTCGATGAGGGCGCCGCCGACGATGGGTCCGGCAGCGGCGCCGAGTGCTCCGGCCGCCGCCCACACGGCCATCGCGGTGCGGCGCTCGTTGCGGTCGAGGAACATGTTGCGGATGAGTGAGAGAGTGCCGGGCATGATCGCGGCACCGGACATGCCGAGGAGGGCCCTGGCGGCGATGAGCATCCAGGCCTCGGTCGACAGCGCTCCGATCACCGAGGCGATCGCGAAGCCGACCGCGCCGATGAGGAGCACCTTCCGTCTGCCGAAGCGATCACCGAGTGAGGCCATGGTGACGAGCAGGCCGGCGAGCATGAGCGAGTAGATGTCGAGGATCCACAGCTGCTGCGCACCGGAGGGTTCGAGTTCCGCGGTGATCTCGCCGAGGGCGAAGATCAGCACCATGCTGTCGATGGCGATGAGCAGCATCGGCAGCACGAGCACGGCCAGACCGACCCAGGTGCGGGCTGTGGCCCGAGGGGGTGTGGTGTCCATGAGGTTCCTTCTCCTTTCGAGTTACTTCACCAATGAGTGTACTACACCGAAAGGTATACTTATGACATCGAGAGGAGAACCCATGGCACGACCGAGCGCACGACGCAAACTCATCGAGGCGGCACTGACCGTGGTGGAGGAGCGAGGGATCACCGCCCTCACGCTTGACTCCGTCGCCGAGGAGGCGGGGGTGACCAAACGCGGCCTGCTCTACCACTTCGCGAGCAAGCACGCCCTGCTCGCGGGCATCCATGAGCATCTGGCAGCCCGCATCGAGGAGGACCTCCTCGCCGCGACCGGAAAGGCACCCGAGGAGGCGAGCCTCGTCGAACGCACCCGCGGCTACGTGCGGGCGGCGCTGAAGACGCCGAGCACCGTGGAGCTGCGTCTCATCATGGAAGCAGCGAACGAACCGGAGTGGATCGCACCCTGGGAGGAGGTCTATCGGCGCTGGTTCCCCGATGAGGGCGTCCCCGTCGATGAGCTCGATGACGTCTCGCTGCGGTGCCTGGTCGCCCGCATGGCCGCGGACGGCTCCTGGGGGTATGAGAGCATTCTCACCGCGCCGATGAGCGCGTCAGCGCGCGAACGCCTCATCGGCCGGATCCTCGCCGACCTCGGCGAGGACTGATCGCGCCTGGGCGAAGACAAACCTCGCTCAGTGCTCGTGGGAGCTGAGGTCGGCCGGCGGCAGGTATCTGATGAGCCGATCCTGATCGACGTCGAGGATCCTGCGATCCCAGTTCGCGAGGTCCGCGGCGCGGTCGTAGACCTCGTCGAGGAACGTCAGCAGCGTGCCTTCGGGATCGTCGGCGGTGCGGACATCGGCGTAGGGCAGGAGGTACTCCCCCAGGCTCGCGTCGTATCCGCCGGCGGTGAGCTTCCCGTCGTAGTAGCCTTTCGGCGCCGGATACGCGTAGGCGTAGAAAGAGCCTTCGGCGCTGCCGCCGGCCCAGAACCCGACGGCGACGTTCTCCCGGTCCTCGGCTTCGGCCATCACCCAGGGCGGGCAGTTCGGGGGTGAGGCCGTGCTCGGTGGGGCGACTCGTCCCGAATAGCGTGTCGCGGAGAGGTCCATCGACCCCCAGAACAGTTGGACGGGGCTTGCTTTGCCTGCGAATCCGGCGCGCCAGTAGGCGAAGACGTCATCGATGTGCTGGAGCTGTCGCCACCACAACCGCACGGCGTCGGCATCGTATTCCCGTGGCCGTGTGTCTTCGGCGAACGGGGTGGCCTGGGGCAGTTCGTTCGGCCATGCCCACACTGTGCACGGGGCGCCGAGCCTGGTCAGGGCCGCCATCACGGCGGCGTAGAAGTCGGCGACCGACTGGGGCTTCAGCGGCACGGTCTCGATGTCGCCGGTGCTCGCTCGCAGCACGAGTTCGTCGGCGATGAAGTCGAATTCCGCGTCGAAGGTCCGCCCCTGTTGGCGCATGAGGATCTGTGTGCGCAGTCCGCGAGCGCTGACGTCATAGGTGACGTTCCACCAGTGGTTGATGAGCGTCGTGGAGACCAGTTCGATCTTCCCGACGATCTGCAGCCACTGGTGCAGGTTCTCCCGCGTGCCCGTCCAGTCATCGATGCGCAGCTGCGGCCACGAGGACCCTGTCATTTCCGTTCCCATCGCCCACCCGGCCTTCTCGTGGTCACAGGCACGCCTGTGACCGATGGAGTTTCGCTCAACCTAGAAGGTGCGCGGTCACCCGTCAAGGGCGGCGCCGGTGGATGTGCCGGATTCGTGTCGTCGCCGGGCGTTCTCATCGCCGGCGACAGTGGCTAGCGCGCGGCCTCGGGAGGCGGTGATTCGCTGTCGTCTGCGGCATCACCGCTGCCGGGGATGAGGAGGGCGACGAGGTAGGCGATGCCCGCCCCGACGACGAGCGGCAATGCGACCGGGGTGTCGACGAGGAGGACGAGGATGAGGAGGACGGCCAGAGGGCGACGCCATCCGACGGCGGTTGTTGCCGCCATTCCCGTCGCCATGGCCGCTCCGACGGCGAGACCCGGGATGAGGACGGCAGCGGCGGCGCCGATGGCCGAACCGATGAAGATCAGCGGGAAGAACTCCCCTCCCCGCCATCCGCTGACGAGGCAGAGCGACAGCGCGACGATCTTCGCTGCTGCGACGAGGAGCAGCGTCGGCCAGGCTCCGGAGTCGGTGAGCACCTGGAGGTCGTGCAGTTCATGATGGCCGGAGAAGCGGACCAGGGGGACGAGGACAGCGAGGACGGCGAAGAGGATCGTGCCGATGGCGATCGTCGCCCACGTGCGACGGATGCGCTGCGCTGCGACCTCGAGCAGATGGTGGAGGGCGCGGAAGGCCAGGCCGGCGGCTGCCGCGATGCCGGCGACGGCGAGCAGCCACGGGCTGAAGTAGGCGACGTCGACCGGTGGCAGGGAGATGCGTGCACCGCTGCCCTCGGGCATCGCCCTCATGACGGCGAGAAAGACGAAGAACCCGGCGAAGGCCGCGCCGAACTGGAGGACCTTCTGCGGACCGAGCTGGTCGCCGTCGATCGCGGCCGCGCCCGGTGGGGACCCGTAGAAGCCACCGAGGGCGCCGGCGCTGCCGGCCTGGCCGATCGTGCGGCGCATGGCGACGTCTTCGCCGATGAGGTGGGCGACGATCGTCGAGAGCTGCGCGACGACGGCGACGATGCCGGCTTCGGGTCCGATGGCACCGCCGAAGGCGACCGCGACGATCGCGGCGAAGGCCGTGGTGAGCACGGCGCGCCGAGGCAGTCCGTCGGGGTCACCGGACTGATTGAGCAGAGTCTGGAGATCCTCGGTCGGGGCGGCTCGGTCGATGAGGATGAGCAGGGCACCACCGGCGAGGATGGTCACGAGGATCTGGGTCGTCGCATCACTGAAGAGTTCACCGCCGGCTCCCCAGACGAGGTTCTGGAGGGCGGTCATGCCGCTGAAGGTCAGCGCCGCGACGAGTCCTGCGATGCCGCCGTAGACGATGGCCAGCAGCGTCAGGCGTGGGGTGACGCCGGCGAAGCGCGCCTTCACGGGTGGTCCGCCGGACCGGCCTGCCGTCGGCTGACGATGCGCGAGAGTTCACTGGCGAAGAGTCCGAGGAAAACGAGGTCGAAGACGAAGACCGCGGAGACGAGGATGCGCGAGAGCTGACCGGTGGCGACGATGTCACCGTAGCCGGTCGTCGTCATCGTCGTCAGCGTGAAGTAGAGGGCGTCGACGCGGGTGTCGATGCCGTCGAACTCGGCGGGATTGTTCGTCGCGACGACGAAGAAGACCGCGGAGAAGGTCGCCGCGACGAGGACGAAGGAGAGGACGAGGAGCGGCAGATTGGTGTCCGTGCGGCGCAGGCGCAGCAGGGCGAAGGCGAGGACCGACAGCGCCGCCGCGGTCGCGAGCAGGCGTTCGATCGCACCCATTTCGGAGCTGGCCAGGGGAACCGTGAAGTAGAGCGCGAGGACGGCCAGGGGTCCGACGATGAGACTGAGTGCGCGCAACCCTGGGGAGCTCATGAGCTGCTGCCTGCTGGGGCGTCGGCTGGGTCGGCCGTCTGAGGAGGGGGCGTTCACGCCTTGATTGTATGCGGAGACCAGAGGCACTCCTCTCTTTGTCAGGCGTCCGCGCGCTTCGAAAGCGCCGTCAGCGAAGCAGTAATCGATTGTGTCACCAGTGTTGACAGCAACGCTGACTCGCCATAGTGTGTGTGACGCACACAACAACGATGTGAAGGGTGCACCCGATGACTGCAGCAACCACGTCCACCAGGCGTGTCTCCCGCCGTGGCCTGCTCGGTCTCGGTGCCGCCGGGACCGCTGCAGTTCTCTCCCGCCCCGAATCAGCAGCAGCTGAACCGGACATATCTGAGAACCGAATGTGGGACGTCATCGTTGTCGGCGCTGGTCCCGCCGGGCTCGGAGCTGCGCGGGACCTCGCGGACGCAGGCAAACTCGTGCTCATCCTCGAAGCCCGTTCAAGGATCGGCGGTCGACTCTTCACCGATGCGTCATCGATGTCCGTACCGGTCGAGCGCGGCGCCGAGCTCGTTCACGGCCCAGACGTCTCGACCTGGGATCTCATCCACTCCGCTGGGCTGACGACGCATCGCCAGGCGGCCATTGCCGGCAGACTCTCTCCAGACACGCCGTGGATCCGGTCGAACACATTCGACACGTTTCGTTTCCCGCTCGGTGCACCCACATATCCGCAAGGACTGCCCGCACCCCGCTCAGGTGAAACGGCGCTGATGTGGCTGAAAAGGGTCGGCATCTCAGCGGACAATTATCCGATCACTGTCGCCGCACTCGAAGTCGACAGCGAGCAGTTCGATATCGCCCCCGCCGACCCGGTGTACTACACAGTGCTCGAAGCACTCGACCTCCAGGATCGCAATGGACCAATCCCACCGGACGAATCCGGCGACTACCGGGTCATCGGCGGCTACAACCAGATACTTGAGCCGCTTTCTCGCGACATTTCCCTTCTGCTCGATCACCCGGTAGCTCAGGTGAACTACCGAAGCAGCCGAGTCACCGTCGTTGCCGGGAGTAGAGAATTCAAGGCCCGCGCCGTCGTTCTCGCCGTCCCAGGTGGCGTGCTCCAAACCGACGACATCGTCTTCGATCCGCCGCTGCCGGGGGATCGTCGAGTCGCTATTGACGAGATCAGCTACCTTTCGGTCTTCAAAGGAATCTTCGAGTTCGAGCGACCAGTTCTCCCCCCTTCGCATTCTCAGGCACCCGACTGGGATGTGCTGGCGACGTTCTCGGTCAACCCGCCCAGTCTGTGGAATGCGTCCGCTGGCACGCCTGACTTCCCCGGGGAGATCGTTGTGTCATGGATGACCGGCGGAAAGGCGCAGGAGCTGCTCGACCTGCCCGAAGTCGAACGGATGGCACTCGCTCTCGAGAGCATTCGCGTCTCCACCGGAGTGCCCGATCTGCAACCGGTCGCCTCGGTGACGAAGGACTGGTCAAAAGATCGATTCGCGCGTGGCGCGTATCCGGGACCGTTCTCCCGACGCGACGGCCTGCACGCACCGATTGATTCCCGGCTCTACTGGGCCGGAATCGTCACGTGTCGACTGTTCACACGTCGCGGGATTCGGGCATCGCGGCGGCGCAGGCGGTCCTGAGTGATCATCCCTGAGATGGGCTCGCAGACATCCTCACCCACCCACCGAGCAGGAGAACGACCATGAACCTCCCCCATATCACCGCCACAGAGGCAATCCGGCTGTTCCGAACGCAACGGCTCTCGCCTGTCGAGCTGCTCGATGCCGTCGTGGCACGCACTCGCGAGACCGAGCCTCTTGTCAACTCAGTCACCGAACAGATGCTCGAGGCTGCGTACCGAGCCGCACGGGAATCTGAGAAGCGCTATCAGGACAAGACGCCGCGACCCCTCGACGGTGTTCCGCTCATGCTCAAGGAAGAGCAGCCGATCACGGGCTATCTCAGTGAGGAAGGATCACTACTTGAGAAGGGCAATGTCGCCGAGGTGACCCACCCCATCGTCGATCGCATCATCACTGCCGGCGCCGTTGTCCATGGCCGGACGACAACGCCCGAGTTCTGTTGCGCCCCAGTGACGCACACTCGCCTCTGGGGCATCACGAGAAATCCCCATAATCCGGAAATGACTCCCGGCGGTTCGTCGGGAGGTTCTGGGGCGGCCCTGGCCTCGGGGTCAACGGTATTGGCAACCGGCTCGGACATCGGCGGTTCGATCCGGATCCCCGCCTCGTACTGCGGTGTGGTCGGCTTCAAACCGCCCTTCGCACGTGTGCCAGGCCTTGCTCCATTCAACGCCGACACCTATTGCGCCGACGGCCCGATGGGTCGCAGCGTGGCCGACGTCGCCCTGTTGCAGAACATCATCGCAGGCCCGTGGGCTGGCGACCCCGCGTCCCTGCGTCCCCGAGTCAGTGTCTCCGGCGATGTCGGCACTTTGAACGGGGTGAGGATCGCACTGAGCTTCGACCTCGGCGGTTATGATCCGGACCCCATTGTGGTCACGCGCACAGAGCAGTTCGCACTGGCGCTGGAGAACGCTGGAGCCAGCGTCGAAGAAGTCGATCTGCCATGGACCCCTGGCAGGGTCCTCGACATCGCGTGGAAGCACTTCGGCGGAATCATGGGCCCCTTCATCGAGTCGATCGGGCGCGACAGTTCGGCAGAGAGTCTCATGCCCTATACACGAGCCTTCATCAACGCCGCTTCGCGAGCGGGGAGCTACGCCGTCGGTCTTGTGGAGGAATCGACCTTCTATCGACCACTAGGCAACCTATTCGAGACTTTCGATGCGCTCGTCTGCCCCACCGTCACAAATACAGGGATGGCCGCAGATGCGACATGCACTGACTCGGCCGACGTCTTCTCTCAGCTGATGACCCTGCCTTTCAACATCGTCGGACGCGTGCCCGTCCTCGCCGTTCCTTCGGGTCGCGCCCCCAACGGAGTCCCCACCGGCGTCCAGATCGTCGGGCGCACGTTCGACGATCCCATGGTCTTCCGAATCGGAGCAGCCGTCGAGGCAGAACTCGGTCTGACCACTGCCGACGACTGGTGGCCGGATCTGTCTCTGAGTTCGACTAACACGCGAAACACGCCTGCAACGGAGTTCCGCGATGATGCCCAGGGGTCGACTGCGACCACGAGCTTGGCGGGTCGGCAATGACCCACACCACGACAGCCAAGAGTTTGATCCCCCAGCTCAATCTGGTCGGCATCGTCGTCTTCGGCATTTCCTACATGGCCCCTTCAGTGGTCATCGCCACATTCGGAGTGATCGCCACACTGTCACAGGGCGCCACCGCAATGGCGTACGTCTTTGCCACTGGCGCCATGGTGCTCACGGCGCTGAGCTATGGCAAACTCGCGCGCGCCTACCCGGCGTCCGGATCGGTCTACACCTATGCTCGCCGCACTCTCGGCAGTCATATCGGCTTCCTTTCCGGATGGACGATCCTCCTCGACTATCTCTTTCTTCCAATGGTTGCGTGGCTGATCACGGCCCTCTACTTCGGCGCTCAGTTTCCCGTCCTGCCGACGTGGATCTGGGGTGTGCTCATCATCGCAACCTGCACCCTCATCAACATCATCGGCCTCAAACTGGCAGACCGCTTCAATCGCGTTCTGCTTCTCATCGTCATGGGCGGGGTCCTCACTCTTATCGGGTTCGGCATCGCATTCGCCTCCGGAAACGGCAATCCAGTCGGACCTGCTGCCTGGCCGGAATCCGCAACCATCTCCGCGATCGCTGCTGGAGCGGCGGTAGCCGCCTATTCCTTCCTCGGATTCGACGCAGTGAGCACGTTGAGCGAGGAGGTGAAGAACCCCACGACGACAGTCCCCCGCGGGATCGTGCTCGTCGTCCTCACCGGAGGGGTGATCTTCGTAGCGACCTCCTTCGTCATGCAATGGGCGCATCCGAGTCTCGACTTCGCCGACCCGGAAACGGCAGGATACGAAGTCCTCACTCTCATCGGTGGCCCGATCTTCGCCGGAATCATCAACTCCACTCTCCTCGTGGGCGGAGTCGCCTCGTGCTTGGCCGTCCAGGCTAGTGGCAGTCGACTGCTCTTCGTCATGGGGCGAGACGGGGTCTTTCCGAAGCGAGTCTTCGGCAGACTCCACAATCGGTTCCGCACCCCCGTATTCAATCTCGTCCTCATTGCCGCCATCGGACTCGCGGGGCAGCTGCTCACCGTGGGCGACGCGACGTCGCTCATCAATTTCGGGGCTTTCCTGGCGTTCGCGGTCGCCAATGCCTGCGTCATCGCCCTCTGGTGGCGACACCCGGATCCGGGATTCAAACGCAGATCTGTGATCGGGTTCGTCGCGCTCCCAGTCCTCGGCATCATCGTCGACGTTTACCTGCTGTTGAATCTGGGGTCGTTGGCGATACTCATCGGATTGGCGTGGTTGGGCCTCGGGGGCGGGTTCTTGGCGGTGCTCACACGAGGCTTCACTCGCCCGCCGCCAGGACTCGACTTTGCAGGCGCGGACGAGGCTTGAGTCCATGCGCCGGTATTCGCACAGCCCACCACATCACCCGGTTCGCAGCCTCGGCCGTTCACTCTTTTCACAGCGACGTCTCGGCGCGATGAAGCGCTGACCTGCAGGGTCCAACAACAGAACACACTATTTCAGGAGGGCAATGATGGCCACTGACACCGAGCTCGAAGACAGACTGAGATCACTTGAATCGTCACACGGACTCGATAGACGATTCTCACCCGGGGACCTGCTTCTGCTCGCCATGCTCACTGTGGCGCTCCCCATCGTGCTCATCGTGATCGGATGGGGAGCGGGATCGTGAGTGTCCAGGCACGACCGCTCACCGGCGAATTCGAAAGCAGCCTTCCCGTCACGCGTGCGGAGAAGACATGGGGACCGCTGGCGATCTTCGGTAACACCTCCTCCGCAGCAGTGGCGACGTGGTGCTTCATCAGCGGAGGTTTCGTCGCAGCTTACCTCGGCGCCACACAAGGGGCCCTGGCCGTCACAGCAGGCACGCTGATCGGGGTATTCATGGTGCTCCTTGCAGCGCTTCCCGCAGCAGGCCGGTATGGGGTCGAGGCCGTGCGTTCGACCAGACCTCTGTTCGGATCGCGCGGTTCCGTTCTTACTGTCGTACTCACCCTGCTCATCCTCATCGGGTGGAATGCCGTACTGACGATCGCACTCGCTGACGCCTCAGCTCTGGCGCTCGCTGAGATGGGATGGCTGACGGAGACGATGATCGGCCCGACCGCCATGATCGTCGCCGTCGGCAGCGCTCTTGTCGTGTTCTTGCTTCTTCGAAAAGGCACAGCCACACTGCGCTGGGCGGGACCGGTCGTTGCTGTCACCGTGCTCATCCTCGCAGTTTGGATCGGCATCATGCTCATCATCCGCTTCGGCATTGACGGCATTCTCAGTGCCGGCGCGCTCGCGCCGCTGCCGGACAACGGCAGCAACTTCATGCTCACCGTCGAACTGGGAATCGCCGGAGGACTGTCGTGGTGGCCCTATGTCGGGGGCCTGACGAGGAACGCCCGCACCACACGAGCAGCCATCGTGCCCAGCGTGCTCGGCCTGGGCGTGATGATGTCCCTCGTCCTCATCATCGGCCTGATCGCAGCCCTGGTGGTGCCGGAGTCTGGCGGTGATCCGACCGGCTATCTCATTGAGATCGGCGGCCCCGTCTTCGGCGTCGTCGCGCTCTCGTTCCTCGCCCTGGCCAACGTCGGAACGATCATGGTTGGAGCCTACTCCGCGGCTCTCGGGCTCAAGCAGATACCGACAATCGACCGCCGGGTCCCGTGGTCGGTCGCAGTTGCCGTTGTCATGCTCCCCGTGCTGGTCATCGCTGTGTTCTTTGCCGACGCCTATATGGCGAACTACGGCGCATTCATCACCTTGGCGGGAATCCTGCTCGGCCCGATCTGCGGAATGCAGATCGTCGACTTCTTCCTCGTGCGCCGGCAGGAGCTTGATATCCGCGCGCTCTACTCAGTGAACGGCTCAGGATCCTACTGGTATTTCGCGGGGATCAATCCCGCAGGAATCGTGGGACTCATAGTCGGAATGGGAACGTATCTGGCACTCCTCGATCCATTCACCTATGTTCCGCCCGTCGACCTGGGCGTGATCGCCGCGGCAGTGCCCGCAGCGATTGCAGCTGGCGTCGTCTATCTCATCATCCTCCGGTTCGTTCCGCGGCTATGGTCCAGCCGACGGATCACCACCGACAGTTGAACTCATGATGAATCGTATTGCCGGCACCGATTCGGTCGGTGCCGGCAATTCGACGAGCAGAACGACTTCGCCGCGATGCCCGTCGCCTCCGCGATCAGATGCTGAGCGTCTCAACCACTCGGATAGTCGTGAGAGCCAACCTAGGCGGTCGAGTAGACTCGTTCACCGCGGATCCATGTCGAGGTTACGCGGCTCTCGTCGATGGAAGCCTCAGCGACGTCAAAGGGGTTGGGACTGATTGTGATGAGGTCGGCGTCGTATCCTCGCCTGATCGTTCCCGTCCGGGACTCCCAGTGATTGACGCGCGCTGCACCTGAGGTGCAGGCAGCGAAGAAGTCAGCGAGTTCGAGCCGCTGCTCATCTCCACCCAAGGGCGGACGATCGGATCCGGGCACCGCCCGGTTCACAGCGACATGGGCCGCGGCGATCGGGTCAGCTGACGAGACCGGCCAGTCACTGCCGGCGGCGAGCGGCGTTTCGCTCCTGACGAGATCCCCGAAGGGATACTGCCTCTTCTGCGCGCTCTCAGGCATGTACGGAAGCGTGAGTTTGTCGATCTGATCCCCATGGCAGGCCCACAGAGCTTGGATGTTTGCGACAGCGCCGAGCCCAGCGAAGCGTGAGACGTCACCAGGGGCGACGACCTGAAGATGCGCAAGATGATGGCGCAGGTCTGTCGGCCCGTTGACCGTCCGCGCAGCCGCGAGGGCGTTGAGTGCGTCATGCACAGCTCGATCCCCGAGTGCATGGAAGTGGATCTGGAAACCGGCCCGGTCGAGAGCGATAGCGTACTCCGCCAGTCTCTCTGATGAGATGAAGCTCTTGCCGCGATTGTGCGTATCTCTGCCGCAGGCATCGCGGTACGGTTCGCGCATCGCCGCCGTGAAGTTCTCCGCAATGCCATCGACCATGATCTTCACGGTGCCGAGACTGTAACGGTCAGCGCGACCAAGCGCAGCGGCATCGGCGCGACCGCGGATGAGGTTGTCGAGCTGCTCGAGCCCTCGGTCACGTTGCCACCATTGGGCACCACGCACCCGGACTCGAAGTGTGCCATCGGCAATTGCACGCTCATAAGCGACCCGGGTATCGGGAAAGCCCGCGTAATCGCCGATGAGGGCGTCTTGCCAGCCGGTGATGCCAAGCGCGATGAGCCGAGTCTGTGCCGCGAGCAGGCCCGCGGTGAGCTTTTCTGCGGACACGGCCGGAAGATGCGCCTCGACGAGTCGGAGTGCGCCTTCGTGGAGAGTACCGGTCGGTGCACCATTCGGAAGCCTTTCGATGACACCGTCAGCGGGGTCGGGAGAGTCCGGGCCGATCCCGGCCAGGGACAGCGCCGCAGAATTGACCCAGAGAGAATGATGATCCCGGCTGTTGAGGGCAACCGGACGATCAGCGATCACGTCGTCGATGAGCAGCGCGGATGGGGCTCCACCCGGAAAATGACCCATCGACCATCCGCCACCAACGATCCATGGCTCATCCGGATGCGCGTCGGCATACGAGGCAATGCGGTCAATGGCCTCAGCGGCACTGCGAGTGTCCGTGAGGTCGCATTGCAGCATTTCGACTCCGCCCTGCACCGGGTGGATGTGTGCGTCCTGGAAGCCGGGCGAGAGGAGACCGCCCTCCAGATCGACCACTATGGTCGATTCACCGACGTACGCCGCCATGCGGGCGTTGGGGATGATATCGCGGATTACGCCGTCCGTGACGACCACCGCCCGATCGCGAAGTGGGGCACCGGACCCGGTGAAGACGGCGCCATTATGGAAGACGACATCAGCAGTGGGGGTCATGACCGTCCTTCGTCGGAAACCAGCGTCAGTGCCACAATACTGATGCGTCATTGTCGGTGTCAACGCCGATGACAGAGGTGCATGATTGTACGATGATCTCGGATCTCACGGGCGGTTCTGATGCCGCCGACCTATGAACGGAGTCGAATCCCATGACGAGCAGAACCCCGGCCAAGTCTGGTGCCAAACCCACTCTGGACAAGGAAGCATTCATCGACGCCGGACTGCGCATGGCTGCCCGCCCCGAGACCACTACCGTGACGAACAGAGCGCTCGGAAAAGAGGTCGGCGTCGATCCGACGGCCGTTTACCGGCATTTCCCGAACAAGGAAGTGCTCATGCGCGCGCTTCTTGATCGCCTGTTTCAGCTCGCATGCTCGAAGGTGACGGTCGACCTGGACCGGTGGGAAGATCGACTCGTCGAGTTCGCTGAGATCACTCTCGACACGTTTCAGGAGTACCCGTCAATTGCGGCAACGGCCACAACGCTGACGACGCAAGGCCCAGGAGAGCTCGACAGTATCGAACTCATTCTCGAATGCTTCCACAGAGCCGGGTTGAGTGGACAAGCGCTAGCTGAGAACTACTCCACATTCGGCGCATATGTGCTTTCCGGTGCAGCCAGCCTCTCGGCTCCGCTGCCTGCGAGCAAGAATGAACGACGCGCATGGTTCTCGGGTGCACTGTCTGCCGATCCTGCCCGATATCCACTGACAGCCTCGATCCGCGATGACATCCTCAGCCTGGATCACCGGGAGATCTACCTCCGCGGGGCTCGCCAACTGGTCAGGTCAGCCGTGGGCCCAGAGGGACTCGAACCCCCGACCCTCTCGGTGTAAACGAGATGCTCTAGCCAACTGAGCTATAGGCCCCAAACGCGCGTGTTCAGTATGTCATATCCCCGACCCGCTGCCGAAACCGCTGACGCCGGGGTCGGCCCCACCCGGGTCAGTCCTGTTGCCGCAGGATCCCGGCGACCACCTCAGCGAAGCGCTCCCCAGCACCCGCGTCCGCGACGTCGAAGAGGGCGCGGTTCTGTTCGATCGCAACCGCACCGAGGGCGAACGACAGCACCGCCGCCGAGGTGGTCGCCCCGAGCCGTGCCGGGGTGAGCCCCACCGGGGTGACGTCGTCCGGGGCGAGCGAGTAGCCGAGCATGAAGATTTCCGCGCCGTCGCGGAACCGCAGCAGCACATCGCGCAACGCAAGAACGGTGACGAGCGGGTCCGCGGTGACCGGGGCGCGGCTGTTCACCTCGGCGCCCATCTTCTTCGCGATGAGCACGAGGAGGTCCTGCTTGTTCTTCACATGCCAGTAGAGCGCGGAGGGCTGAACGTCGAGCTCACGGGCGAGGCGACGCATCGACAGATCGCCCAATCCGTAGCGTGAGAGCACGTCGAGTGCGGTCATCGTGATGCTCTCAGCACTCAGCGCCAATGAGACGTACCTTTCACTTTTCGACATTCCCCGCGCTCGATTTCTCAAATGCGCGATCCCCTGGCTATAGTAGTTGCTGGTCACGGGATATGGCGCAGGTTGGTAGCGCGCCTCGTTCGGGACGAGGAGGTCGTGGGTTCAAATCCCGCTATCCCGACCAAGTGAAATCTCGGGGCATCGCACGCGCGATGCCCCGAGATTCTTTCGTTCTAGAGTGGTTCCCATGCCCACTCCCCAGATCGTCGCCGACATCTCCGAACTCGAGGTTCCACCGCGAGTGTCCGGTTCCGCATGGCGGCTGACCCCACCTGAGCGGGATCTCGACGCGAACATCATCACTCTGCCGGCCGATGACGAGATCCGCGCTCACAACGGCCCTGACCTCGACGTCCTCATCCATGTCCTCTCCGGTTCGGGAACCCTCGAGACGGACGCTGACACCCTCGACCTCGCCCCCGGTCTCATCGTCTGGCTCCCCCGCCGTTCGACCCGCCGATTCATCGCCGGCCCCGACGGCCTCAGCTACTTCTCCGTCCACCAGCGCAAACCGGGACTGAGCATCGGATCACGGCCACCGCTAAGGACCTGAGAGCCACCGGGTGCCGGGCAGAACCCTCACCGCTGCGGTTCAGGGTCGTCCTCACGGGCAAAGGCGATCGCGATGAGCTGCCGGAGGACCGCCTCGTCGATGTCTTCGAGCTTCTTCACATACACGCACCCGGCCCCTTCCGTGTACGTCCCGAGCTTCGGCAGCAGAGCCGCACCGCCCGGTAGGTCCTTGAGTCCGTAGAGCGACAGCTGTGCCTTCCGCGGGGAGAACGCGGTCTTCGGCCACACCCCGTGATTGCGTGGATTGACCGGTGACCGGTAGTGATACTCGCCGTAGCCGACCATCGACGGCCCCCACATCACCGGTTTCACCCCGGTCACCTCGGTGAAGATCTCCTCGAGCCGCTGACCGTCGACACGGCGCTTCGCCGGGGTCGCGGCAGCGATGAAGGCGTGGACATCGGCGTCGGTCGGCTTCGTCTTCTGTTCGGCCATGGATCGATTATCGCCGAGACGGTCGCCCCTGTCAGCCCACGTCGCGTGCTCAGCTCTCCGGCAGCCAGTCCGTGCCGTCCTCGACCCGATAGATGAGGTTCGTCCGCGTATGGGCGACCGCCGGGTAGCGGGTGAGGTAGTCGAGGACGAAG
This sequence comes from Brevibacterium sp. NPDC056726, assembly GCF_042790515.1. Lineage (NCBI taxonomy): Bacteria > Bacillati > Actinomycetota > Actinomycetes > Micrococcales > Brevibacteriaceae > Brevibacterium > Brevibacterium sp. NPDC056726. Next base: position 28,729 of record NZ_JBHTYZ010000004.1, on the reverse strand, counting down.
GCCTGGACCGCCTCGGTGTCGGGGGCGACGATGTGGAGGAGATAGTCGTCAGCGCCGGCCATGTGATACATCCGCACGACGCCGGGGAACTTCGGCGCAGCAGCGGTGAAGGCATCGATCTGCGCCCGGTCGTGCTGGGCGAGCCGGATCGAGATGAGCGCCTGGAGCGGAATCCCGAGCGCCGAGGTGTCGATGTCGACGCTGTAGCCGCGGATCACCCCGCTCGAGCGCAGGCGCTTGAGCCGCAGCGACACCGTCGACTCCGAGATCCCGACCTCGGCGGCCAGAGCTGCCCCCGAGGCACGAGCATTCTCACTCAGGGCCGAGAGCAGATGCCGGTCGATGTCATCGAGTTCGATCTTCTGCGACACGGTGCCCGCTCCCCTCAACTGATCCGTCTCGGAGAGTCTACGCACTCAGGGGCGCCCGCTCCCAGCCCGTCGATGCTCCTCGCGGACACTGTGCCCGGTGACGGCTGCCGCTCAGCCCTGTGCGGCGGCTTTCTCCGGGACGGCGGTCGCTGCCGGGGACACGGTGAGTGAGGCCCGCTCGGCGAGGCGGTCGAGGAGCGCGCCGAGCTCCGCGGAGTCGGCGGCATGACCGAAGACGTAGTAGTCGGGGCGCACGACGACGATCGGTGCGCCGATGTCGCGGAACCAGCGCGAGTAGTCGGCGTCGACGTCGACGACGCTGTGCTCCGAATCGAGCTCGGCCCGGCTGACATGCGCGTGGACCATGCCCAGGGCATCGATGATCGCCCTCTGCTCCGCGGTCAGGTCGTCGAGATAGTCACCCCGGGAGGACAGCAGCGTCCACCCCGTGCCGATGACGTCGTCGGCCAGACCGTCCCGGCCCCGTGCCTCCACCCTGGCCTGGAGACCGAGGCGTCCGACCACCTCGGTGCTCTCACCGCCGTCGAGGACGCCCTCGTAGAGCCACGGCAGGACCGGCGGCGGGACGTCTCCGGCGAGGAACGCGGCATCACGGGCCGCGACCTCCTCAGGATCCTTCATGCAGACCACCCGACCGAGCGCCATCGAGGCCTCGATGTAGGCCCGGGCATGAGGGCGCCGTTCGACGGTGTACGCGTCGAGGAGACCCTCGGCCGCGCTCCCGGAGAGCACGAGGTCGAGCTTCCACGCGAGATTGACGGCGTCGCGGAGGCCCGAGGACAGCCCCTGCCCCATGAACGGCGGCATGAGATGAGCGGAATCGCCGATGAGCAGCGTGCGATCCCGGCGGAACGTCGAGGCGATGAGCGAGCGGAAGCCGTAGACCTTCTTCCGCACGATCGTCGCGTTGTCCGCACTCAGCCCCCACCGCGACAACAGGGACCAGATCCTCTCCTCCGTCGCCATCTCCTCGGCACTCTCACCGTCGAGCAGCATGAACTCCCACCGCGCGGTGTGCCGACCGAGCCAACGGAAGAGGGACACCGGGCGCTCCGGGTCGCAGATCTGACCGGCGTCGGGCATGTCGATGACCATGTCGCGATCGTGGGGTTCGATGTCGGTGACGAGCCAGTCCTCCTCGAAGCCGAGGTCCTCCCATTCGATGCCCACCTGCCGGCGGACGAGGGAGTTCGCGCCGTCGGCCCCGATGAGGTACCGCGCTGTCACCGTCTTCTCCTTGCCGGTGGGGGTCAGTCCCGCCTCGGTCTTCTCGACTTCGCGCAGGCGCACCTCGACATGGTCGGGGTGATTGGCCACCTCGGTCGCCTCCCACCCGAGCTCGACCGTGACACTGGGATGCCTGCCGACCGCGTCGAGCACGGCCTCCTCGAGCTCCGGCTGATAGAAGAGGTAGTCCGACTTCCATCCCGAGGGCGTCGGCGCATTCCAATCGATCCGCAGGAGCAGCTCCCCCGCCGCATTCACCCAGTCGTAGTCGGGAATCGGAATGGCCTGCAGGCGGAACGCGTCCGTCGCGCCGATGCCCTGGAGGATCCGCATGATCTCATGATCGAGATGTCCGGCGCGCGGCAGCGGGTAGGTGCCGGGCCACTTGTCGAAGGCAGCGACCGTGTGGCCCTTGGCCCCCAACAGCGCCGCGTGCACCTGTCCGACGGGACCGAATCCGACCTGAATGACATCGACATCAACCATGGGGCAACTCCTCCTTGAGTTGGGTCATCATGTGATATTAAACATAATGATTATGTTCAATGAGCTTAGGGACAAGAGCCGGCCCGGTCAAGACTCGACGACCTTATGGAGACTCCTCTCAGCCGCACCGCGTCGGTGCTCGACGGCGCGGAGCACCGGCGGCAGAATCTGCGGTGCGCGTCACGTCACCGGCGACTTCGTCAAGGATCCTGCCGGAACAGGGTCGAATGCAGAAGATTCTTGATGATTCCTTGCAGTCGTTGAGAGAAACCCGATTGAATTCCGCCATGACCTCTCTCCACCCCGAATCACCCCTTCACCCCGAAACCCGCATGGTCCACGGCGGCATGGACGGCCTCACCGAGGCGGGCGTCCACGTCCCCGCGATCGATCTCTCGACGACGAACCCGGTCGGCGACATCGACACCGGCGGCGAATCGTACGAATGGCTCGCCACCGGCCATCCCCTGCGCGAGAGCGATTCCGCCGTCTACCAGCGCCTGTGGCAGCCCGGCGTCGCCCGCTTCGAAGACGCCCTCGCCGACCTCGAACACGCCGAGGAGGCCGTTGCCTTCGCCACCGGCATGGCGGCCCTGACGGCGGCGCTGCTCGCCGCGGTCAGCGCCGGCACCCCGCACATCGTCGCGGTCCGTCCGCTCTACGGCGGCAGCGACCATCTGCTCGACTCCGGCCTGCTCGGCACCACGGTGACGTGGACGACGCCGGAGGGGATCGCCTCGGCGGTGCGGGACGACACCGGACTCGTCATCGTCGAGACCCCGGCGAACCCGAGCCTCGACCTCGTCGACCTCGATGCCGTCGTCGCGGCGGCGGGCGATGTTCCCGTCCTCGTCGACAACACCTTCTCCACACCCGTCCTCCAGCGCCCGATCCGGCACGGCGCCGTCCTCGTCCTCCACAGTGCGACGAAGTACATCGGCGGGCACGGCGATGCGATGGGCGGGATCATCGCGACGAACTCCGCGTGGGCGACCCGGCTGCGTCAGGTCCGCGCGATCACCGGTGCCCTGCTCCACCCGATGGGCGCCTACCTCCTCCATCGCGGACTGCGCACGCTCGGGGTGCGGATGCGCGCGGCTCAGGCCACTGCGACGCAGCTGGCCGAGCGCCTCAGCGCCCATCCGGCGATCGCCGCGGTCCACTACCCCGGGCTCGAGGGCCAGGATCCGCACGGTCTGCTCGGCCGCCAGATGGCCGGGCCCGGCGCGATGATCGCCCTCGACATCGCCGGCGGCTTCGAGGCGGCCCGCACCTTCGTCGAGAACTGCCGCCTCGTCGTCCACGCCGTCTCCCTCGGCGGCGCCGACACCCTCATCCAACACCCTGCGTCGCTGACCCACCGTCCCGTCGCCTCCGAGGCGAAGCCGGGTGACGGGCTCGTGCGCCTCTCCGTCGGCCTCGAACACGTCGACGACCTCGCCGAGGACCTCTTCACCGCCCTCGACGCCGTCCGCGCGGCCGCGTGAGCAGGCCGTTTGTGGTCACAGACCTGAGGTGCTGGAGCCGAAATCGCTCCTCTCCCTCGGTTCTGTGACCTCAAACGCCGCTGTCGCGCGTCAATGGGTGTTGACATTGACGCGACGTCAACTTCTACGCTGGTTTCCATGGACTGGTCCATACAGGAAACAGCGCGACTGACGGGCACGACGAGCCGGACTCTGCGTCACTACGACGCGATCGGCCTGCTGTCTGCGTCGTCGAGGGCCGCCGGTGGCAGCCGACACTACGACGAGGACGCCCTCGTCCGCCTGCAGAGGATTCTCCTCCTGCGGGAGCTGGGCCTGCCGCTGGGTCGGATCGCGGAGGTGCTCGAGACCACCGCGGATCCGATCACGGCCCTCGAGGACCATGTGCGCGAGCTCGGACGCGAGCGAGCGCGCCTGGAGCGGCAGATCGCCGCCGTCACCGCGACGATGACACGACTGAAAGCAGGTGAACCGCTCATGGCGGAAGAGATGTTCGATGGCTTCGACCATCGAGAGCACGAAGACGAGGTGCGGCAGCGCTGGGGCGATGCCGCCTACGAGACCTCGGAGAAATGGTGGACGGGAATGAACGACGACGAGCGCCGGTCCTGGCAGGACGATGCCCGCAGACTGGCCGCGGACTGGGCAACTGCCGCCGAGGCGGGGGTTGACCCCGATTCGTCCGAAGCGCGGGATCTGTCCCGCCGTCACATCGAGTGGCTGACCTCGGTGCCGGGAACCCCGGCCGCCGACCCCGCCGGCGACACCGACGGCTACGTGCGGGGACTCGCGGAGATGTACGTCGCCGATCCGCGGTTCGCCGCGAACTACGGCGGTGAGCAGGGTGCGGAGTTCGTCCGCGCCGCGCTCGTGTCCTACCTCGACGCGAACTGACGCTCACCGCGTGCTGAGTGCGCTGAGCTCCGAAAGAGCTCAGCGCCCGCAACGCTCAGGACTGCTGGGACAGGGCCTGCCGAATCTTCTCGGCGGGCCCTTCCAGCGTCTGCGCGCCCTGCATCGGGGCCCGGTCGGAGATGTCGAAATCGGCCATCGACGTCGTCGGCCACACATGGATGTGGACGTGGGGCACCTCGTAGCCGACGATCATCATCCCGATCCGCTCGCACTCGAACGCGGCCTCCTGAGCACGGCCGATCCGCTTCGCGACATTCATGAGGTGATCGAGGAGGTCGTCGTCGAGGTCCGTCCACGCGGAGATCTCCTCGCGCGGGACGACCATCGCATGTCCCTCGGTGAGCGGGGAGACGTCGAGGAACGCGACGCACCGGTCGTCCTCGTAGACGAATGCTCCGGGGATCTCTCCGTTGATGATCTTCGTGAAGATCGTGGCCATGGCGGTCCTCCTCGGTCGAGGGCCGCTGCTGCGCGGCCCGGTGTGATGCGGTCGCCGGGCTGCCGGTGGGTCAGGCGATGCCGGCGGCGATGCGGGCCTCGATCGCGAAGTCCCGGGTCTCGGTGCGTGCGACCTGGCGGCCGCTTTCGATCGTACCGGCTTTCGTGATGACGAACACACCGCGCTCGGCGACCCCGTGGTCCTCGTCGAAGACGCCGTAGGCGCGCGCCACGGCACCGTGGGGCCAGAAGTCCGAGCCGATCGAGAGATTCACGCCGCGTTCGACGCCCCACGCCGCCAGCGTGTACTTCGCATCCGCGGTGATCGCGATGACGGTGAGGTCATCGCCTGCCGCATCGGCGTCGTCCTGGACGTCCTGCAGGGCCCGGATCTCGTCGCCGCACACCGGGGAGAACGCATAGGGCAGGAACGCGAGGATGACCACGGAGCTGCCGGTCGCCTCGGCGAGGGTGATGGTCCGGCCGAACTGATCGGTCACGGAGAAGTCGGGAGCCCGGTCACCGGGCCCGGGAATCATGGACGGCCCGCGCTCACGAGTAGTTCTTCTTGCCGACGAGGCGGAAGCCTGCCCAGTCCTCGGCCGCGGACACGGTCGAGGTGACGTGCATGCCGGCGGTCGGCGCCGCTTCGGAGATCTCTGCCGGGGTGATGTGGCCGGGTCGGTTGGCCTTGGGAGTGAGCAGCCACACGACCCCTCCGTCCTTGAGGGTGACCTGAGCGTCGACGAGCCCGTCGATGAGGTCGTCGTCATCGGACCTCCACCACATGAGGATGACGTCGAACACGTCATCGACGTCGCCGTCGGCGATCTTCTCTCCGATGATGGTCTCGATCGCCTGGCACAGATCAAGGTCGACGTCGTCGTCGTAGCCGATTTCTTGCACATAGTCCCCCGCTGCCAATCCGAGATTGTGTCCCAGTTCGGTCGGCAGGGTCGACGTGGAAGAGGTCCTTTCAGAAGCGGAGTTGCTCATACTCACATTGTTCCGCCATTTGCAGACGGGGGCAAATGTCGGCGCGCCCGTTCTCCCGGCCGTTCTGCGGATTCCGTCGTCGTCATCCAGATCACAGGAGACGGCAGAGCGAAGACGGCCGCCGCGTACTAGGCTGGAATCGAATCCGGTGGACCCTGGGCTCTGTGTCATCACCCGAACCGCATTCCATCGGCAGAACGCGACTTCGCCACCAATGCAGGTCGCGGAGGGAAGAGAGGACCACACTGTGGACAATCGCAATCAGGGCGGACCGATACTCAACGGGCTGCCAAGCCAGGTGCCTGACATCGATCCAGAGGAGACAGAGGAGTGGTTGGCCTCTCTCGACTCCCTCATCGATGAAGGCGGGCGCTCGCGCGCACGCTACGTCATGCTGCGGATGCTCGAGCGCTCGCGTCAGAAGCAGATCGGCGTGCCCAGCCTCACCGCCACCGACTACGTCAACACGATCGGACCTGAGAACGAACCCTGGTTCCCCGGTGACGAAGAGGTCGAACGCCGCTACCGCCGGTGGAACCGCTGGAATGCCGCGATGCTCGTCCACCGCGCCCAACGCCCCGGCATCGAGGTCGGCGGCCACATCTCCACCTACGCCTCCTCGGCGACTCTCTACGAAGTCGGTCTCAACCACTTCTTCCGCGGCAAGGACCACCCCGGCGGCGGCGACCACATCTTCTATCAGGGACACGCCTCCCCCGGCATGTACGCCCGCGCCTTCCTCGAAGGCCGGATGACCGAGGAGGAGCTCGACGGATTCCGTCAGCAGCAGTCCCACCTCATCGACGGCAAGCCCGCCGGCCTCCCGTCCTACCCTCACCCGCGCCAGCTCGAGGACTTCTGGGAGCACCCGACGGTCTCGATGGGCCTCGGCCCGATGAACGCGATCGCCCAGGCCCAGTTCGACAAGTACCTCCACAACCGGGGGATCAAGGACACCTCGCAGCAGCAGACGTGGGCGTTCCTCGGCGACGGTGAGCTCGACGAGCCCGAGAGCCGCGGCATGCTCCACGTCGCCGCCTACGAGGAGCTCGACAACCTCAACTTCGTCATCAACTGCAACCTGCAGCGACTCGACGGACCGGTGCGCGGCAACGGCAAGATCATCCAGGAGCTCGAAGCGTACTTCCGCGGGGCCGGCTGGAACGTCATCAAGGTCGTCTGGGGCCGCGAGTGGGATGCGCTGCTGGCCAAGGACCGCGACGGCGCCCTCGTCAACCTCATGAACGAGACCCCCGACGGTGACTACCAGACCTACAAGGGCGAGTCCGGCGGGTTCGTGCGCGACAACTTCTTCGGCCGCGATCCGCGGACGAAGGCGATGGTCGAGAACTACTCCGACGAGCAGATCTGGCAGCTCAAGCGCGGCGGCCACGACTACCGCAAGGTCTACGCCGCCTACAAGGCCGCGTTCGAGCACACCGGTCAGCCCACCGTCATCCTCGTCAAGACCGTCAAGGGCTACTCGCTCGGTCCGCACTTCGAGGCGCGCAACGCGACGCACCAGATGAAGAAGATGACGATCGACGACCTCAAGCTCGCCCGCGATCACTTCCAGATCCCGATCTCCGACAAGGAGCTCGAGGAGAACCCGAAGCTGCCTCCGTACTACCACCCGGGACCCGACGCCCCGGAGATCAAGTACCTCCAGCAGCGGCGCGCCGACCTCGGCGGGTACTCCCCCGAACGGCGCAGCACGTACGTCGACCTCGCCCTGCCCGGCGACAAGGCCTACGAGGCCGGACGCCGCGGCTCGGGCAAGCAGACGATTGCGACGACCATGGGCTTCGTCCGCGTCCTCAAGGACCTCATGCGCGACAAGGAGTTCGGCAAGCGCATCGTGCCGATCATCCCCGATGAGGCCCGCACCTTCGGCATGGACTCGTTCTTCCCGACGGCGAAGATCTACAACCCGCACGGACAGAACTACATCTCCGTCGACCGGGACCTGTTCCTCGCCTACAAGGAGGCGATGGACGGACAGCTCCTCCACGTCGGCATCAACGAGGCCGGCGCGACGGCGGCCCTGACCGCGGTCGGCACCTCGTACGCCACGCACGGCGAGCCGATGATCCCGTTCTACATCTTCTACTCGATGTTCGGGTTCCAGCGCACCGGTGACTTCTTCTGGGCCGCCGGCGACCAGATGGCCCGCGGCTTCGTCCTCGGCGCCACCGCCGGACGCACGACGCTCGTGGCCGAGGGACTCCAGCACGGTGACGGCCACTCGCACCTGCTCTCCTCGACGTACCCGTCGGTGATCTCCTACGACCCGGCCTACGTCTACGAGATCTCCCACATCGTCAAGGACGGACTCAACCGGATGTACGGGCCCGATGACGGCCGTGATCCGAACGTCCTCTACTACCTGACGATGTACAACGAGCCGATGGTCCAGCCGGCCGAACCCGAGGACCTCGACGTCGACGGCCTGCTGCGGGGCATGTACCTGCTCAAGAAGGGTCCCGACAACGGGGGTCCGAAGGTTCAGCTCATGGCCTCGGGCGTCGGTGTGCCGTGGGCGCTGGAGGCCCAGGAGCTCCTCGAGAAGGACTGGGGCGTGTCCGCCGACGTGTGGTCGGTGACCTCGTGGACCGAGCTGCGCCGCGACGGCCTCGCCGCCGACGATGCGCGTCTGCTCGACCCCGAGGCCGAGCCGCGGATCCCGTTCGTCACCGAGAAGCTCCTCGACGCCTCGGGTCCGGTCATCGCGACCTCGGACTTCATGCGGGCCGTGCCCGACCAGATCCGGCAGTACGTGCCCAACCACTTCACGTCGCTGGGCACCGACGGCTACGCGATCTCGGACACCCGTCCCGCGGCGCGCCGGTACTACCTCGTCGACGGTCCCTCGATGGCGACCCAGGCGCTCATCTCGCTTGCCGACACCGGGGTGATCCCGATCGACAAGGCCGCCGAGGCGGCGAAGAAGTACCAGCTCGATGATCCGCGGGCGGGCGCCTCCGGTTCGACCGAGGGTGCCGGTGCGTGAGCCTGAACAGGTGAGCAGCCGCACACGCTGAGTGACGGAGATGGCCGGAGTCGACAGGACTCCGGCCATTTCTGTCCCCGATGACAGATTTTTGTGCGTTTCGCACAAGCGTTTTGTCTCAAGGCCTTTAAGCTGGAGTCCATGACCTCCGACACTGAGACTCTCCGTCGGCGAGCGGAGACGGGTCGACGTCTGCGCGCAGGCGTCGGCGTCCTCTCCACCGTGACCCTGCAGCGACTCGACACCCGGCTGCCCTGGTACCGCTCGATGTCACCATCGGATCGCTCCTGGGTCGGGCTCCTCGCCCAGTCGGGCATCAGCTCGTTCATCGACTGGTACCGCCAGCCCGACACCGATCTGCGGGTCGTCAGCGAGATCTTCAAGTCCGCTCCCCGCGACCTCATCCGCGCCATCAGCCTCCAGCAGACCCTCCAGCTGCTCAAGGTCGTCGTCGAAGTCGTCGAGGAGCGCGTGCCCGACATCGCCCGCACCGCCGAGCAGCCGGCGCTGCGCGAAGCCGTGCTCATCTACTCCCGCGAGATCGCGTTCGCCGCGGCCGACGTCTACGCCCGGGCTGCGGAGGCCCGCGGCAGCTGGGACGCCCGCCTCGAGGCGATGGTCGTCGACGCCCTCGTGCGCGGGGACTCCGTCGACGAACTCGCCAGCCGCACCGCCGCCTTCGGGTGGCAGTCCGAGGAACCGGTCACCGTCCTCGTCGGCCGCGCCCCGCAGCGGTCGGCGAAGAAGGGCATCGAGGTCATCCGCCGCAAGGCCCGGAAATGGGCCGAGGACGCCCTCGTCGGCATCCACGACAACCGTCTCCTCATCGTCCTCGGCGGAGTCAGCGACCTCGACACCGCGGTCGAGGACCTCTCGGACTGCTTCGGCCCCTCCGAGGTCATCGTCGGTCCCAGCGTGCCGACGCTCGCCGAGGCGGCCACCTCGGCGAAGGCGGCGATCATGGCGCTCAAGGCCGCCACCGCCCGTCCCGACTCCCCGCGCCCGGTCAAGGCCGACGAGCTCCTGCCCGAACGGGCTCTGGCCGGCGATGCCGTGGCCCTGGGCGAGCTCATCGCCCGCTACTACGAGCCGCTGACCTCGGGCACCGGCCAGCTGCTCAAGACCGTGAGCGCCTACGTCGAGTTCGGCTCCTCCCTCGAAGCCACCGCGAAGGCCCTGTCCGTCCACCCCAACACCGTCCGGTACCGGCTGCGGAAGATCACCGAGGCGATCGGGCTCGATCCCACGGTCTCCCGGGACGCGTTCGTCATCCACATCGCATTGGTGTACGGACGACTGTCAGATGCCGGGCTATTGTCGCAAGGCGACAAAACGCAATGACGCCCGACAACCATCCGTTAGATTGAACAGCGACGTCGAACGAAAAGAGATTCTCAGTGCTAGTCATCACGTGCCCAGGTCAGGGCGCCCAGAAGTCAGGCTTCCTCGAGTCCTTCCTCGAACTCGAGACCTTCTCAGCACAGATCGATGAACTCGCCGCCGCGTCGGGCATCGACCTGCGCGCGCACGGCACGACCTCCGATGACGAGACGATCAAGGACACCGCGCTCGCGCAGCCGCTGCTCGTCGCCGCGGCCATCGCCTGCGCCGCCGAGCTCGGCGTCACCCCCGACGTCGTCGCCGGCCACTCCGTCGGTGAGATCGCCGCCGCGCAGATCGCCGGCATCCTCACCCCCGCCGATGCCATGCGCTTCGTCGCCGTGCGCGGCGCCGGCATGGCCGAGGCCGCAGCCGCCACGCCGACCGGCATGTCCGCCGTCGTCGGCGGGGAGCCCGCGGACGTCCTCGCCGCGATCGACGCCGCCGGTGCGGCACCGGCCAACGTCAACGGCGGCGGCCAGACCGTGGCCGCCGGTGCACTGCCGAACCTCGAGGCCCTCGCGGAGAACCCGCCCGAGCGCGCCCGGGTCATCCCGCTGCCCGTCGCCGGAGCCTTCCACACCGAGTACATGGCGCCGGCCGTGCCGACGCTGACGGAGACCGCGGCCGAGCTCACCGTGACCGATCCGAGCCTGCCGATCCTCACGAACTCCGACGGCAGCGTCGTCGACAGCGGCGCCGCCTACGTCGACCTCCTCGTCTCCCAGGTGACCAACCCGGTGCGCTGGGACCTCTGCCAGGAGACGCTGCAGCGCCTCGGCGTCACCGGGCTCATCGAGCTCGTCCCCGGCGGCACGCTCACCGGCATCGCCCGCCGGGCGCTCAAGGGCGTCGAGACCTACCCGATCAAGTCAGCCGCCGACCTCGACGGTGCGCGTGAGTTCGCGGCCGCCCATGCAGGCGCCGCGGCCAACGCCGGAGAAGAAGGATGACCACCGCCATGCCCACACTCAACACCGCACAGACCGGCCGGTTCTCGAAGATCGCCGGGATCGGCGCCTACCGCGCCGAGAACCTCGTGACCAACGACGAGATCGCCGGTCCGATCAACTCCTCGGACGAGTGGATCCGGCAGCGCACCGGCATCGTCACCCGCCGCCGGGCCAGCAAGGACGTCGGCGTGCTCGAGATGTGCGAAGAGGCGGCCCTCGAGGCGATCGCCTCGGCGGGACTCAAGCCCGAGGACATCGGCGGCGTCATCATCTCCACGGTGACCTTCCCCTACTTCACGCCCTCGGCTGCCGCTGCGCTCACCGACCGCATCGGCACCGGACCGGTGCCCGCCTGGGACATCAGCGCCGCGTGCGCCGGCTACTGCTACGGCATCGCCCAGGCCGATGCGCTCGTGCGCGCCGGCACGATGGACAACGTCCTCGTCATCGGCGCCGAGAAGCTCTCCGACGTCATCGATCCCACCGACCGGTCGATCTCCTTCATCCTCGGCGACGGGGCCGGCGCAGTCGTCGTCACCTCGGCCGATGAGCCGGGCATCTCGAAGACCGTGTGGGGGTCGAAGGGCGAGAACTGGTCGACGATCCGGATGACCGAATCGCTCATGGACGTCCGCGACGACCGCGACCTGCCGTTCCCCACCCTGCGCCAGGACGGGCCCACCGTCTTCCGCTGGGCGGTGTGGGACGGCGCCGAGGTGGCCAAGAAGGCCCTCGAGGAATCGGGGGTCGAGGCCTCCGACCTCGCCGCCTTCATCCCCCACCAGGCGAACATGCGCATCATCGACGAACTCGCCAAGCAGCTGGGACTGCCCGAGTCCGTCGTCATCGCCCGTGACATCGCCGACAACGGCAACACCTCGGCGGCCTCGATCCCGCTGGCCACCGAGCGTCTCCTGCGCGAACAGCCCGAACTCAGCGGCGGACTCGCCCTGCAGATGGGATTCGGCGCCGGACTCGTCTACGGCGCCCAGGTCGTTCGCCTGCCCTGAGCGCCCGTGGCGCGGGCGAAATCACCGCGCGAATGACCTAAGATATTCGGCGGGACACTCGTCGATACCGTTCCAATCCGACCGGGGACATCTCGGTTGTCACTAGAAAGTAGGAAAGAAATGGCATTCACCGAAGCTGAAGTCCTCTCCGGACTGGCAGAGATCGTCAACGAAGAGACCGGCCTGGCCGTCGAGGCCGTCGAGCCCTCCAAGTCGTTCACCGACGATCTCGACATCGACTCGATCTCCATGATGACGATCGTCGTCAACGCCGAGAAGAAGTTCGGCGTGAAGATCCCGGACGACGACGTCAAGGACCTCGTCACCGTCCAGGATGCCGTCGACTACATCAACAAGGCCCAAGAAGCCTGAACATCTGAGGACGCACACGGCCCGTCCACCGACGGGCCGTGTCCCACACTATCGACGAGGTTTTCACCATGACACCAAAAGTTGTCGTCACCGGGATTGGTGCGGTGACCCCCTTGGGCGCCACTGCCGATGAGACCTGGCAGGCCCTGCTGGCCGGTCAGTCCGGCGTGTCCACGCTCGACAACGACTGGGCCGAGAAGTACGGCCTGACCGTCGACTTCGCTGCGACGGTCGACTCCGAGGTCGTGCCCGAGAAGCTCAAGCGGGTGCAGGCCAAGCGCCTCGACCCCTCGAGCCAGTTCGCTCTCATCTCCGCCCGTGAGGCCATGGCCGACGCCGGTCTCGAGGAGACCGATCCCGAACGCACCGCGGTCTCCTGGGCCACCGGCATCGGCGGCGTGTGGACGCTGCTCGACGCCTGGGACACGCTCAAGGACGAAGGTCCGCGCAGCGTCATGCCCCTGACCGTGCCGATGCTCATGCCCAACGGCCCGGCTGCCGCGATCGGCATGGAGTTCAAGGCCCGTGCCGGTGTGCAGACGATGGTCTCGGCCTGTGCGTCGTCGACCGAGAGCCTCGGTCACGCCTTCGACCTCATCGCGAACGGCGACGCCGACATCGTCATCGCCGGCGGATCCGAAGCCGCGATCCACCCGATCACCCTGGCGGCGTTCAATTCGATGCAGGCGCTCTCGCGTCGCACGGATTCCCCCGAGACCGCTTCCCGGCCCTACGACGTCGACCGTGACGGCTTCGTCATGGGCGAGGGCGCAGGCGCGCTCATCCTCGAGACCGAGGAGCATGCGAAGGCCCGCGGGGCGAAGATCTACGCCGAGGTGGCCAGCTGGGGCATCTCGAACGACGCCTACCACATCACCGGCAACGAGCCCGAGGGCAAGTACGCGCTCAAGGCGATGGAGGATGCGCTCGAGGCCGGCGGCCTCACCCCCGCCGACATCAAGCACGTCAACGCGCATGCGACGTCGACGCCGGTCGGTGACATCCCCGAGTCCGTGGCGATCGCCGAGCTCCTCGGCGACTCCGTCGACGACACGCTCGTCAGCGGCACGAAGTCGATGACGGGCCACCTCCTCGGCGGTGCCGGGGCGGTCGAGGCGATCTTCACGGTCAAGGCGCTCGAGACGCGGACCGCTCCCCCGACGATGAACATCACCGAGGTCGATCCCAAAGTGAAGATCAACATCGTCCGGGACACTCCCGCCCAGCTGCCCGACGGTGACATCGCCGCCCTGTCGAACTCCTTCGGGTTCGGCGGACACAACGCGGTCGTCGCCTTCAAGTCGGTGTGATCGACTGACACACGTTCTGTCACACGACGAAGGGCCCCAGCTTCGGCTGGGGCCCTTCGTCGTGTCGCAGAGGAGGCGCAGGACCGGAGGGCACGTCGGAGGCAGTGACGCGCCCACGCGGCGTCGGGTGCGTGAGCAGCGCAGGAAGCGCTGCCGGTGTGCCGGAGTCAGCCGACCTTGGTCAGCCAGCGGACGGGGGCGCCCTCACCGGCGTGGCGGAACGCGTCGAGTTCTTCGTCCCACGCTTCACCGAGGGCGAGGCCCATCTCATGGGCGAGCTGCGCGGGATCTCCGCCGGCACGCTCCATGACGGAGCGGATGCGGTCTTCGGGCACGAGGATGTTGCCGACGGTGTCGGTCACGGCGTGGTAGATGCCGAGGTCAGGAGTGTGGCTCCACCGTCCGCCGTCGACACCGGCAGAGGGTTCCTCGGTGACTTCGTAGCGCAGTGAATCCCAACCGCGGAGCGCGGATGCGATGCGAGAACCCGAGCCTGCGGGCGCGCGCCAGCAGACTTCGGCACGCACGAGGCCCGGTGCTGCCGGCTGGGGTGTCCAGTCGAAGCGTGCCTGTGCGCCGATCGCCCCGCCCGCTGCCCATTCGATGTGCGGGCAGAGCGCGCGAGGTGCTGAGTGGACGAAGAGTACGCCCTGTGTCATATCCATGTGTGCCTCCTACCTCGGATACGTCTTCCCCTACGATCCGAAAGGAGGTACTCCGCTCATGATAGTCGACAAACAGACGTGAGCCAAGTAGCGAAATGCCTGATGACACGTGGTTCTTCTCGTCGGTCAGGAGCGGCGGCGATGCATCTGCTCGGTCATCGTCTCCAGCCGCGAGAGGCCGCTGACGGCAGCCCAGCCGCGCACGGCGGTGACCACCCATCCGTCGAGGCCGAGGTCCTGCCACGCGAGTCGTTCGGCAGCGGGGCACACGGCCCGACCGATGACGAGGAGAACACCGATCATCATCCCGACCACAATCAGCAGCACCATCATCACCAACTCCTCCCACGTGCGCAGCGACTTTCGCTCCCTTTCAGCATGAACCTCTGCGCCCTCAATGAAAAGCAAATCATTGTGAATGATCATCAGGCAGAGATTTAATGATCGAGCTCTCTCCTGGGGACTGATTGCCTTCGCGGTTCCCCGGGCTGGGGTCGTGGCCGACGTCGTTGCCCGGCGAATCGGGTCCATGCCGGTTCTAGACAGGTGACTCATAAGTCACCTATTGTTGCGTTCGTGGCCACTTCCGATGACGACGCGGTTCTCCTGGCGCTCTCCCATCCGAGTCGACGGGCGCTTCTCGACGCCCTCCATGACCGGGACGGGCAGAGCGTGAGCGAGCTCGGGCAGGTCCTGCCCGCTCTCGGGCGCCATGCCGTCCTCAAGCATGTGGGCGTGCTCGAGGACGCAGGATTGGTCACCTCGCACAAAGCCGGGCGCATCCGCCTCTGCTATCTCAATGCCTCGCCGCTGGTCGCGCTGGCCCACCGCTGGCTCGACGACTACGCGCTCGGGTGGGGGCAGGCACTCAACCGACTGAAGAACACGTCCGAACGGAGACCGCAGATCATGAGCAGCACCGCACCCCTGCACCGCCACGCCATCGTCATCGACGCCTCACCCGAGCGGGTCTGGACCGCACTCACCGAGGAGACCTCCTCGTGGTACTTCACCACGACGCTGAACTCGTCGCTGGAGCCCGGCAGCGCATTCACCTACACCTACCCTGAAGGCCGAACTGCCGCCGAGGGCACAATCATCGCAGCCGACCCCGGTCAACGACTGGAGATGACCTTCTCGCCGGCCTGGGACGACGCCGTGGCCCCGGAGGCCCCCTTCCGCCTCGTGTGGTCCTTCGCATCCCGCGGCGAGTCCACGCTGGTGACGATCGAGCACTTCGACCTCGACCCGTCCACGGAGACCGCCCGCCAGGTCGACCACGGCAGCCTGGTCCTCATCTCCAACCTCAAGACCTGGATCGAGACCGGTGCGCCCATGCACGCCTGAGGTCTCCTATCACTGGCGGTGTCCGGCGATGACGAAGCCCCGCATCTCTCACCGCGGTGAGAGATGCGGGGCGATCGCACAGGGGTGCCCCCGGCCGGACTTGAACCGGCGACCAAAGAATTATGAGTTCCCTGCTCTGACCAGCTGAGCTACGGGGGCGAGCCGTGACCAGATTAGCACCAGAAGGCCGGCAGCTCCCATTTCGCGCGGATCGTGAGAGAGCGTCGACCCAGAGCCCACAGAGCACGCTCGACGGTGGGGCGAACTGCGCGGCAGACGAGTCAGTGCGCCGAGGTGCTCGGGGAGATCCGAGTGAGCACGCTGCGGGCGGCGTCGACGCAGGTGTAGCGCTCAGTGGTGATGTAGACATCGTACTCGACCTGTCCGTCGCTGCCGGGATCGTTCCGGCGGGCGGCGGCGACGAGGCCCGACCAGTCGGGTCCGACGACGACGACTCCGTGCTCCTTGCGCATCGGATCAGAGGCGTCGACGACTCCCCCGCGCACCCCGGGCACCGGCGGAGTCGTGAAACCGCCGGAGAACATCGCCGTGAGACCGACCGTGTCGCGGATCCGCTCATACCGGTCATAGGTCGCCTGGGAGAACGACTCCTCGTCCCCGAAGACGCCGAGCGTGATCGTCGCCGCACCGGAGGCCAGAGCCCGCTCCTCGAGGGCGGCGATCTGGGCGATGAGCAGCTCGCGGTTCATCACGAGAGGCTCCCGTCGCAGCCCCTGCGCTATCGAGTACGGGGTGCCGAGCGCCGGGAGGTTGCGCGAATGGTGATCGGCGAGAGCGTCTTCGACCGGCGGGGCGAACGGCTCGGGCTCACGGGTCGAGCGACCGAAGTACGGACCCGACATGAAGCGTGCGCCAAGTGCCTGCACCCGGTCGAGATCGTCCTCGCTCGAGACGCCCTCGGCGAGGATGACCGCGCCGGTCCGCTCGAGGTGGGCGTGGAGGAGCCGATTGAGCTCGGCCAGCTGCGCACTGCATTCGATGGTGAGGACGTCGGGATGGAGGCCGACGACCGAGGGGTTGACGAGCGGCACGAACGACGTGCTGCGCAGGTCGGGTCCGACCGAGGACATTCCCACGCCCCAGCCCATCGACCGGGCCTGGCGCACCGAGCGGAGGACGGAGGCCGGGGAGGAGGAGACGCGGTCGGCGTCGAGCTGGAGGATGCACGAGCGATCGGGTTCGGCTGTCCGATCCTCGAGCGTGGCGAAGGACTCCTCCTCGGCGTGGAGGAAGAGGCGGTTGGAGTTCGGCAGTCCAGCCGCCTCGGCGGTGCGCAGGGCGGTCGCCCGCATCGAGGCGTCGATGTCGCCGATCATCGCTGAGGCGTGCATCGCCTGGCGCAGGTTCTCCGACTCGGCGTGGCCGAGAGCGGGATCGCCGATCGGCGCTTGGAGGATCTGGTAGCCCACGGTATCGAAGGTGAAGGAGTCGACCACGGGTGCGAAGAAGGTCTCGATCCCTCCCGACCGCACCAGCTCCTCGAGGGCCAGGTCCTGATCGTTCGCCGTGCCTACCACCGTCTGTCCTTCCCTGTGAAAACCTGCGTACACAGTCTTCCACAGTCGTGTCCGGTCAACGGTTTGGATTCGATAACATTATTCCGCTCACAGCTGAGGTCGCCGCGTGCGCCTGACCTCGGCGATCCCGACGATGCCGGCGATGATGACGACAACGGCGATTGCCAGGAATGCGACGATGAGCCCGAGGTCCCAGTCGCTGACCGCGACGACGGCGAACGCGACCGCGGTGAGGATCGCCAGCCCCATCGAGGTGCCGATCCGCTGACCCGTCTGCAGCACTCCCCCGGCCGATCCGGCGTACTTCAGCGGCACCTCGTTGAGCGTGAGCGTCTGGTTCGGGCTGATGACCATGCCCTGCGCGATCCCGACGAAGCTGAGGGTGAGCAGCAGCCACCATTCGCTGCCGATGCCCTGCGCGAGGAGGGCGACGACGAGGACCGAGGAGAGCAGACCGAAGAGGCAGGTGACGATGCCCCAGACGACGAGGCGGCGCCCGGCCTGGAAGACGTAGCGGCCGGAGATGTCGGCCGACAGCGCCGAGAGCAGCGCGGCGGGCAGTCCGATGAGCCCTGAGGCCAGCGCGGTGTGGCCGAGGCCCTGCTGCATGAACATCGCGACGATCACCCACACACTCGTCACCCCCATGAAGTAGAGGGCGATGATGATCGAGCCGTTGCTGAAGCTCTTGATCACGAAGAGGTCGAGTTCGACCATCGGGGTCCGGCCACGGGACTCATACCGTCGCTCCCACTTCGTCCACGCCCAGATGACGACGAGCCCGAGCGGCAGGGCGAACCACACGAACCAGCCGACGGAGGATTCGACGAACGGCAGGAGGACGAGGAGGACGCCGAGTCCGAGGAGGACGACGCCGACGGGGTCGAGATCGTGCCGGTGCCGACGCTGGGCCGGGGGCACCGCCTCGTCGATGGGGTCGGTCTGGTCGACAGCCGGGCCCCACGCGGACTTCGGCAGCCAGACGATCGCGAAGATCACGGCGAGGATGGCGAACGGGACGTTGACGAGGAACGCCGCCCGCCACCCGAGGGCATTGCCGAAGATCGCGATGAGGACGCCGCCGAGCACCGGTCCGATCGCCACCGACAGACCGACGATCGTGCCCATGAGGCCGAAGGCACGACCTCGGCGCGGTCCTTCGAAGTACTGCTGGAGGAGACCGACGACCTGCGGGTTGAGCAGTCCCGAGCCCAGGCCCATGACGACGCGGGCGATGTTGAGGGTGATCGGGTCCGGGGCGAGGCCCGACACGAGCGAGGAGATGCCGAAAAGGCTGACTCCGGCGATGAAGAGCTGGGCACGGCCGAAGACGTCGCCGGCGCGACCGGCCGCGACGAGGACGACGCCGAAGGAGAGCGCATACCCGGTGAGCACCCACTGGAGGGCGGAGGTCGAGGCGCCGAGGTCGCGCTCGATCGCCGGGAGGACGACGTTGATGATCGACACCGACAGCAGGGACATGAACAGCGGGACGAGAGCGACGAGGAGGATCCTCTTCTGCACCTGAGTCATTCCGCCGCCAGCAGCCATTCCACACCTTTCGACCATTCTCGACAGCCGACGTCACCGTCGACCGTCCTCCCGCTGGTGATCCTATCCCCTTGCCCGCCGGCCGGCGCGGTGGGACCACCCGTTGACACCGGCCCATGAGCGTGTGACGGTAGGGCGACCTCCCCTCCCACCGCGACGATCGGAGCATGATGAACCGGAACGGGAACCCAGCTGCGTCCATGACGTTCCCCGCGGGGATGGGGCAGGCACAGCGGCCGACGGGTCCGCTCCTCGGCATCGTCATCGCCACCGTGATCTTCTTCGTCGCCCAGCTCGCGGCGCTGCCGGCCGGCATGCCGAGCGAGGGAGCCGGACTCACCTTCGTCCAACAGGCGGTGCTCACCGGCAGCTTCGGGGTCGGGGCGGTCCTCCTCCTGCTCTGGGTCCGGTTCAAGGAGCGCCGGCCGATCCGCTCGCTCGGCTTCGCCGCGCCCGGGGCAGGAGCGAAGATCCTCCGCGGCGCGCTCATCGGCCTCGTCATGATCTCCGCGGTCGCCCTCATCACCGTCGCCTCCGGTCAGGGGACCCTCGGCCCACCGAACTGGAGTGCGCTGCTTCCCGCGCTCATCCTCCTCGTCGGCTTCACGATCCAGGGCAGCACCGAGGAGCTCTTCGCCCGCGGCTACCTCGTCCAAGCCGTGTCGTGGAAGTGGGGACTGCTGGCGGCCTTCGTCGTCCAGACCGTGTGGTTCACCCTCCTCCACGGCGCCAACGGCGGCATCACAGTCGTGTCCGTGCTCAACCTCGTCCTCGTCGCGGTGTTCCTCGGCTTCTGGTCACTCGCCGAGGAGGGGCTGTGGGGCGTCTGCGCGTTCCACGCCGTGTGGAACTGGGGTCAGGGCAACCTCTGGGGCGCCCATGTCTCGAACATGGACGTCGAGACCTCGGTCCTCTCCTTCCGCCCGACCCCCGGTGCCGGCGACCTGATCTCGGGCGGATCGTTCGGCTTCGAGGGCAGTCTCGTGTCCTCGCTCATGCTCGCTCTCGGCACGGTCGTCGCCGTCGTCATGGTCCGCCGACGGCGGCGTGCGGCGACGGCCGATCGGGGCTGAGAGGACACAGCCGGGCAGGGGACAATGGTGTCATGACGAATGACACGATGAGAGCCGCCACCCAGCACAGTCTCGGAGGCCCGGAGGTCCTCGAGGTCGTCGACCTGCCGCGTCCGCAGCCGCGGACCAACGAGGTGCTCGTGCGCGTCCGCGCCGCCGGGCTCAACCCGACCGATTGGAAGCACCGCGCGGCCGGGCGCTTCCTCGGTCAGCCGCCGTTCGTCCTCGGCTGGGACGTCTCCGGAGTCGTCGAAGCCGTCGGCGTCGGGGTCGCGCGCTTCGCAGTCGGCGATGAGGTGTTCGGCATGCTCTCCTACCCATACGGTCACGGCTCGCATGCCGAGTACGTCGCGGCACCGGCGCGGGTGTTCGCGAAGAAGCCGGCGGGACTCGACCACGTCGAGGCCGCCGCCCTGCCGCTGGTGTCGCTCACGGCGTGGCAGATGCTCATCGACTACGCGCAGCTGACACCGGGCCAGCGCGTCCTCATCCATGCCGCCGCCGGCGGAGTCGGCCACGTCGCCGTGCAGATCGCCAAGGCCCACGGCGCCCACGTCATCGGCACGGCCAGTGGGAAGAAGCATGATCTCCTCCGCCGCCTCGGCGCCGATGAGATGATCGACTACCGCACGGAGGACTTCACGGAGACCGCCACCGACATCGACGTCGTCCTCGACACCCTCGGCGGGGACACCGCGATGCGGTCGCTGCGCACCCTCACCCCCGGCGGGATCGCGGTCTCCACCGTGCCGGTCGGCCCCGACGACTTCACCACCGAGGCGACGCGTCTGGGCGTCAGGGCGCTGCGGATGCTCGTCGACTCCTCCCATGCCGACCTCACCGCGATCGCCGGGCTCGTCGACGCGGGTCGGCTCAGGCCCGAGATCGCCGCGACCTTCCCGCTCGAGGAGATCGCTGCCGCGCACCGCCTCGGCGAGACCGGGCGCACCACCGGCAAGATCGTCATCACGATGTCCTGACACGCCTCAGGGCCCGGCGCACGGGGTGTGCGCCGGGCCCTGAGGCGGAGCGGCTCAGATCGGGTAGCCGGTGACCGGACCCTCCCAGTTCGGCTTCCAGCCGAGTGCCGGGGCGACGTGCTCGGCGAAGGACTGGAGGACGTGGAGGTTGTAGTCGACGCCGATCTGGCTGGGGATCGTCAGCATGACCGTGTCGGCGGCCTCGATCGCCGGGTCGTCCTTGAGCTGCTCGATGAGGACGTCCGGAGCGGCCGCATAGGTCTTGCCGAACGTCGAGCGCATGTCATCGATGATGCCGATCTGGTCGCCGTCCTCATGGGAGCGGCGTCCGAAGTAGAGGTCGTCGAGATCGGTGGTGATCGGGAAGATGCTGCGGCTCACCGACACGCGCGGGGTCCAGTCGTGACCGGCCTCCTTCCACGCTTCGCGGAACTTGTCGATCTGCTCGCGCTGGAGGTCGGCGAACGAGTCACCGGTCGCCTCGGTGAGCAAGGTCGAACTCATGAGGTTGACGCCCTGTTCGGCCGCCCACTCCCCTGTCGCGCGGGTCGCCGCACCCCACCAGATGCGGCGGTCGAGGCCGGGGGCGTGCGGTTCGATGGAGAGCCGGGCACCGGGACCGAACTGCTTCGGGTCGGCCGGAGCCATCTTCTCGCCCTTGACGGCGGCCATGAACTTCCCGAACTTCGCGCGGGCGATGTTCGCGCCCTTGGCGTCTTCGGCGTCGAGATAGCCGAAGGCCTCCCACCCGCGCTCGGCCGGCTCCGGTGATCCGCGGCTGACGCCGAGGGCCACGCGGCCGTCGGCGAGGATGTCGAGCGCTGCGGCCTCCTCGGCGAGGTAGAGCGGGTTCTCATAGCGCATGTCGGAGTTATAACACTCGACGACCTCCCTCCTACTTCCTCGTCCGGGCAGCGCGGAGACCGTTGAGGATCACTATCACCTCGGCGATCTCGTGCACCAGCACCACCGCGGCCAGCCCCAGCACGCCGAACAGGGCCAGCGGCAACAGGGCGGTGATGATCAGCAGCGACAGGATGATGTTCTGATTGATGATGTGCCGACCGCGACGGGCGTGGTCGAACGCCCGCGGGAGGAGCCGCAGGTCGTGGCCGGTGAAGGCGACGTCGGCGGACTCGATCGCGGCGTCGGAGCCGGTCGCGCCCATCGCGATGCCGATGTCCGCGGCGGCCAGGGCGGGGGCGTCGTTGATGCCGTCGCCGATCATCGCGACCGAGCCGTGCCTGCCCAGTCCGCTGATCGCGGCCGCCTTGTCCTCCGGGCGCAGCTCGGCGCGCACGTCCTCGATCCCGGCCTGCGCGGCCAGCGCCCGGGCGGTGCGGGCGTTGTCGCCGGTGAGCATGGTCATCCCGACGCCCTGGGCG
This sequence comes from Brevibacterium sp. NPDC056726, assembly GCF_042790515.1. NCBI lineage: Bacteria > Bacillati > Actinomycetota > Actinomycetes > Micrococcales > Brevibacteriaceae > Brevibacterium > Brevibacterium sp. NPDC056726. The sequence goes on along the minus strand of NZ_JBHTYZ010000004.1, from coordinate 6,214 downwards.
GCGAGGGTGCGGACCACCTCGGGGACTTCGGGTCGCAGCTCGTCGCGGACGCCGATCGCGGCGACCGGGACGTCGTCGCGGTGCACGATCACGACGGTCATGCCCTGCTCCTCCAGGCCGGCGACCTGGTCCTTGAGCGTCCCGGCGTCCAGCCAGCGGGGGCTGCCGACGGTGACCCGGGCCCCGTCGAGGGTGCCCTCGATGCCGTGCCCGGCCTGCTCGGTGACCTCCAGGGCGGCGGGGGCTCCGGGTGCGGCGGCGGTGATCGCGGCGGCCAGCGGGTGGGTGCTGTGCTGCTCCAGGGATGCCGCCCAGGCCAGGGCCTGCGCCTCGGTCACGCCGTCGGCGGTGAGGACGGCGGTGACGGCGGGCTCGTTGCGGGTGAGGGTGCCGGTCTTGTCGACGGCGACGTGGCGGATCACGCCGAACCGCTCGAACACGGCACCGGACTTGATGATCACGCCGAATCTGCTCGCCGAGCCGATCGCGGCGACGACGGTCAGCGGGACGGAGATCGCCAGCGCGCACGGCGACGCGGCGACGAGCACCACGAGGGCTCGGGTGATCCACAGCTCCGGGTCGCCCAGCAGCGAGCCGATGATCGCGACGAGGGCGGCGAGGATCAGCACGCCGGGCACGAGCGGCCGGGCGATGCGGTCGGCCAGGCGGGCACGGTCGCCCTTCTCGGCCTGCGCCTGCTCCACCAGCTCCACGATCGTGGTCAGCGAGTTGTCGGTGCCCGCTGCGGTCGTCTCGACCTCCAGGGCACCGGCGGTGTTGATCGCCCCGGCCGACACCGCGTCGCCGGGCTCGACCTCCACCGGGATCGACTCCCCGGTGATCGCCGAGGTGTCCAGGCTCGACCGGCCCGTCCGGACGATCCCGTCGGTCGCGATCCGCTCACCCGGACGCACGAGCATCAGCTGACCAACGGCCAGATCCTTCGCGGCGACCTCCACGGGCGCGCCGTCCTGCCGGATGGTCGCGGTCTCCGGGACCAGCTTGAGCAGCGCCCGCAGCCCGCCGCGGGCGCGGTCCATGGCCTTGTCCTCCAGCGCTTCGGCGATGGAGTACAGGAACGCCAGCGCCGCGGCCTCCTCGACGTAGCCGAGGATGACCGCGCCGACCGCGCTGATCGTCATCAGCAGCCCGATGCCCAGCTTGCCCGTGAACAGCTTGCGGATCGCGCCGGGCGTGAACGTCGACGCACCCAGCAGCAGGCCGATCCAGAACGCCACCAGCGCCGGGATCTCCGCACCCGTCCATTCCAGGACCAGGCCCGTGCCGAACGCTACGCCGGAGAACACCGGGACCATGATCCCGCGGTCACGCCACCACGGACGCTCCCGCTCCTCCTCGGCCTCCTCGCCGACCCGGGTCTCCGGCTCGTCGCAGCCGCACGCCGCGCTCACGCGCCCGCTCCCGTCCCACAGCAGCCCGGCACCGTGCACTCGGCGTCCACGCACGGCGCGTGCTCGTCCACGGCCAGCGTCACGTCCACCAGCGCCGTGAGCGCCGCCGCGAGGTGCGGGTCGGCGATCTCGTAGCGCGTCTGCCGACCCTCGGGCTCGGCGACTACGATCCCGCAGTCGCGAAGACAGGTCAGGTGGTTCGACACGTTGGAGCGCGTCAGCTCCAGCTCGCGCGAGAGCACGGCCGGGTAGCTCGGCCCGTCCAACAGGGTCATCAGGATCCGGGAGCGCGTCGGGTCCGCCATGGCCCGGCCGAGCCGGTTCACGACGTCGAGGCGAGAAGCAATGGTCAGCATGCACTGAACTATACAGCAGGCACTGACCTATTGTCACTCTGTGGAGTTCTGCCGCACGCGCTCCGCGCGCTTGCCCTCGGGAGCTGGGGTCACCTCCGCCAGCGGGGCCATGTCGGCATCCCGCGGCCCCTCCACGTCTCCGCCAGGCCGACGATCCAGCGGGCGGAGGCGAAGAGGGCGTAGCCGGCACTGGCGAGACCAGCGCTGACCACGAGCCAGCGCCCGATGCCGAGCCACACGCTCCCGTCCACGTCCAGCGCCCACTGAGCACCCGTGATCAGGCCCGCTACGGCCATCCAGACGCCCGCGACCAGCATCGCGAGCGGCACGAGCGCGAGGAGCATCGCGGCGGCGGCGCTCCAGAGCTGGCGCGCCTCGACCTTCGCCGTCGCGGCGATGACCCTTTCGGCCCGCTCGTTCGCGGCGTCGAGGTTCGCCGTCATCGTGGCCGAGGCCTCCCCGGCGACCTGTTCGACGGCCTTCTGCACGCGCTCCTCGGTGCGCTTCTCGATCCGCTGCACGGCACCGCCGACCCTGCTCACGAGCGCCCTGCTCTCGTCGGCCTGTGCCTTGAGCGCTTCACATGCTGCGGTCGTAACTGTGTGATTCCTCTGCGCTTCGACGATCAAGCTCTGCGAGGCGCTCTTCAGCTTCTCGCCGTCGAGACTCTGCGCGAATTCGCCGAGCGTGCTCGCGATCTCGCTCTGCCTGCTCGCGATACTCGCGATCCTCTCGGACACGTCGCTGGAGGGCGAGGAGGTCGACGGCGGGGCCGTGATCCGCTCCAGCCGCCTCGTCGTCTCCTCGTCCATGACCTTCACGAACCCCGCGAGCTTCTTCTGCTGCTCGGCCAGCCGGTCGAGCCTCGCATTCTGCGCCTCGACGGCGGCGAGGATCGAGGTCAACGCCTCCATCGTCTCCGGACTGCCGAGCTGCTGCCGCTGCTCGTCCTGCGCGTTCTGCTGCTTCAATCGATCGAGCGCTGCGCTCATGGTCCTGCTCCTTCTGCTGCTGGTGGTAGTCGAAGAACGCCTGCGCGCCCTCCGGGGTGAAGTCCGCAGAGAGGGCGCTCGTGCGCTTGCGGCGCTCGGCGCGCCCGGACTCGCCGCGGCGGTCCTCGATGTAGAGCGTCCACGTCTCCTTGCCGACGTTCTTGCCCCGCTTGCTGACGGCGGTGTGCAGGCGCATCCGCGGCACCCGCTCGTCGTCGCCGAGCCGCTGGTTCTGCTCCTCGATCACCGCTTCGAGACCGGCCTTATCCACCGCGCGGGGATCGGCCAGGGCTGCGCTCATACGGTCGCCCATCTCACGGTCGAGCCCACCCTCAGCGAAGTCCTCGCGGCGCAGCTCCCAGTCCTTCGGCGCGTGCTCCAGCCGCTTCACGACCGAGAGGCCGTGCTCGCGCATCAGCTCGTCGTTCGCCGACTGCACGCCCCGCTGGTTCCCGGCCTTGCGGTCGTGGAACGTGCGGTAGTCGCTGAGCGCCTTCCCGGTCCGGTTGTTGTGGTTGATGACCAAGATGTGGTTGTGCGGCTTGCGGCCACGTCCATCCACATGCGTCAAGACGAGGCAGTCCGAATCCGGGTGCATCCTCTTCGCCAGCAGGTAGCCCAGATCATTCACCCGCTGCACGTCCTCCGGGCTCTTCGGGTCGAACTCCTCATCGCTGAAGCTCTGCCTGTAGTGCAGCGCCTCGACGTCGCGCTTCGTGTGCTGCGTGAGCGCGCGGGCGCGCGCCGAGAACGCTCCCGGGCCTCCCGGCACGTCGCACGTGACCGCGACCCCGCGCTCGTCCTCCTTGCCCCGGATGTAGCGCTCCGTGTCCGCGGCGCTCGTGCTCGGGCTGTAGTGCGTGGTGCTCATGAGACCGTCCGATCACCGAGCAGGGCGCGGACCTCGCGCAGCAGCTCGATCAGCTCGGGCACCTCCGCCGACAGCGCCACCGCCTCACCGGCCCGTGCACGGCGGTCCAGGTCGTTGACGTTGATCGCCAGCGGGCGCACCTGCGCGGCCAGCTCCCGGGCGTCCGCCGAGGCCTGCGCGCGCGTCTCGACCCCGAGCAGGCGTGCGGCCACGGCGGCGTCCAGCTCCTCGCTCCGAGAGGCGTGCAGGGCATCGCGCACGACGCTCCGCACCCACGTGCTCGGAGCCAGCCCGAGCCGCTTCGCACGAGTGCGCAGCGCCCCGAGCGTGGCGTCATCGAAGCGGGTATCGAGCCGCCCGCCGCTGCCACGACGACGCTTCGCGCCGCCGTGACTCTGCCGCACAACCTCCGCATCAGCCCGACCGGTGCTCACCGGGGAGTCGGCCTGCTGCTCCACCTGTACGCCAGAGTGGCAAGCAGTAGCCCCGTCGGACACATCGCTGGCGCTCGTGCCCTCCGTGGCTGCTTGCGAGGGGGCTCCGCCCCCTTCGATCCCCTGGAAGTGTCCATCGAGCTCGGTGCTCATGCCGCACCTCCGATCAGCGCCATCGGCACGTCTGGGCTGCGCACCGCGAGTCCGCCCAGCAGCTCGGCGACCGCGCCGTCCGCGTCGTGTTCCGCCGAGGTCTCGGGACCGTAGGTCAGTTCCCGCGACCCGGCGTTCTGGTGGTACGCGTTGCCGTACATGCCGGGCGTGTGCGCGGCGGCCGGAACGCTGCACTGGTGCCACTCGTAAGGCTCGATCTTCCCGATGTGCTGCACGAGGTACCGGTTGATGTCATCGGCGCGGAAGACCTTCACCACGGACGCCAGGCGACGGATGAACTGGTCCAGCGCCTCGTCCACGTTGCCCTTCTGTCGGGCGTAGTAGAAGAACTCGACGGGTTCGATGGTGGCCGTGATGACGATGAGCCGCGGGGCCACCTCCCCCTTGTTCCTGTAGCGAGCCTTCGCCGGAGAAGCGTTGAACGGATCGAGCAGCAGCAACCAGTCGTTCGCGTCCATCGCCGAGGCCCGCAGATCGTCGAGCAGCAGCACTTCCTCCCCGCGCCAGTCATCGAGCGGGTTCCCCGTCGCGGCCCGGTAGACCTGCCACCGCTCGCCGTGGGCGTTCACCGAGTCGAGCGCTGCCGTGATGAAGTCCGTGGCGAACCGCGTCTTGCCGATCCCGGCATCCCCGTGGACGAACACCACGTGCGTCGAGAACTCCCCGGCGCGGAGCTTCGCCGCCGCCCGGTACGCGCGGCGCTGGCCGTAGGCCGACAGAGCGTCGTCGATCTCCCGCTGATGCCGGGAGTAGATGTCGAACAGCTCATCGGTGAGCATGATCTGATCGCGCGTGACCTCTCCCTGGAGCACGCGCTCACGCATGTCCTCGAAATTCTCGGCGACGACCTTCTTCTTCACGTGCGCGCGACCCTTGAGCCACGTCTCCCGGCGCTGGGCATCGATGCCGAGGTAGTCCGGCCCGCGCACCGTGGCGACCTCCGACGGCGCGTACTGGTGCTTGTCCGCGTACTTCACGTGCGTCAGATACGACAGCATGTTGTCGAAGGCGTACCGCCCGCGACCGGGCTTCTCGACGTACTGAGGCTCGACGCCGATGCCGAACGCGAGCCGATCCAGCGGGGCGCTTTTCGCGCGGCTGGCGAACTTGATGACCGCGTGCAGGTGCTCGGGCTTCGGCTCGACCACGAGCGCCTTCTCCGTGTCGCTCCAGACCTCGCGCTCGTCCTTGTCGTGCACGATGCCGTAGGCCTCGATGACCTCGCAGCCGATGGCCTCGAGCCGCTGCACCACGTAGGCGAGGATCGTCTCGGCTCCCTGCCGGAGCAGCGCGGCACCGTTCGCGTCCTCGGCGGCCCAGGTCCAGTACGACGGATCGAGGTACTGCGTGAGCCCGATGCTCGTCGGGTTGTTCTCCTGCTTAGCCACGGCGACTACCCCCACCGTGGGAGGCGCGACGACTCTCAGAGGGAGTCCGGCGCCTAAATGACCCCCTATTGACCCCCAAATGAGACCCCAAATGATCCCGCGTGGCCGCGTGACGGAGCGAGCGCAGAAACGCCTTCTGACCAGGCGTGTTGTTGCAAGGCGCGGCAATCGACAAGCCCTTGCCGCGCCCGTAGGAACGAATGAGGGTCTCAGAACTCTTGGAGTTCACGACGACGGGCATCCCGCCTTCGGCGGGTGCCAGGCCAGGCCCTCCGGGCGGGGTCAGGTCGGCGGGAGCGGTGCTGGGGTTGCGGGCGTCGGTTCGCATCAGCGACCACCGCCCTTGCGGTAGCGCTTGATGACGGCCTGATGGGTGACGCCGAGGGCGTCGCCGATCCTGACCCAGGTCACCCCGTCGGCGCGAGCATCGGCGACGGCGATCTCGACGGCCTCCTCCAGCACGGAGCGAAGCACGCCGAGGTCGTAGAGGCGGGGTTATAGGCCAAAAAGTGTGTCCGTGATCGTCCCGGATCCCAGCCACACCAAGGACAATCACCTGATTGCTTAGCTCTGATCGCTTAGCATTC